>JAHKVW010000034.1 GCA_020624805.1 bacterium | reverse complement strand
TCGGCACACTCGCCTTCAAATCCCTCACTCACGCTGTACGGTAATAGAAAAAGCAGGGCATCGGATGATACCCTGCTTTTCTATGGCGTAGAGTGAGGGATTTGAACCCTCGGTACCTGAAAAGGTACACAGCATTTCCAGTGCTGCTCCTTCGGCCACTCGGACAACTCTACGTGTGGTCAAATGATAATCGGCGTCTGCCGGATTTTCAATTGCTCAACTATTATATACAATTCTGCTCAAAAAATCAAGTCTTTTTTCAAAAATGTTTATCTTTCTGTTTTTACATAGTTGCATAAATCTATGCAACTTCTTTCTTTATCTCGGCATAGATGGAGGGGTATACCTATTAATATATGAAAGGAATGATAGTTTGAGTATTGCGAGTGAGATATCGCGAATCAATCAAAATATCGCCGCGGCATATACGGCTTGTTCCGAAAAAGGCGCAACGCTGCCTATTGAACAAAACAGCGATCATCTGGCTGATACCATAGACAGCATCGTACTGGGCGGTTCTATCCGGTTGAGCGACGTCAATTTCTTTGATAGCGATGGTTCTTTGCTGCACAGCTACACCTTTGCTGAGGTTTTGGAGCTAACGGCTTTACCGGCGTTACCGCAGAGAGAGGGACTTGTCGCGCAAGAGTGGAACTATACGCTCTCACAGATCCATTCTGCCGCGCGGGAGGGCTGTACCGTCGACGTCGGATGTACCTATAAAACCGATGATAACTGCACAAGACTATGCTTCTTCATAGCGAAAGGAACAAGGATTCCGACACTCAGGCTCAGGCTCAGGCTGGACCCGAACACCTCCGTCACAGTCGATTGGGGAGACGGTACCAATACTGTGCTTTCCAATACAGGCAGTTCACAAGTATCGACATATGCCGAAAAAACCGATTATTCCGATGCCGAAGAGGATGCGACCATATGCGTCAGACTGATCGGCGGAAAGTTTGCGCTCGGCAGAGAGTCGGGCGGGAATATGTTTGAGTTTATGTGCTTTATCATCAGCGAATTCCATGCCGGGTCAAATTGCGTCGGCATTTTATCACGAGCCTTTGAAAACTGTGTCAGGCTCACCGATGTAACGCTGTCCGCAAGCGTAACCATGATAGGAAGCTCAGCTTTTAAGCAATGCGACAATCTGAAGAGCCTTGTGATTCCGTCTAATATTGATTCGGTGAGCGCTTCATTGTTTGCCGAATGTTATGAGATGGAGAGAGTTTCCGTTCCGGCGTCAGTCACGACCATCGGTGAGAATACGTTTTTGAACTGCTATGATCTGCATCGTATCTCAATACCGATCCATGTTGAAAGAATCAAAGATAATGCGTTCAAAGGCTGCCGCAGTCTGTCGAATATCGTGATACCTTCTGATGTGACGAGCATTGGCAGCTCGGCGTTTGGTGACTGTCACGGACTGAACAGGGTCGTCATACCTCCTTCGGCAGCAAGACCGTACGGCAGAGCATTTGAAAACTGTTTCGGCTTGCAGGAAGTGATCTTTTCGCCCGGGCTTACCTATATCAGTAAGGAAGAGTGTCATAATTGCTGGGTGTTGACCCACGTTACGATCCCGTCAAGTGTCTTGCAAATCAAAGATGGTGCGTTTAATTATTGTGATTCTCTGTACTTGGTCGATCTTACGGCATTCACAGATCCTTCCGCGATCCCGACGCTGGATAATTCAAATGCTTTTCCGTCAGCTGTGGTGGAGTTCAAGGTTGCGGATCAAGCGATGCTCGGCGCGTTCTCCGCGGCAAGCAACTGGTCGACATACGCGAACAAGTTTACTGTATAAAGATAACAGATCAAAGAACATGACGGAGCCGTCGCAACTGTTGCGGCGGTTCTTTTTTATCCGATAGTATTTGCGCCAAAGTGTAGGAGGATAGTGTTCTACGGAAAATACAGAGCAGAAACAGGAAAGATACTAAAGGAGTTAACCTATATGATATGAAGATCATAAGAAGCTGTTTTTACTCTCCGATAGATGCCTTTTTGGTAAATTGGCTTACAATTCGGAATTAATTTGTTAATCATACATACAAAATTTTGAATGGTAATTTGTTTGAATTGTATAAGGCATGGGTGTTTTGTACAAAAAGAAGAAAGAATTTAAGTGTAGTTTTAACATAAAGTCAACTCTTGTTGTTGAAAAAGTATTATTTTTGCTTGATATGGGAAAAAACGTTATTGATTTTTCACAAATATTGGTCTATAATCAAGATAAAATTATTATGATGTATTAGTGTATATTAGGCTTATACTCGATTGACAGACAACTATTTGCAACCGATAAAAGATGGATTTGATACCTATATATAGTATAAGACATAAATTTTTTACACAATATGGTGAGTAGTATGGATGAAAAGACTGTATTAGAGCTAAAAAAGGAATTAACGAAACTGAAAAAAGCGCAGGTACGCATCAAAAGGAAGTTCACTTTCCTTTTGAGCATTATTGCTATGCTCGTTTTGATCACAGCGACACTCGCTTGGTTCACCTTGTCAAACTTCGCTGCCGTCAATGATATCACACTCAAGATCTCCACTGCTCCCGAGTTGTATCTTGATATCGAAAACCGCGGTACCGATACCAGTTTGTGGAAAAAGGTACTGACCAATGATATGATCAATACATCACTCAGAGCGCAGAACGCGCCTACCCTCGACCAGCAGCTCCTTGATCCTGTCACTTCTTCCAACGGTATCACATTCGCGAGTCAGTCCGGTTCTTCCCGTAACGCTAACGATACTTCGTTTGTTGAGTTCAAGGTATGGTTTATCGCTACCAAAGAGATGTGGGTACACCTCTCCGGTCAGACCGTACAGGTAGAAGGGCAGGACGCTACCACCGCATGCACCACGACCGAAACCGGCGGCAAGGCTGATATCATCAATGCCGTTCGTGTATCCTATGAGGATAACGGGAGCGCGGCGATTTGGGAGCCGCATAAGGGCTCTGCCGTAGCGGGTCAGTCCACTTTTGACGTCAATCAGAGTTTTGGTTCGGAGAGTCGACTCTTCCACCTCGATACCCTCACTCCCAAGCAGATCACCTTCCGTATCTGGGCAGAGGGTGAAGACCCCGAGTGTGACAACGACGTACAGGACGCCAATGTCACCTTCCAGATGCTCTTCGGCGGAGCGGATGAAAACGGCAACTCTTTTGAATAAAGATAACAGATAAAAGAGAAAAGATAACAGTGGATGGCGGGCTCTGCCCGCGCCCGGATTTATTATTGATATGAAAGGTGAGTTAGCAAAGCAATCGATTGATTTTTCAATCAGGATCGTAGCGTTCTATGAGTGGTTGATTGATCAAAAACATGAATATGTGATGTCGCGCCAAGTGCTTCGAAGCGGCACCAGTATAGGTGCTAACATCCATGAATCAGAGTTTGCGGCAAGCAAAGCGGATTTCAAAAATAAGCTCCGTATCGCCGCAAAAGAAGCCGGTGAAACAGATTACTGGTTGATAGTATTACAAAAAACAGGCTACTGTAATTGTGAATTTGATGATTTGCAGCCCAGAATAAAAGCATTGTTAAAAATGCTGACAGCAGCACTTAAAAAAATGGATGATGGTGAAGATAATTAGAGGACAAGGTTGATAAAGAATATAATCCAAAACGCGCAGCGTTTCCCTCAACTGTTAACTGATATCTGTTATCTGTTATCTGAAACAACTTGGTTTAAACAGGCGCACAAACGTCTGATTAAATAGTAAATTTGTCCTTGTGTTTGGGACATAAAAAAATAAGGAGGAATTCTCATGAAAAACACAAAATTCAGAAGAAGAGCATTAGTCTCTTCCGTTGCGATGCTCCTCGTAGCTCTCGTAGCTCTTGGTTCCGCAACATTCGCATGGTTCTCTGCAGATCCTAACGCACACACACATGGTCTCACACTGAAAGCAAATGCTTCCACCGGTCTTCTGATCCAGTCTGAGACAGAGAAAGCGAAAAACGCAACTTATTGGTCTCATGATGCGCTGCTCAACACTGGTAGCTTCAGTAATAACCTTCCTGTAGCAGGAAGCGCTATTGCTATTGGTGCTGCTTCTCAGGATGCAAGCTCAGGCACCAACAGAGGTATCTATCGTGTGGATGCTGCCTCTGATGGTCAGTCCGCTGCTGATAACAATAAGGCTGTTACCGCTGCAACTACTGCTAATCACGATATGTACGCAGAGAAGTTGTACCTCAAGGTTACCGGTGCGGATTCTGCTACCGTTCAGCTTACCAAGGTAAGTGCTTCTTTGACCGGCGGCGAGGACGCTACTTCTTTGGCTAAAGCTATTCGTATTGCTGTTCTGAAGAGCGACGGTTCTGTTCTCGGTATCTGGAAGCCCTCGGGCGCTGCTGACAACAGATATCTGCTGAAAACTTCCTCCAAGTACAGTGATTCCGGCGTTACCAGCGGCAGCACTACATATACCGGTAAAGCCTTCGGTTCTGCTCAGACTATCTCCCTTGGTTCTATCGGCAACAACGGCGAAGATTATGTCACCGTTCGTGTATACCTCGACGGCGAAGATGCGGCTGTTTACTCTCTGAACATCGGTCAAGTTGACTTGGGTTCTATCCTCACCAGCGTAGTGATCGACTTCACCATTCCTACTACCCCCTGATAGGTGATTGATCGTTAAAAGTTCTTTGCTTAGGTATTTATTGCACAATACGCTATAGTATAAGAGATTTCTCTTTTAAATAAAACATTCGGCGGCGTCGGTGGCAAACACACGCCGACGCCGCATAACGGATCGTTTTATTGCCCATCGATTGTCATTGCGAGGGCGAACACGCGTGTTCCGCCCGCGGCAATCTCAACCGATACAGCCTCCTCCGATCTGACAAGGAAGCGGGACTCAGCCTCCCTTTCCTAAGGGAGGTGGCACGAGACACTTGTGTCGCGTGTCGGAGGGTTGAATCTTTTTTATGACAACCCCAGTCGCCTTTGGCGACAGCCCCCTTGGCAAAGGGGGCCTGATCCCTCAGTAGTCAGATCAATCGTCTCTCGCTCCAGTGGAGCAGAGATCAAAACGTTTTGAACTATGCGAAAATGGAGTGTAGGGGCGGAACGGCAGTTTCGCCCATCACGCCCCTATTATTCCGTCTTTGTATAGATAACAGATAATAGTGAACAGAGAACAGTTGATGTTACTCGCTGCGCTCGGACAAAAAAGCGGAGCGTTTCCTTTCGCTGTTACTATTTAACAGATATAATATCTATATATCTATATATCTATATATCTATTATCTATTATCTGTTATCTGTTATCTGTTATCTGTTATCTGTTATCTAACATCAATAGCCCTAACCTGTGCATATCTCTGTATGTAGAGCTTAGCGCTATCATCAAGATATAGGAGTTTAGTTAAATGAGTGAGAATGTAAAGAATACAGAAACGCAGAAGAAAGAGCCCTCAAAGGGCGTGCAGATCCTGAAAAAGGTGATCAATACTGTCGTCAATGTGTTGATCGTGATTGTATTGATCGTATCTGTTTTGATAGCCGCATTGGCGCTGACCTCAAAAGCAACCGGTATTTCTACGATTTTTGGTTATACGATCCAGACCATCCAGTCCGACTCCATGAAGGGCGGTTCTCCCGACGGCTATCCCGAGGGCGACTTTGGCAAAGGTGATTTGATGATCGCGAAAGCGATCGACGGTAACACCGATATCGAGTATGACGTCGGCGATATCGTGACCTTTATCGAGCAGGATACCGACGGAAATAACGCGTACATCGTCCATAGAATCATCAATAAAGTCGAGGGTAAGGATGGGAACTATTCGTATCAGACACAGGGTGATAACAGAGAGATGTCTGAGGTTCCCGATCAGCGTGACGTGAGTAATTATTTGATCAAGGGTCAGTTCGTATCCGTCTATTATACGGCTGGATATAAAGGAACGATCATCAAAGGCGTGGGCGGCTTCCTCGATTATCTGCGCACCCAGCAGGGCTTCTTCTTTGTCGTTCTGCTCCCGATGATCGCGTTCTTCCTGTATGAGCTGGTTCGCGTAGTGATGAATGCTTCTTCCTATCGCAGAGCAAAGGATGATGAGAAGAAACAGGCTGCCGTTGAAGCGGCTGTAGCCGAGGCGCTGTCAGAAAAAGCGGGCAATGCTCCTTCGGATAATATGACGGACGAGGAGCGTGAACAGTTCAAGCAATTCCTCGCGTTCAAGAAGATGCAGGAACAGCAGGCAGAAGAACAAAAGTCTGAGTCCTCCGAGGATCAGTCCGAAAAAGCCGCGGAAGAACCGAGTGATAATGCGGCAGAAGATAAGCCGGAAGAGAAAGAACAGGAAGAATCGAAGGAATAAAGGATAGGGGAAGGACTTTTCCCCTAACAAGTGGATGAGATCTACGGGATTTTTGGTTGGATCTCATGATTCATCAGAAACATCCTGCAGTAAAGGAGCTGTTTTAATTGAGCAAGAAACCGAAAAATATCGATGAGCCTTTCTCTCCGGAACAGCTCGAACGGTTAGAATATAAAGGTGATAAACAAGTTCAACTCCAGCGCCAAAAAGAGGGTCTGTTCCAGCGCTACGGCGCAAAGCGTGACGCACAGGATATTGCGAAACAAGTCAGATGGAAACGCCGAGCCGGCATTACCCTCCTTGTTTTGGTGCTTGTTTTGTTGCTCTTGTGGATCATCTCATGGCTGTTGACGACGATCGGTGATCTTGTCATCTCCGTTGACAGCGGCGCTGCTAAAAAAGGTATCTTGATCTCTGAGGATGCCGACGGTAACGGCGCTACCACTAAGTTAAGCGCGTCCATGGTAAAAGATGTTACCAATATCACATACGATTGGTTGCCTGCCACACTCGATTTAGAGGCGGAAGGTTCCCATAACGGCAGAAACTACTTAGCGTATACTTTCTATCTTACCAATAACGGTAATGAAACGGTCAATTACCAGAGTATGTTACAAAGCGTCAAGGCGGCAAAGGACGCCGATGAGGCGTGCCGTATCATGATCTATAAGAACGGCGAACCCGAGGTTTTTGCCAAAGAAAACAGAGGCTTGACATCCGCGGACGGTACACCGGAAGCGTTTGAAAAGATCTTCAAGAAAGAGATCCCCGAGAATTATACACCGCCTACAAAGGAAGAGATAGAAGCGGCGGCGGGACAGCCTCAAAATAAAGAGCTCGTTAACCATACCGATGAAGAGATCGTGATCCAGCCCTTTATCGACTCAAAGACCGTATTCAACACCGAGATCGAAGGTTTAGAGCCCGGTCAAACAGATAAATACACGATCGTCATGTGGATCGAGGGCGAGGATCCCGAGTGTCTCGACGTTATCCGTGACGGTTATGTCAAGCTGATGTGGTTCTTCAACATCGCGGACGAAGAACTGTAATCTAAGGCTCCCTTTGGGAAAGGGAGCTCCCGCGAAGCGGGTGAGGGATTGTATAAATTGTTTAAGCAAAAGCGAGTTACATTATTATAAAGCAGCAAGGAGTAGAACATATGGATACTATCTTTAAATTCTTATTTGAGTTTCTAAAGCAGTTCTTCGGCTCTATTTTTAAGGGCATCGTCGATATACTGCAGGCTTTCAACTTCAAGGCCTACTATGATATTATTCAGAATTTCACTGGGCAGGGCGAGCTCGGTAAAGGCGTCGCTTGGGTCATCGCGATCGTTGCTATGCTTCTTCTTGCCGCTGTTCTGGGTCTGATCATCTTCTTCATCGTGAAGGGTATCATGAAATTCACGAAGTTCAAGAAGAAGGCGAAGGACACCAATGATCTTGTCAATGAGGTCAACGCGCTGAACAAAGAAGTCATGCGCCTTAATCTCGAGAAGGATAAGATCCTCTCCATGAAGGTTTCTCAGATCGGTCTGAACCCGAACGAGATCTCTGAGCTGACAGGCGAAGAACTGGAAGCACTCAACAAGGAAGAAGAGGAAGAAGAGGTTTCCACCGGTCGTTTCAACAAGCTGGTCACCATCGACGAAGAGTGGGCGGATTATCAGCCCGAGCCTTACGACTGGGATGTTACCCTCCCCGAGTTCGTTACCAACTTCCGCAATTTTGCGTGTTCCAGAATGCATTATTGGTATGAGATCAAACTGCTCCGTTGCTTTGTAGCAGGCTTTGCGTCCGGTCGACTGACGATCCTGCAAGGTATCTCCGGTACCGGTAAAACTTCACTGCCTTACGCGTTTGGTAAGTATGTTTGCAATCCCGCCGTTATCGCGTCTGTCCAGCCTTCCTGGCGTGACCGTACCGAGCTGTTTGGTTACTACAACGAATTTACCAAGAGATATAACGAGACTGAATTGCTCCGTGCGCTGTACGAAGCATCCTATAATGAAAACGTATACGTCGTCATCCTCGATGAGATGAACATCGCTCGTGTCGAGTATTACTTTGCTGAGATGCTGTCCATCCTCGAAATGCCGGCGCATGATGAGTGGATCGTTGAGATCGTTGCGGCTCCGTGGCCGGACGATCCGAAGCATCTTGATCACGGTAAGCTGACCATCCCCGACAATATCTGGTACGTCGGTACCGCGAACAACGATGACTCCACCTTTGCAATCACCGATAAGGTTTATGACCGTGCGATGCCCATCGACATCAATACCAAGGGTAAGCCGTTTGAGGCTCCGGACACACCGCCGTGTCATATCAACTATAAACACTTCACCAAGCTGTTGGAGGATGCGGTTGCCGCGAATCCCATCAGTGAGGAAAATCTGAAGAAGATCGAGATCCTCGACGACTATGTAATCGAGCATTTCCGTGTCGCTTTTGGTAACCGTGTTATGAAGCAGATCAATTCCTTTGTACCTGCGTTTGTAGGCTGCGGCGGCACAGAGATCGACGGTATCGACTATGCGCTGTGCAAAAAGGTATTCCGTAAGTTTGAGGCGTTGAATATTTCTTATATCCGTGATGAGATCGACGGTCTGGTTCAGCAGCTCGATCAGCTCTTCGGAAGAGAGAATATGAATGAATGTAAAGAGTATGTGCGAATGCTCCAGAAGATGACCTGATAATAGATGACTCACTTTGATAAAGGGAGCTGTCACCGGATGGTGACTGAGAGATTGCATAAATGATCTCGTGTGACAGTGTCACACGAGAAACCACAACGAGATTCGACCCATAAAGGAGTGAGACCCATGATTGATTATAGCAGATACTACAGAGTATATGCCGAAATGAAAGACACCCTCGACGGTGACTATGCGCGTGAGTATCTGACTTCTGCTTTGGCTGACGCCGATAAAGGCAATGATGAGCTCTCCGGTAACGCGTATAACCGTGTTATCGACATGGAATGGGTCGAGATGATCGAGAGTAAGCTTCCTTACATCGAGAAAGCGATCGAAGAACAGCGCAAATTCATCGAGGAATATAAGGAAGTTGACCGAATCGATAAGGTGAAACAGGTCGGTAAAGACGCTGTTCAACACCTGACGCAGCACGCCAATCTGATCATGGCGATCGAGGAGGACGGCAGCGTCGTTCCCGAAAGATTGCTGAACACCCATCGTGAAGATAGCTTTGCGACATATGAAAATCGTTTTCTGCATACGTTGATCTTCAACTGTATCGCGTTTGTTGAGGCGCGTTTCCGCGCACTGCAGGACGCTCCGAACGATTCCTCCAGTAAAATGTCGATGGATCGTGAGATCCGTATCGGTCATGAGGTGTTTGGCTTTGAATTAAAACATCATGCCGAAAAACATGAGCGCGATAAGATTGACAGAGATGAGGATCTTTCCGGCTTGACCGACTACGAGCGTATTGAGCGTATTCGTATGAAGCTGGACGATTTTGTCGGCACCGATCTGATGAAAGCGCTTAAGGGCTGTATTGCGGTTAAATCGCCTATCAACAAGACCAATTGTATCAAGCAGGATCCCGCATTCAAGCAGTGCTACGATCTGTGGGTGTTTATTGAAGGTTACCGCAAGACCGGCTATGTATTAGAGAAAAACGTCTTTGAGGGTCAGATGCCCGAGGACGTTCAGAAAGATATGTACGACGTGATGGCTTTCCAGCATTTCGTCGCTACCATCAACACCAACTCTGCTCTTCGTGAGAAGCTCCACGCGGAATATGTCGCGGAGAATGAGCGTCGTGCCGCTGAGGCAAACAGGCCTGAAGAGGAACTGGCGAAGTATATCGAGGATAAGATATATGAAGCCCGCCGTGAGGAAATGGCGCAGCGACTTAAAGAGGTTCGTGAGCGCGAGGTCATTATCTCAAAACTGACCGCAGAACTCGAACAGGCGAAGGAGCAGATTCGTGTCCGCGATATCAAAATCAAGGAACTGGAATCCGTCATCTCCGCTCTTAAGAAAGAGCTTGAGAAAACGCGTGAGGAACTTCGTCAGGCGCAGGTTCGCATTATGGATCTCGAGAAAGAGATCGAACAGCTCAAAGCATATATCGAAGAGCTCGAAGCGAAGATTGCCGCTCTCGAAGCAAAGATCCGGGAACTCGAGGCACAAATCGCGGCTCAGCTTGCTACGATCGCCGTACTGGAGAATCGCGTAGAAGAGCTTCAAAATTATATCACACAGTTACAGGCTGAGATCGAACAACTCAATGGCGTTATCGCCGAGCAAGCGAAGCAGATCGCCGAGCATGAGGCAACGATCGCTGCCCAAGCTGAAGAGATCACCGGGTTGAATACACAGGTCAAGAGTCTGACCAATACGATTGGATCCTTGAGCGCCGAGAACTCCGATCTCAAGATGACAATCGAAAGTAACAATCGCACGATTGCCGAACAGGCTGATGATATCGCCGCCAAGGCAGCTTCTTTATCCGCCGCTAACGATGCAAATGAGAAGTTGACCGGCAAATATAACGATTTAAAGAGCACCTACGACGCGGCTGTTGAAAAGTATTCGAACTATCAGCGTGAGATGGATGATCTCAATCGTGTGATTAATGAAGGAAATGATGAGAAGAAAGAACTCGAGCATCAGATCCGAGTTCATCTGAATACGATCTCCGCAAAAAACGCCATCATCGCTACGCTGAATGATGAAAAGTCCGCTTTGAGCGAGCGTATCGGCGGCGTCGACGCGGTCGAACAGCAGGCGAAGCGCGATATCATGGCGGCTCGCGAGCAGGTTTCCGAGATCGAAACAAAGAATGTCGCGTTGAATAACTCCCTGCGTACTCAGATCGCGGCGATGAAATTCCGTGACGATCAGATCGCGGAGCTGCAGGCGCAGCTCGAGACCGCTGAACTGACCAAACAGGCTGAGATCAAAGCGATCCGCGAGAAGTACGAGAAGCAGATCGCTGATATCCAGTTACAGTATGAGGTCAAGATCGACACGCTCGAGAACGAAAAGGTTGCTGCATGCACCTTCTCTGATGATCAGAAGTACACTATCCGGCTCAACGCTGAGAAGAAAGCGATCCAAAAGGATTATGACGTTAAACTCGCCGACGCTACCAAAAAAGCAAAGAAATTTGTTAAGAAAGCGCGCGTGCTCGTTGATGATAAGCCTGAAGCTCTTCTCAATTTGCCCGAAGCAAAAAACTATTATAAATAAGATGTTGCTGGATCAATAATCGTACACTTATCCGTTTGCATATCAGGTTCGCAGATATAGAGGTTTGCAATGAAAAAGAGCGATGAACTGAGGCGTAGAACTCGGAAATTGATTGCTAAAAATTTAATAATTTTAGTAGCGCTCGTCGTCGTTGCATTCGTGGGGGCTTATTCGTGGTTCAAGGCTGAGCCTAACGCTCATACCAATAGCCTGAGCATCAAGGCTACCGCGCCTAACGGGCTCGAGTACTTTATTGTCGCGCCATCCGACAAAACGGTTGCCGCAGGTTATAATGAAATCAATACATGGATCAGTACATATAATACTGCGCATCAACTTGAAACCGGTTTTCAAGAAAAAAGCTGGCACCAGGGCAATTTAACGCTCGATTTTTCTGACGCGGAATTCGGCTTTTTGTCTGATTTGTTTCTGTGTGAGACCACAAGCAACGGAGCTACCTTCAAGATCCCTAAGCTGATCCAGTATGGCGATATCGCGTATGTTGATCCTGAAGGCGATTTCGATGACGCTGTTGCGAATGAAAACTATCTGTCTTTTGATATCTACTTCCGCAGCAAAACGGAAAACGATGTCAAATTATTGCATACATCCTCGCTTGCGCCCGCTGCAGAGCCGAGCAACGCTAATGAGGAATCAATGAAGAATGCCGCGATCGGCGCTGTAAGAATGGCAATATTTAACGGCAACGAACGCGAGCTGCTCTGGATCCCCGCTCCATGCATTTGGTATGAGGGAACGAACGCTGATACGCTTCATTTGAATTATACCGGCAGTACGGCAGGTACCTTTAAGCCCGGCGGTAATGTGACGGTTTCCGGCGATACGGTCTCTCTCACCGGCGACGCTACCAATGAGCATTGGTACTATAATACTTCCAAGGTTCGTGTAATAGATTCCGGTACGGATCTTATAGCAAGCACAGCCGGTGATTATCAGCTGGGCGCCACATCCACGGATGATCTCCCTGTTGTGGTTATGGACAAATACAACAGTACGGACGGTTATTATTACAACCGCATCCGCTTGAATATGTGGATCGAGGGCGAGGACGCCGAGTCCCGCCTCAAATTCGTCGGCGGAAAGTTCAATATGGTATTGAATTTTGACGTAGATGATTAATCGGTTTATTACTGAATCGTCAGCGGTACAGGATCGCGACGTTCTTCATGATGAGATACAGTTATGGCATAGTCCTTCGGGACTGTGTGATCGCAAACACACTTATGATAGGAGGTGAAGCATCATGGATTTGAAGATTCTTTTCAAGGCGTTGGCTGAGAAAGCAAAACAGAGCAAGAAATACGGCAAGAAAATCGCAAAAACATATGTTTCACTTTTCCTTGTGTTGATACTCGGCGTCAGCTCGACCTTTGCGTGGTTCGCACAGCGTGATGCGGCTTCGATCCAGGCGAACAACTTTGAGTTCCAGTCCGCCTCTTCGCTGCGTATCAACAGAGATAAATCCGCTTCTAACATCATCCGTATCGACAAAGCGGTTTTGGATGAAGCGTCCAGTACTGATGGCAGAAACATTTATTTCCCGCTGGATAAGTCGTTCACCTCCACTACCGGAGAGATGCGCTTCCGTGAGGGCAACAAGGGCGATGAGAACGTCCGATATATCTACAAGGACTTTGAGCTCAAGGGTACTTCCGGTAATACGCCGGTATATATCAAGAGCTATGAGGTCAAAATTACAGGTGCTGCTGATAGTAGTGTAAATGCAACCTATCATGACCAGATGACGATCGGATATGACGGTCAGGGCAGACCGAATTCTCAGACGATCCCCTGTGATAACTGTCCGATCAGGCTGGCGTTCATCGCCGACAGCGGCGATTCGCCCGTCGTTATCGACCCCTCCGCGCAGGTAGTCGATTATGTTGATAACTCTGCCGACGCGGTTTCAATGATCGATGAAAACGGCGTACCGACGACGGTCTGCACCTATCCGGATCAGTCCAACAACAATAAAGGTAACAACTGGAATTCGTTCGCGAACTATTATTACGGCAACACACCGCTGTTCGTTATCCCCGGCGGCGAAACCTTGGATGTAACGCTGGTCATCTGGCTTGAGGGCACGCTTCCGAATAGCGATAAATACATCGGTGCGAATGTCTCCGTCGATATCGATATCGAGAGTAACTTCGCCGAGATGGAAACGATAAAGTTTGTAGATGGTTCTTATGGTGATACGAATTCAAACGTTCGTTATTGGGTTAGCGATAAAGACAGTGATAATCTGTATCCCATTATTGCTTGTTCTTATGAAGATCCCTTCTCTGATGAAGGACGTTGGAAGACCGTTATTATGACACAAACAAAAGAAAGAGCAAGTGATGGTTCCTACGGCGGTGAGTGGGAGTGTAAGATTCCGAAGAAGGTTGTCTCCAAAATATCATTCTATCGACTTTCAAGAAAAAATGGCAGTACTCAGGGAACTATCTACAACGCGTGGCATACCACTCCGGATATTGCCACTTGGATCACTGCTTCAAGAATTAACAGCAGTTGGTACGCTTCCGGCTCACAGGATCTGCAGAAGACTCGTCAGTTTACTGATTCCAACGGCAACAGATACAACTCGCTTGTATACAAGGCTGTCCACGGTAACGGTTACAGTATGACAAGTACGACCTCTGAGCGCCTTGCTCCCTGCGTAGGCTATTGGGATACTTTACCCGGCGGTGGTACTCCCGCTCCTACGCAAGCGCCTACACAATCAGGTGGCGGTGGCGGCAGTTCCTCGTCGACCTATAATATTCAGATTAATGTGAACGATAACACCAGCAGCCATTGGATTCAGAGTAATATTACCAATAGTCTTGATAAATTGTATTTCTCTACAGCCAACGGAAGTAGTGGACAGCTGACACAAAACGGAACAAATAAGTTCACATGGAGCGGTTCGTTGTCAGCAAACGATGAAATAACATCTTTCTATTTGACTAATTCCAGCGGTTCGACGTATAGAACGTGGATTCCGTCGAGAATCTTTACTGTAACTTCAGACTTTAATCTTAGCTATTATGTTAATACGCAAGATCAGATGATGCTGCAGTAGTTGAATACATGGAAACAACGCAATAATCTAAACTATTTCATACCTAGGGGGTGATACAATTGAATAACAAGCTCAAAAAGGTTGCGAAGAACCTGACCGGCAAGAATGGCATCAAGAATCTTGTGATTTCAATTGTCATCCTCGTTGAAGTGATCGCGATCGCGATGGTTGCGTCGTACGCGTGGGTCGAGACTGTTTCTTCGATCAAGATCGCGACCCGTAACTCACAGAACCAGGATGATCCCTTGGTGGTCGACAGTTATGTGTTTACCGAAGCGATGATCGGTGAGGGCAAAGGTACGATCGACCTCGCCAATTACTTCAAAAAATCAGGCGATATGCACTTAGCGCCCGCCTCCAGCGCCGACGGTGAGAGGATGTTCTTCCCCAAGGTGACGGCAAACGCCGCGGCATATCAGACCGACAGCAGATCATTCAGAAAAGGAGATTCCAGCGACAAGAATACCGCCTACATGAGTATCAGCTTCAAGCTGCGTGCGGACGTCAACGCGGATTTCTTCTTCACTCAGGTTCCTACCTTCTCCAATCAAGGCGATAACATCAGGGTATCTGTGACCGCCTATACAGAGGGTACGAGCAGCGGTGACCTGTATGACTCAAACGGTAAACCAAAGTATACAAAGATATACGCGAATTCGGACAGTACCGCCGACACGACGGTCGTAGGTAATACATCCGGTACGGCGGTCGCTACTTCCTATGAGGCTTTTGGTGACCACATCAAAGGCTCAGGCAGTACCGCAAAGCTGTTCAGCGTAGCGGCGGACGAAACGAAGATCGTGACTGTCAACCTGTGGCTGCAAGGTTCTTCTCTTGACAACACATTGCCGGAGGATATCTTGATCAGTAATTTCGGTATCATATCCGACCTGACCCCGCGCCATGTCACCCTGATCCCGACAAACAGATGGGATACCGGTGGTACCGCGTACTATTATGCGTGGTGTTGGATGGATAATAATAGTATCCCCCGCAGACTGTATAAGCTCAGTTTGGATGATAACGAGCATTACTCCTTTGATTATAACGGCAAGTATGATCATGCGCTGTTCTTTAAGTCCGGTAACGGAAATCTGACTACAGAAAACATGCCATCTCACTGGAATAGTTCTACTCTTCTGTTTAAGTCTGAGGATACGGAGATTCCGGTAAGCCCGGTTGATCCAACGTATGTGATCACGGAGCAACGTGGTGGTGCAGCTGATAATGATCTCGGCGGCGCTAAAAAGAGTAAAGGTACATGGGCTTTGCCCGATATCGTCACCATCAAGACGGCAACCGTCACCGGACAGTCCTCATATGGCACCATCACATCTACGTCTTATTACGATACGACTGCATCGTCCACTCAGCAGGTAGAAGCAAACAACAGCTCCAATGCCTCAGCGAAGCATCACGATACCATCCATGCTTTACCCGGCAAGAAAGTTAGATTGATCGCAGAAGCTGCTAATGAAGATTATGCCTTTGTTGGATGGTATAACAACGCAGCCGGAACAGGTCCCGCGTTGTCGACAGATGCCACATATGATTTCAACGCGACGAACGAAGCACCGAAAGAAGTCTTCTATTACGCGAAGTTCAAGGAAGTTCGCAAGCTGACGATCGTCAAGTATCTCGACGGTGTTGAAACCAATACTACGACTGCAACAAATGTCGGTTCGATCACGATCGGCACTAACACATCCGCGAACGACGACGTCACATCCTACAGCCAGACCTATGATAAGGGTACAACGGTTACCTTCTCAGCAAATGCAAGCCCCGGCTATTCACTCACCGGTATTTATACGACACAGACCGGCGGTAATTCGGTAAACTCTGTGACCCTCAACGAAAATACGACCTACTACGCACGCTTCACGACAAATACACATACTGTTGAATTGAATACAATTGGTTCTACCGGCAGTACGGTTCAGTACGGAAATGAGACAGCTGCAACTTCTGTGACCAAGACAGACGTGAAGTACAATACCTCGGTAACGATCACAGCAAATCCTGCTGCGGGTTACAAATTCGACGGCTGGTATGATAATGATGCCGGTACAGGTACTGCGGTAAGTACAAGCTCTTCGTATACCTTTACGATGGGTGATGACGATGTAACCTATTATGCTAAGTTTGAGACCTTAAATATTTACCTGACAGGTTATTTGAATGGTACTGATGTCTCTACGACTTCCACTGATCGTAAGTTTACATTTAACAGTACTACCGGTGAGTATACATTGAGCTATAAATTCACCGGTAATTCGGAGCAGTTTGTAACGATTTATGATGGAAGCAAGGCTTATCATCCTGCTTCTGTAAATGCCGGAAGCGGTACCGCCGGTACGGTATATAACAGTTACATAGCCGGTAATGATTCCAGTAATCCCGCTCCGTATTATAAGTGGAGAGTCCCTGCTTGCAAGGGTACTACAGTATCCTTTACTTGGGATCCTGGTACTAAGATACTATCTTGGAGTATCACTGATAGAGAGCTATATCTCAAACCGAATTCCAACTGGACACAAGACAGTGCAAGATTCGCAGCCTATGTCTACGGTGACGGCAACAATTGGTACAGCATGACGTCCGCCGGCAGCGGTTATTACAAGGTTACTGTTCCCGCTTCTTATCCGAATATCATATTCGTAAGAATGAATGGCAGTACATCGACGAATAACTGGAACAATAAGTTGAATCAGACCGGTGATTTGACGATTCCGTCTGATAAGAACTGCTTCACTGTTCCCTCTGGAGCTTGGGACGGTTCGACCGCAACATGGTCATTGTATTAAACAATAATTAAGGAGGTGAAACCATGAAAAAGTCAAAGATCATACTGGCGCTCGTACTGGCGATCGTATTTATTGTGATTTGTGTGAACGGTCCGACGTTTTCATGGTTCTCACGTCCTCGCAGTAATTCCGGCGATCAGATGGTGCTCAACTCAGATAATCAGTATACAGCCTATAACGGCGAGAGCGTGACCATCTCCACCAAGTCCTCTATCAACGGAAGAACCGGTTCTTATACCGAATCCGTAACGGATTCGGCCGGTCTGAGCGGCTCCGATATCACGACCCATAACAGAAAGTACTTCTGTACCACGATAAGCAACACCGCAACTGGCGCAGTTGAACAGAATGTCTCGCTCTACGCGAACACTCTGTCCATCCCGACCGGCGCGTCCGGCGGCGCTAACGGCACCCTTGCCCTCGGCGTAAACGGTCCTACGCGCAGCTATCGCGACTATTCCTCTTTGGCGACGCAAAAGTCTTATTCGACTCACGACGCGATGCGTGTTTATTTCCAAAAACCGAAGAACAACTGTCCTTCAAGCTGGAGTGGCACAGAGTTCTATATCTGTTGGAATGAAGACCCGAACACCGGTGTAGAAAGCCTCAATTCCACCGGCTCCAACGGCACCTATTATCACATGACCTATTGCGGTGAAAAGGATAACTACTATAATTACTATGTCGATATCCCCAAGACCGCGACCCACGCGTTCTTTGCTTGCGAGAACTGGGGAACGAACGGCACTAACGGTCATGAGAACTGGGCACAACGCACCCAGACCCTGTTCGATCTTCACGGCGACGGTCAAACCCAGTTACAGAGTAAGGTATACAGGCTGCTGAACGAAACCAACAACAGCGGTAATACGAAGGTTGATACGGATTCTTCTCATGGTGCACCTTACTCGGTCGGCGGCGCTTGCATCAACAATTGCTATAACACGATCTTTGTTACGACAGGAAGCACATTTGACGCCGCTCTGTCCAACACGACCAATATCCCGCTCAGAAGCGGATACACAGCGAACTATATCGGCTCCTTAGAGTATTATTCCGGCGATACAAACGTTTTCACCGTCGATAAGACGACCGGTGTGATCACTCCCGTCGGCGCGGGTGAAGCGAAGCTGTATACCAAAGCTGTCGGCTCCTCCTATTCGGATTCACAGCAGGTGGAAACGACCGTCAAGGTTACCGCTGCGGCGAACTACGTTTTCAATGACGTTCCCATCGTCAGAAACCTCAAGATCCCCGCAGGCGAGTCGGTAAACGTTTACTGGTACGTGATCAATAACTCCGAGGAATATGCGCTCCGTTATACGATCGACAGCCTTTATATCGGCATGTGATCCTGTGTTTAATTGAATTGATCTCAAAAAAGGGTTGTTTTTACAGCCCTTTTTTATTATACTGAAATAGGCGTAAACATTGAGCCCAAAGCGTTATTTGTTAACGAATTTGCGTGGGACAAAAACTTCGGAGTATACTTATGATTAAACTCAAACAAAAAGTAAAAGATAAACTCGGCGAACAGAAAGTCGCAAAGCTGAAGAAGACATGGCGAGTCGTCCGTATCATCAAGAATATCGTATGTTGGACGCTGATCGCGGTACTCACTTTGGCAATCATCGTTTTTACGCTTACGAAGATCAACGGTGACTCACCGACTTTATTCGGCTATTCGCTCCATCGTATCATGTCGGGCAGTATGGAACCGGAGATCGAGACCAACGACGTTATCCTCAACAAAGAGGTTTCCGATGCGTCCGAGGTCAAGCTCGGTGATATTGTTACCTTCCAAGGCGGACCGAGCTTTGATAATAAGAATGTGACACACCGTGTGATAGTCGCGCCGTATGATAATGGAAAAGGCAGGATCGTTTTGGTCACCAAAGGCGACGCGAATGATTCTGATGACGGTGAGATCGATTTTAGTGTTGTACAGTCAAAATATCTCTGTAAGATCAATATCCTCAGTCATATCTATAACTTTTTCTTCTCAAATTGGGGATTGTTGGTCTTTATCGGGCTGTTGCTGTTGATATTCTTTGATGAGATCGTCAATATCATAAAGATCATTTCTGCCGCTCGTCGTGAGGAAGAACCCGAGTCGATCTCTGACATCATAGAGCGTATGCAGCGCGAACAACGTGAAGCGGCGGAAAAGAAAAAGCAGGAAAGGCTTTCAGCCGCTATCACAGAAAAGGACGATAACGCGGAGAAGACAGCCCCAAAAGAGGAGGCTGCTCCTGAACCTGAGCGTGAGACCGTCGAGCGTGAGGATCCCATTGAAGCGTCAAAGGAGCCTGAACAGAAGAAGGATCCTACCGAATCAAAGAAAGACGATTCTTCCGGTGCTGAATCAGAACAGCCGAACAATGCTGATGATCATCCAAAAAAGGGCAAGGGAGGTTCCGGTGACAACAAGCCTAAAGCGCCCCGATCCGATCATCCAAACAGTAAGAAGTCAAATAAGAATAAATCGAAAAAAAAGAAGCCGAAAAATAAGAAACGCTGATCTTGAAGAACACTATCGTTAGAAAGCAGGGGGTGGTAGTATTTTCAAAAAAATAATGAACGTCCTTTCTGTTATCATGCTGATCGCGGTCGTTGCTGTGGTGCTGTGTCTGTTCGCGACACGAATCACAGGAGGCACGCCTTCTGTATTCGGATACTATATTTTTCGTGTATCATCCGAATCAATGGAACCTACTCTTTCTGTCGGGGATCTGATTCTGGTCAGGAAATCTCCCGCTGACGATATCAAAATCAATGATATCATCACATATAAATCAGAAGAGGCTCAGACGTACGGCAAAGAGGTGACCCACCGTGTCGTTGAAGAACCCGAGATCAAGGATAATCAATATTATTATCAGACCAAGGGCGATGCACCGAAATCATCTCTTGACCGCTTGATTACATATGACCAGGTGCGAGGCAAATATATCCATAAGCTTGTCGTCCTCGGAAAGATATACGGCTTTTTGAGCACACCGGTAGGCGTTGTAGTCATGATAGGCGGTATCTTGTTACTGTTCGGTTATGAGCTTGTCGCCTTGATGATGTCTAACAAAAAGATCGATGATGCGGATGAAGCGCTTTTCGCTTCTGTTGAAGAAAAACTGAACAAGATCGAAAAGGATATATCCGAAGAAAAGACCGTCTCCGAAAACGACAAAGAGGACATAAAAGCAGAATCAACCGCTCAAAAAGAAGATAATCAAGAATAGACAAATCCCTATGGTATACGCCATAGGGATTTGTTTTCGATCGATCACCGCAAGTTGTACGGTGTCGCGATAACGCAGAGCTGAGGAAAAAAGAACCGCTCTATATAAAAATTCTTCCGGAATTATTGCATTCCACCACAATTTGTGGTAAAATCACTATATAATGGCTACATATAGGGTTTTGTGGTATTGCATGAAAGATGTAACTATCCAAGAGGAGCAAGTGTTATGCAGAAAGCCGATCACAGCGGTCATCGTGCCCGAATGAAAAAGAAATTGATAGCGAACGGGATCGACGCTTTCGAGCCGCATGAGGTGCTGGAGATCCTTCTCTATTACGCGATCCCTCAGCGCAACACCAACGATATCGCAAAGAACCTGATCGCGCGTTACGGTTCACTTTCGGCGGTACTGGACGCTTCGCTGGACAGCTTGAAGGACGCCGGACTCACCGAGCATCAGGCGATGTATCTCAAGCTCTTTCCCGGTGTGACGCGGCTGTATATGGTCGACAAGTACGAGAACTCCGACAAGACGCTGAACTTCGGCAATATCCCCGGCTTGATCCTGAACAAGTTTATCGGCTATGAAGAAACCGAGCACGTGTTTTTGCTTTTGATGGACACCAAGGGGAAAGAGGTCTACAGCGGCATGATCGCTCACGGCGATTTCAGCTCCGCCGGCGTTTCGATCCGACAGATCGTTACCTTGGCGATCAACTACGGCGCGACAGCCGCGGTATTGGCGCATAACCATCCCAGCGGTCTGGCGTTGCCGTCAAAGGAAGATGTGCTGACGACAATTTCTCTCAAGGATGCTCTGAAGCTCGTCAACATCACCCTGCTCGATCACTTCATCGTCGCCGACCACGATTGCGTATCGATGGCGGAATCGGGCATTATATAAGTGTTATCACGAACTCCTCAGAAGGTGTCAGCGTAAGCTGACGGATGAATTGTATAGATTGACCGACCGAAGGGAGAATCGTTAAAGAAGGAGGATGACGCATGGAACAATTCAAACTCGTATCTGAATATCAGCCTACGGGCGACCAGCCTGCCGCCATCCAAACCCTGGTGGACAGTATCAAGGCGGGTCATAAGGAACAGACGCTTTTGGGCGTTACCGGTTCCGGTAAGACCTTCACCATGGCGAACATCATCGCGCAGGTGAACAAACCGACCTTGGTACTCGCGCATAACAAAACACTTGCCGCACAGCTGTGCTCCGAATTCAAGGAGTTCTTCCCCGAAAACGCGGTCGAGTATTTTGTATCCTACTATGATTACTACCAGCCTGAGGCGTACATCCCTCAGAGCGATACCTATATCGAAAAGGATTCCTCGATCAACGACGAGATCGACAAGCTGCGCCACAGCGCCACACTGGCACTGTCCGAGCGCCGTGACGTCATCATCGTCGCTTCGGTATCCTGTATCTATTCGCTGGGCGACCCGATCGACTACCGCAACATGGTCATCTCGCTGCGTCCCGGAATGGAGAAAAGCCGCGACGACCTGATCCGCAAGCTGATCGAATTGCAATACGAGCGCAACGACATCAATTTTGTGCGCGATAAATTCCGCGTCAGGGGCGACATCGTCGAGATCTTCCCGGCGTCATCCTCCGACCGCGTGATCCGCGTCGAATTCTTCGGCGATGAGATCGACCGCATCACGGAGATTAATCCGCTGACAGGCGAGCTGATCGCGACTTTGCGCCATGCCGCTATCTATCCCGCGTCGCATTACATCGTCGACGGTGAGAAGATGGCGCGCGCGATCGCTGAGTTGGAGCGCGAATTGCAGGAGCGGCTGAAATACTTCCGTGAAAACGGCAAGCTGCTCGAAGCCCAGCGCATCGAACAGCGTACCCATTACGATATTGAAATGCTGCAGGAGATCGGCATGTGCCCCGGCGTAGAGAACTACTCGCGCGTCTTATCGGGCAGAGAACCGGGTTCCGCGCCGTTCACCCTGCTGGACTACTTTCCGAAGGACTTTTTGCTGTTTGTGGACGAAAGCCATGTCACACTGCCGCAGGTGCGCGGCATGTACGGCGGCGATCACGCCCGCAAAAAGAGCCTGATCGACTACGGCTTCCGACTGCCGTCCGCCTATGATAACCGTCCGCTGAACTTCGATGAGTTCTATGAGCGGCTGAATCAGGCGGTATTCGTCAGCGCGACGCCCGGCGATCTGGAGCTGGAGAAAAGCGCTGTGGTAGCGGAACAGATCATCCGTCCCACCGGCCTGCTCGATCCCGAGATCTCCGTCAGACCGACCGAGGGTCAGCTCGACGACCTGATCTCCGAGATCAACATCCGCACCGAAAAGAGCCAGCGTGTTCTGGTGACGACCCTCACCAAGAAGATGGCGGAGGATCTCACCGAGTACCTCGAGAGCATGGACATCAAGGTGCGCTATATGCACCACGACATCGACACCGTCAAGCGCATGGAGATCGTGCGCGACCTGCGACTGGGCAAGTTCGACGTACTGGTGGGCATCAACCTGCTCCGAGAGGGTCTGGATATCCCCGAGGTCAGCTTGGTGGCGATCCTCGACGCGGATAAAGAGGGCTTCCTGCGATCGGAGCGCTCGCTGATCCAGACGGTCGGACGCGCCGCGCGAAATGCCGACGGCATGGTCATCATGTACGCCGACAGCGTGACCGACTCGATGAAGCGAACCATCGTCGAGACCAACCGCCGCCGCGGTATCCAGCAGGCATATAATGAGGAGCACGGCATCACGCCGCAGACCATCATCAAGAAAGTGGGCGACATCATAGAGATCTCCACCCATACCGACGAAGAGATGGAACTGGTCGGCAGACTCTCGCGTGAGCAGCGGATCGATATGATCAAACAACTTACCAAAGAGATGCAGGCGGCGTCAAAGCTGCTCGAATTTGAGCACGCGGCATATCTGCGTGACCAGATCAAAAAGCTCAAAGGGATCAAATAAAGCGAATGCCTTCCCCTTGAGGGGAAGGTGTCACCCGAAGGGTGACGGATGAGGTGGAAACCTTTCCGTTTTAATGATATTCGGTATAGAGTGGAAGCGCTTCCACCTCATCCGACCTTTTCGACTTTAGAGCCGAAAAGCCCACCTTCCCCTCAAGGGGAAGGCTATCATACAGAAACCAAGGTGAAACTATGGCAAAAGCAAAGAAAAAACCTGTTTACAGTAACGACGATATCAAGGTGCTCAAGGGACCCGATCAGGTGCGTAAGCGCCCGGCGGTTATCTTCGGCTCCGACGGTATCGAGGGTTGTCAGCACAGTGTGTTTGAGATCCTCTCAAACTCCATCGACGAGGCGCGTGAAGGCTACGGCAAAGAGATCGTCCTCACCGCCTACAACGACGGCTCGATCGAGATCGAAGACCACGGACGCGGCATCCCCGTCGAATATAACCAAAACGAAGAGAAATATAACTGGGAGCTGTTGTTCTGCACGCTTTACGCGGGCGGCAAATACGACAATGACAACGGCGGCAACTACGAGTTTTCCCTCGGCCTCAACGGTCTGGGACTTTGCGCGACCCAGTTCGCGTCCGAATACATGGACGCCGATATCAAGCGCGATCACAAAAAATACTCCCTGCATTTTGAAAAGGGCGAAAATGTCGGCGGTCTGCAATCGACAGATTACAGCGGCAGAGATACCGGCTCCAAGATCCGTTGGAAGCCCGATCTCGAGGTCTTTACCGACATCAAGATGGATAAGGCGTTCTTCACCGAGATGCTCCGCCGTCAGGCGATCGTCAACCCCGGCGTCAAGTTCATTTTCCGTCAGCAGGCGGGACGTTCCTTTGACGTTGAGGAATTCTTCTATGAGAACGGTATCGCCGACCATGTCAGCGAGCTGATCGGGGAGGACGGCTTCACTACCGTCCAGAGCTGGAGCGGTGAGCGTATGTGCCGAGACCGCGACGACAAGGACGAGTACAAGTGCAAGATCAACGTCGCGCTGGCGTTTTCCAATAAAGCCTCCGTTACCGAGTATTATCACAATTCCTCGTGGCTCGAGCACGGCGGCTCGCCCGATAAAGCGGTGCGCAACGCTTTTGTCTATCAGATCGACAGCTATCTGAAAAGCAAGAGCATGTACAATAAAAACGAGAGCAAGATCAAATATGACGACGTAGCGGATTGTCTGGTGATCGTCATTTCCTCCTTCTCGTCGGTCACCTCTTACGCGAACCAAACCAAGCTCGCGATCACCAACAAGGGCATCCAGGACGCGATGACCGACTTTCTGAGGAAACAGCTCGAGGTCTACTTCATCGAGAATCCCCTTGAGGCGGATAAGATCGCCAATCAGGTTTTGGTCAACAAGCGTTCCCGCGAGAGCGCCGAAAAGACCCGTATCAATATCAAGAAGAATCTGACCGCCAAGATCGACATCACCGCCAAGATCGCGAAGTTCACCGACTGCCGCTCCAAAAACGTCGACGAGCGCGAGCTGTTCATCGTCGAGGGTGATTCCGCAAAGGGCGCCTGCGTACAGGCGCGTAACCCTGATTTTCAGGCGATCATGCCCATCCGCGGTAAGATCCTCAACTGCCTCAAGGTCGATTACGACCGTATTTTCAAGAGCGAGATCATCACCGATCTGATCAAGATCCTCGGCTGCGGCGTGCAGGTCGATATGGGCAAGACCAAGTCGAAGAAAAAGGATATCAACGCCTTCAACATCGATAATCTGCGCTGGAACAAGGTCATCATCTGTACGGATGCCGACGTGGACGGCTTCCATATCCGCACCATGCTGCTCACGATGATCTACCGCCTGACCCCCGACCTCATCAAGGAGGGCAAGGTCTATATCGCGGAATCGCCGCTGTATGAGATCACGACGAAGGATAAGGTCTATTTCGCCTATACCGAGGCGGAAAAAGAGAAGTATATCAGCGAGATCGGCAGCGCGAAGTTCACGATCCAGCGCTCCAAGGGTCTTGGTGAGAATGAACCCGACATGATGAGCCTGACCACCATGAATCCCGATACCCGCCGCCTGATCAAGGTGATGCCCGACGATGTCGAGCGCACCGCGCAGATCTTTGATGTGCTCTTGGGCGATAACCTGCAGGGCAGAAAAGACTTCATCGTTGAGTTCGGCGCGAATTATACCGATAATCTGGATGTGTCGTAACAAAGGCTCCCTTTGGTAAAGGGAGCTCCCGCCCAAAGGCGGGTGAGGGATTGCATAATTGTTCGAGCGAAGCGAGTGTCCATTATTTTCGGTTAATCGTTTTGCTCCATTGATACAATCCCTCCCGATCGCGTGGCAGCGCCGCGCGAATTTACAGCAACAAAACTGTGAGATACTCTGTTTTTTGTTAAATGAAACGTTCGATTGATATTCAACATCAATTTTGATGTTGAACCGGGAGGGTCAAGACCCTCCCCTACAAAACAGAGTGCTTCGCAATAAAGGAAATAACATATGGCAAAGAAAAAACAAACAAAACAACCGAATATCAAACCGATCGCCAACGGCGTGATCGCGGGCGCGGGCGATATCGTCGAACAGCGCATCGCTTCGACGATCGAAGAAAACTTCATGCCCTACGCGATGAGCGTCATCATGTCTCGCGCGATCCCCGAGATCGACGGCTTCAAGCCCTCGCACCGCAAGCTGCTCTATACCATGTATAAGATGGGCTTGCTCACCGGCGCGCGCACCAAGTCCGCGAACATCGTCGGCGCTACCATGAAGCTCAATCCTCACGGCGACTCCGCGATCTATGACACGATGGTGCGACTCAGCCGCGGCTACGAGGCGCTGCTGCATCCGTATGTCGACAGCAAGGGTAACTTCGGTAAGTTCTACTCGCGCGATATGGCGTGGGCGGCTTCCCGATATACCGAGGCGAAGCTCGATCCCATCTGTAACGAGCTGTTCAAGGATATCGACAAGGACACCGTCGATTTCGTCGACAACTATGATAATACCATGAAGGAGCCGACCCTCCTGCCCGCGTCATTCCCGTCTGTGCTGGTCAACGCCAACACCGGTATCGCGGTCGGCATGGCGTCCAATATCTGCTCCTTCAACCTGCGTGAGATCTGCGAGACGACCGCCGCTCTGATCCGTGATAAGGATCACGACATCATCTCGACGCTGCCCGCACCCGATTTTTCGGGCGGCGCTCAGATCATCTATAACGAAGAAGCGATCCGCGAGGTCTACCGTACCGGACGCGGCTCCATCAAGGTGCGTTCGATCTACGAATACGACAAAAAGCAGAACTGCATCGATATCACCCGTATCCCGCCTACCACGACCACCGAGGTCATCATCGAAAAGGTCATCGACCTCGTAAAGAACGGCAAGATCAAGGAGATCTCCGATATCCGTGATGAGACCGGTCTCGACGGCATGAAGATCACCATCGACTTAAAGCGCGGTACCGATCCCGATAAGCTGATGCTCAAGCTCTACAAGCTGACCACCCTTGAGGATAGCTTCTCCTGTAACTTCAACGTGCTGATCGGCGGCGTGCCGATGACGTTGGGAGTGGGGGAGATACTGAACGAATGGATCGCGTTCCGCGTCGAATGTATCCGCCGCCGCACCTTCTTCGATCTCAACAAAAAGAAGGACAAGCTCCATCTGCTCGAGGGCTTGAAGCTCATCCTGCTGGATATCGACAAGGCGATCAAGATCGTGCGCGAGACCGAGGAAGAAGCCGAGGTCGTCCCCAATCTGATGATCGGCTTCGGTATCGACAAGATCCAGGCGGAGTACGTCGCTGAGATCAAGCTCAGACATCTCAACCGTGAATACATTTTGAAGCGTACCGCTGAGATCGAACAGCTCATCAAGGATATCGAGGAGCTCGAGGCGATCCTCAACTCCAAGGCGCGTGTCAAGACTATCATCGTCAAGGAGCTCAAAGCCGTCGCGGATAAATACGGCAAGGAGCGCCTTTGTCCGCTGCTCCATGTGGACGATCTGCCCGCTGAGATCAGTCTGGAGGAGGAGATCCCCGATTATCCCGTGCATCTGTTCTTCACCAAAGAGGGCTATTTCAAGAAGATCACGCCGCAGTCTCTGCGCATGAGCGGTGAGCAAAAGCTCAAGGAAAACGACGAGATCGTCTATACCACCGAGACCACCAACAACACCGATCTGCTGTTCTTCACCGACCGCTGTCAGGTCTACAAGACCAAGGTCAGCGAGATCGCCGATACCAAGGCGAGCGCCTTCGGTGAGTTCATTCCCGCGCGACTCGGGATGGACGAGGGCGAAAAGGCGGTGTTCGTCTTAAAGACCAAGGATTACGGCGGCTATCTGCTGTTCGCCTTTGAGAACGGCAAGGTCGCCAAGGTTCCTCTCTCGGCGTATGAGACTAAGACCAACCGCAAAAAGCTGATCAACGCTTATTCCGATAAAGCGCCTCTCGCCGGTATCGACTTCACCAAGACCGACCGCGAATTCCTGCTCACCTCGTCCAACGGTCGTATGCTGCTGTTCCACAGCGGCGCGATCGCTCCCAAGACGACCAAGAATACGCAGGGCGTAGCGGTGATGAAGCTGAGGAAGGGTCATCGCGTCATGGCGATCGAACCGTATGAAGAGGGAAGATTCTCAAAGCCCTCTCGCTATCGCACCCGCACCCTGCCCGCCGCGGGCGCATTGCCCTCACAGGAGGATGAAGCCCAGCAGCTTTCCCTCATTTGACGGTGAATGGCAGTACAGTATAGTGCTGCGGAAAAGGTTATTCTGTAGGGGAGGGGTGCTCCCCGTTGGGGAGACGTCACGAAGTGACAGTGGGGGAGGCGTCTCCGCCGAGGAATGCTCATCCCGAGACCTATCCCATATATACCACCCAAACGCGAAGCGGATGGATCGTTTACCGTAGGGGAGGGGCTTGCTCCTCCCGAGACCTATCCCATATATGTCACCCAAACGCGAAGCAGATGGATTGTTTCCTGTAGGGTACGGCGCTTGCGACGTACCGAAGGGTTTCCGACAAATGTTGCTTTACAACAAATTTTTTGATTCCTCAAAAAAACACTTGCAATCTGCATATTTGTATGATACAATAATCTTTGCATTTGAGTATATCGACTTTGAACAGTCGTCTTGAAAGGAAGATACATTATGTCAGTTGTTGAGATTATCTTAGGAGCATTATTGCTGATCGCTTCTATCGTATTGATTATCATTATCATTCTTCAGGAAGGCAACCAGCAGGGTATCGGTGTTGTATCCGGCGGTGCGGACACCTTCTTCTCCAAGAATAAGGCTCGTTCCTATGACGCGTTCCTTGCCCGCGCGACCAAGTGGTTCGCCGTTGGCTTTGTTGTCGTCGTTATCGCACTGAACATCATCGCGTATTACACCACTCCCGCTGATTCCGTAGAGGCGACAGATACCACCTCTGTCAGCGACCAGGTTGCCGAAACTACTGCTCCCGAGGCATAATATTTTTGCACAAGCTATCATAGAATAGACTATCGGAGAAATCCGGTAGTCTTTTTTATTTGTCATTGCAAAACTCGCAAGGGCTGTGGCAATCTCAACCGCTGTTACATATGTCATTGCGAAGCTCGCAAGAGGATTTGGCAGTAGCTCTCAACCAATCATCGTTCACGGACTCAGTTGTCCGTTCCGATTCTTGGGAGAGCCTTGCATGGGTGCTGTAACCAAAATCAAGATTTTGACAGCACCTCACAATCTCAACCAAAAAGGCTCCCTTTGGTAAAGGGAGCTCCCACGAAGTGGGTGAGGGATTGTATCAATTAACCGAATAACAACAAGATAGTGTTCCACTGATATCATGGCGGGAAAAATGTTGTTACTGCGGTATTGTGCTATAATAAAAATGTTTACTGAATTCAGGAGCCATTATGCTGTTTGTGTTTATCGTATCCGTATCGACCTTTCTTGTTTTCTCCTTCATCCATTACGCTGCCAAAAAGAAAAAGCCCTTCAAAAGGGCTTTACTCTCGATATTGGCAGGGCTGTTGACCTTGGGCGTCGTCAATATCCTGTCGGGTATGACGGGGGTGTATATCCCGGTGACACAGCTCACACTGTTGACCTCGGCGGCAGGCGGAGTGCCCGGCGTCGCGCTGATGGTATTGCTGTCGGTATTTTAGTAATTAGGAATTAGAAATGAGGAATGAGGTATTTCGGGAAAGCCTTTCGGCTTTTGGATTGAAAAATGTTTACCGACAGAGGATTATACGATACAGGGTAATGCTTTGCATATCAAGGATAATTCCTAATTCCTAACTCCTCATTCCTAATTAAATCACCGACCCGAGCTCATCGAGGATCTCCGTCACAGCGCGTTTGTTGCGGGTGAGCATCGCGATCATCACCGAATAATACATGTCGGGATCCTTATAGAAGTTCTTTCTGAGGATGCGTGCCTGCTGTTTATCCGGCACATAGAGCGAGAAGCTCAACAGCTCCATATCACCGCCGGAGATGCGGAAGGTGACAGTATAGCCGTTGTCGCATTTTTCGATCGTGACCTTGTTCTCGCTCTCGACGCGTTCCTGCTTGAGCAGTGCCAGTGCGCATTCGATCGCGCGCTCCTTGACGGTCGGCGCCAAGGTGTCCTCGAGCTGGATCGCGATCATATTGCCGTTATCGGTATTGAAATAGCGCCTTTTTTCTTCGTCGACCAATTCGATGTTGCCGTTTCTGATCAGATCGTCAAAGCTCGAGCTGGTCTCAAAATAATTCGCCAGACCCTTTTCCATCAGCGCGTTCACGACCGCGTCCTTGGTCATCGGGACGCCGACGCTCTTGAACAGATAACAGATCAGGGTGCGGATCTCGGTTTTGGAGCGCATACCGCCTAAGCTGATGCCTTCATCAAATGTATCAAACGCCATTCTAACACCGCCTTTATCATTGTCATTGCGAAGCCCATTGACACGCGTGTCGGGGCTGTGGCAATCTCAACTGATCAATTATATTATACCATCCTGTTCTTACCGCTGTCAACAAAAAATGAAATGCAATGATTCACCAAAAAACTTGCAATCATCTTATGAATATGTTAACATGAGTTTCAGCAAGAATAAAGAAATTGAAATAAGTGTTATGTAGTATGTAATCTAATACTTTGCTTTCCGGAAATCACGGAATGAATCGGGAATAATAAAAGGAGAAGTACAATGAATAGTTACTGTACTCAATGCGGTAAGCTGCTGCAATATCCTTATCGGTTTTGCTCTAACTGCGGAGCAAGGAATAATGATCCTCCTGCCAAGATTCAAGAGTACGGCTTTGAAAATCAGGATAGAGAACAGGTTAAGCTGAAACGAGTGAAGCGGTATTATATCATTTCATCATTTGTAACTTTGCTTGGAGTCTTTGTATATTTAATCGCTGTCGGCTTTATAGTATCCTTTCTTGTTGAGTTAATCGATAGTTTTTTTCCCTTCCTTGTGTTATTAATTGGTTTGGTAGGAGTTATATGGTTGATGATAGTACCCTCTATAATGATGCTTGTCAAAATGCAAAAGCAACACACACAGGTGAAAGAAGATATCATGTCGAAGAAGAACCCGTTTGAAGATGAGGATGAGAGTGACAAGATCATCTCTGATTATGAAGAAACGCTGCCGTATCCGGAACAAAGCCTGTATGACGCATGTATCAGAGCTTCGATACTCCGGTTTCAATATCCCTGCTGCGGCATGCCATACCGCAAAATATATGCGGGCTGGGCATGTATTGCCCGTGATCGCCGGATAGCAAAACTGTATATTTATCTTACGCCTGTTCCAAACGGAACAAGACTCAGATTGCATTTCGCCTATCTCAATCAGATAAGCGTTTTTCGAAAGAAAAAAATGTATATTTATACATGGGACGATATACTGTATGCGAGAGGATTTGTTGATTTGATCAAACACCAAGTGCGATTGCCTGTTCAGTGAATAGGAGACTGTTCATCGGCTGGTATCAATATTATAGATAATCAAATCACTGTTTCTTAGATATCATAATGTAAACGATAAAGACAAGAGCCGTCGCGTTTGTAATGCGACGGCTCTGTTTTATCTCTGATCAATTCTTTTGAAAAGATCCTTCGGATCGATCCTCAGAATGACAAGGCGTATTTGGTTGAAATAGTTGTACGCGAATCAATAATAACAATAAAACAAACGCGCTTGTTATCCCGCGTTCTTCATCTGCAATCTCAGCTTATCCGAGATCATCGCGATGAATTCGCTGTTGGTGGGTTTGCCGCGGCTCCCTTGGATGGTGTAGCCGAAATAGCTGTTCAGCACTTCGACGTCGCCTCTGTCCCATGCGACCTCGATCGCGTGGCGGATTGCACGCTCCACTCTGGATGACGTTGTTTCATATTTCTTCGCCACGGTGGGGTAGAGCTGCTTGGTCACGGCGTTGATGATCTCAGGCTTTTCGATGGACAGGATGATAGAGTCACGCAGATAATGGTAGCCTTTGATATGGGCGGGGACTCCTATCTGGTGCAGTATCTCCGTCACCTTCAGCTCTAAGCTGTTGCTGTCGTAGCCGATCTGTCGGATACCGCCCTTCGATCTCTGCCGCTGTCGCTTGCTCAGCCTGACGATATTTTCCGCCAGATCGCTCAGATTGAACGGCTTCAATACAAAATATGTCGCGCCCGCGCTCATCACCTCACGCTCGAGCACCGGACTGTCAAAGCTCGAATAGACCACAAACATCGGCAGTTTATCGGGCTTTTGCTTACGGATCGCGCGCATGACCCCGATACTGTCGATGTGGGTCATGAACAGATCCATGATCACCACGTCGGGCTTCTCGCTTTGGATGCGGTTGATCACCTCTTCACCGTCTTTCGTACAAAAAGCGGTCGAAAAGCCGTATTGCTCGAGGGTTTGCATGATTTCAGTCATATTGTCAGTCGGCTCCTGCGTCATCAAGAGTTTCATTCTTTCTGTCATTTTTACATCTCCTGTTTTAATTTGTATTTTGAGTTTACCATAATTTGGTAAATTTGGCAAGAGAAAACATAAAAATTTTTGAAAGAAATATTCGACATTTTTCGCGGACGCGTGGACGCGCGCGTGTCATTCACAGAACCCTCGTGTGTTATGATAAGCCCCTAAACCTTCTTTTAATAAAGGCGGAGTGTTGCACACAGCGAAACGGAGGGCTCGTCATCATTGCCGGAGCGTTAGTCGGTGTCATTGCGAGGAGTCGGCAACAGAGCCGACGACGTGGCAATCTCGATAACAATGAATCTTACGATTCTCCTCTGATACCGCCGAACCGCTCATAACAGCTCAGCATGTTGCCGATGGTGATGCCGTAGCCCTTTTCGGGCGCGTTGACGAACACATGCGTTACCGCGCCGATCAGCCGGTCATTCTGGATGATCGGTGATCCGCTCATCCCTTGTACGATACCGCCTGTCTTGTCCAGCAGCTCTTCATCAGTCACACGGACGACCATATTCTGTCCGCTTTTATCATTCAGATGGAAGCCCTCGATCTCTACGTCAAAGGTTTGGAGCTCACCGTCATCCAATGTGGTGATGATCTGTGCCGGACCTGTTTCGATCTCGCTGTCAAAGGCGCAGGGGATCTCCTCGCCCTCGGGCTCGGCGGTATACTTTCCGTATACGCCGAAGCTGTTGTTGACGGTCATCTCGCCGATCTCTTCATCCGACATATAGCCGTTCAACCCGCCTGCGATACCCTTCTTCGCCTTGGTGATCGAGCCGATCTGCGCCTTAACGATCTTACCGCTGCCCAGGGGCATCAGCAGCCCCGTGTCGCGGTCGCAGATGCCGTGTCCCAGCGCGCCGAAGGAATGGGTGCTTTCATCAAAATAGGTGATCGTACCCAGACCCGCGGTCGAGTCACGGATCCACATGCCTGCCGTATAATTGCCGTCGTCATCCGTTTCGGGAGTAATGGTCATGGATAGCGGGCTCTTACCTCTTAACACAGATAATTCGATATCCGCTCCTCCGGATGAGGCGATGATCTCATGCAGGCGTTCGTTGGAGGTGATCTTCTCGTCATTCGCGCGGGTGATGATGTCATTCTCGCGCAGACCCGCGGCTTTGGCGGGCGAGTCATAGCTGTCGTCGATATTGACGACCACAACGCCACCCGTATACATCGTCAGCCCGAACGGCATACCGCCGACGTGCACGGTGCGTCGCACCTCCTGCGATGACGCCGTCATGATCGGACACAGCAGCACAGCCGCGAGCGTCATACAAACATATCGGATCATCTTCTTCATTATTCACACAACCTTTACTTATTCACTCGGAGCATTTCATTATATGATTGATCTGCTCCGTCGATAGTATTTGATCTTTTCGACAGAATAAAGCAGGAAGGTTCATGCAAACAGTTTAAGGCTCCCTTTGGTAAAGGGAGCTGTCTGCAAAGCAGACTGAGGGATTGTATAAACTGTTTGAGGCGGAGCCGAGTTGCATTTCATTCTATTTTTTTCATATTTTTATTGTAACCGTATCAAATTGATGTTATACTGAAAATGTCAAAAATATGCGGAAAAACGGTGGAATATGGAAATTCGGTTGCCCTCAGATGTAAAACTGATGATCGACAGGCTACGGCATAACGGCTACAGCGGTTATGTTGTGGGCGGTTGCGTGCGCGACAGCCTGCGCGGGATCACTCCGCACGATTGGGATCTCACCACCTCCGCGCCTCCCGAAGAGATCGAGCGGATCTTTGCGGATTACCAGACTGTCAGCGTCGGCAAAAAGTACGGTACCGTAGCGGTGATCGTAGAGGGCGAGCTGTATGAGATCACGACCTATCGGATCGACGGCGAGTATTCCGATTCCCGCCATCCCGACGAGGTGCGGTTCTCCGATCGGCTGAGCGACGATCTCGCGCGGCGTGATTTCACCGTCAACGCGATGGCGTATAATGATGAGGACGGCTTGGTGGATCTCTACGGCGGACAGCAGGATCTCGCGAACGGCGTGATCCGGTGCGTCGGCGATCCCACACAGCGCTTTTCCGAGGACGCGTTGCGCATTTTGCGCGCCTTACGTTTTGCGGCGACGCTCGGATTCACCATCGAGCCCGACACCTCCGACGCGATCCTTCGACAGCGTAAGCTGCTCTCGGATATTGCGGGTGAGCGCATCCGCGAGGAGCTGTTGAAGCTGCTGTGCGGCGACCATGCCGCCTTTGTCCTGCGGCGTTACCGCACGGTCATCGCGGTATTTATCCCGGAGCTCAAGGGCACTTTCGATTTTGAACAGAATTCCAGGCACCATAACCGTGATGTGTACCGCCATACCGTCGCGGCAGTACACCATATCGAGCCGTTACCGCTGCTGCGTGTGACGATGCTGTTCCATGATATCGGCAAGCCGCTGGCGCAGACAACGGACAAATACGGTATGAGCCATTATAAGAACCATCCGAAGATCGGCGCGGCGATGACCCGTGAGATCCTCAGACGGCTGTGTATGTCGTCGGCGTTCATCGACGAGGTCTGCACGCTGATCCGCTGGCATGATGAGCGCTTTGTGCCCGACGCCGTGATGCTCAAGGGCTATCTCAAGCGCCTCGGCGTGGAGATCATGCAGGCGCTGATGCTGATCCAGCACGCGGATATTTTGGCGCAGTCCAAATATATGCGCGAAGAAAAGCTCCGTACTTTATCTGCGGTGTCGGACGAGCTGAACCGCATCATCGCGGCAGGGGAGTGCTACAGCCTGCGACAGCTCGCGGTCAACGGTTCCGATCTGATCCATATCGGGGTCGGCTCGGGAGTGCGGATCGGCAAGACGCTCGATCTCTTGCTCGACAAGGTGATCGCCGGCGAGCTGCCCAACGATAAAGAGGCATTGTTGGCGTACGCGAAAAGCACGATTGACAAAGAGGGGTAAACTGATTATAATAAGGCACGAGTAAATCAGGCAGTCGCGGGCGAGAGCCGAAAGGCTCCGCGCGAGGAAAGTCCGGGCTTCACAGAGCGAGGATAACGGCTAACAGCCGCCGGGGGCGACCCCAGGGATAGTGCAACAGAAAATAACTGCGAATCGTTGTTTTTCTCCATGTCTGATTGAACGATTAATCGGGGTCCCCGAAAAGCCTGCTTTTTGGGGAGAGGAGGAGCGGCAAAACGAGGACGGGAATTGTTTTATAAAGCATTGATAAAACGATTCCCACTGAGTGGCGCCAGCGACGACGTGATGGTGGAAAGGTGAGGTAAGAGCTCACCGGGGTGGCGGAGACGTCACCGCCGTGTAAACCCTATCCGAAGCAACACCGCGGAGGGACAAGATGCTTGCTCGGCAGTCCCGTGGAGGTGGCACCGAGCCGCTGCGGCAACGCACGGCCAAGATAGATGACTGCCCAATACAGAACCCGGCTTATAGATTTGCTCGCTTGAAAGAGCAATAGACATTACGCGTTCAAGGATATTGAACTTCGTTGTCTATTGCTTTTTTTACTATAAGTTTATAATAATATTGGAAACATTCCCTGCAGTAGCTCTCAGCCAATCAGCGTTCGCAAGCATGCTCCGCTTCTTGGGAGTAACGGGGTCTCCATAATCCCCCGGATTATGGGGAGAGGAGAAGCCGCAATACGAGGTCAAGGCATACCAACAGGATATGCCTACCGAGTTCAGCGAGTGACGACGAGCATGGGAGCTGTAAGCCAAATCAAAGATTTAGACAGCACCTCAATATCTTGTGTGTCAGTTTTTGTCAACACCAAGCGGCATGAAAAAGTTTACAAAAATTGATACATTTTCTTGTGCAGAAATTAAAGGTTTGTAACGAAAAGCAGAAAAATGTATCAAAAATTTAAATTTTCTTACAAAAAAGGGTTGTTTTTTTTCGAATAACGTATTATAATACAGATACATTAGCTTTTTACGTTTAAAGAATTTCCACACGGAATTATTTAAAAGAAATTAATTACAGATTTTCGGAATAGATTTGGGGAGATAAAATGAGACTTCGTAAACAGGAATTAGGCGATCGTAATCTTGTAGGCGCACGTGTTGAGGCGGCTCGTAAGAAAAAAGGCATGAAGCAAAAAGAGCTGCTCGCACAACTGCAAGTCAACGGCGTCGACATGAACGCGTCGGGCTTATCTAAGCTCGAGGGACAGATTCGTTTTGTAACCGACGTAGAGCTGGTAGCATTAGCGGATATCCTCGAGGTCAGTGTAGATTTCCTGCTCGGACGCGCTCAGCAGTAATATTCAATTAGATATTTTCCAAGCATTTTGGTTTCTGTTTTTTCAGACGGCAGGTCCTTGATAGGGCCTGTCGTTTGAATTTTAATGAAAAAATCATTGCGAGGGATTGATCCCGCGGCAGTAGCTCTCAACCAATCAGCGTTCGCATTATTGCTCCTCTTCTTGGGAGAGCCTTGCATGGGTGCTGTAGACAAAATCAAGATTTTGACAGCACCTCACAATCTCAACCGCATAAAACCATCCGTGTCACAAACACTAACCTCAGGTTGGTGATGATATGAAGGAGCGTTTTTTCAGCGGCAAGCCCCGGCTTGTCTTTTTTCTCAGCTATACATTATTATTTATCCTCGCGGTACAGGCGGCGGCTTTTGTCCTGCCTTTCTTTTTTTCACTCCTGATCGCGGTACTGATGAAGCCGCTGTACGGCTATCTGCGGACGAGCTTTCGCTTTCGATCCTCCTTCGCCGCGACAACGCTCACCTTGCTCGTGTTCGGCGTCGTATTCGCCGTGATCGGGATCATTCTCTATTTGGCGGTGAGTCAGGCGATGAGCCTGTTGGAGGACTATCGCGGCGTGATCGTCGATCTGTTCCGCTCTCCCGAGCTGTTTGATACACTCAAAGAGCACATCTTCTCGGGCGATTTGCTGAATACCGTGACCTCTGTCGCGACAACGCTGTTTCACGCGGTACCGCTCGGGATCACCTTTGTGATCGTGACCTTCGCGCTGACGGTGTTTTTCCTGCACCATTTGGACGGTTTGCGCGACGATCTGCTGTGTCGCGCGGAGGAGTACCGTGATGTTCTCGGCAGCGTCATGCACATCGCGGGCGATACCCTGCGCCGGCTGATCCGCTCCTATCTGATTTTGTACGCGATCACCTTTGTTGAGGCGGTCTTTATCTTTTATCTGACAGGCGTAGAATATCCGATCGCGTTCGCGTTTGTGACCGCCGTGGCAGACATATTGCCGATCTTAGGCCCCGGCACGGTCTATGTGCCGATTGCCGTGGTTTTTATTCTGCAAAAGAATTATATCGGCGGAGTGATCCTGCTGATCTACTTTCTTTTGACGGTGATCATCCGCCAGATCCTTGAGCCGCGCATCGTGTCCGATCAGGTCAAGGTGCACCCTTTGGTCGTGCTGTCGGCGATCTACTTTTCCATCGTCAGCATGAACATCTGGGTGCTGTTTTATGTGGTCAGCATCTTCATCGCGTATCGCGTACTGAATACGGCGCGTGTATTTGAAAATGATTCAAATAAGCGGAATCCGTGATATGTCTTGATATTTTTTTATAATATAGTATAATACAATTATAATAGATAAATCTGTGCTTTTGGAGGGATACAAATGAAACAGAGTATCGACAGCTTTTTTGAATCGATTCACGGAAAACGCATTGCGTTGATCGGCATGGGCCGCAGTCATATGCCGCTGATCCCGCTGTTCACCAAATACGGCGCGACCGTCATCGCCTGTGATAAGCGCAATGAAGAAGCGCTCGGCGAGGCCGCCGAAAAGGCAAAGGCGGACGGCGCTCAGCTTTCTTTGGGTGAGCATTACCTCGACGATCTCGACGTTGATATCGCGCTGCGTACCCCCGGTATGCCGTTCTGGTGTGACGAGCTCAACGCCCTGCGTCAGAAAGGCGTGACCATCAGCTCCGAGATGGAGATCTTCTTCGACATCTGTCCGTGCAAGATCTACGCGGTGACCGGCTCCGACGGCAAGACTACGACCACCTCTGTCATCGCCGAAATGCTGAGAGCCGACGGTTATACCGTCCATGTCGGCGGCAATATCGGCAAGCCCCTCCTGCCTGAGATCGAGACCATCTCGCCCGATGATGTGTGCGTCGTGGAGCTGAGCTCCTTCCAGCTGATCTCCATGCGTCAGAGCCCCGACGTCGCGGTCGTGACCAACCTCGCGCCAAACCACCTCGACGTTCACAAGGACATGGACGAGTACATAGAAGCAAAGAGAAATATAATTCTTTATCAGAATGAAAATCAAAAGGCGGTTCTGAATTACGATAACGAGATCACCCGCTTGTTTGATTTGAGCTGTAAGGGAGAGGTCATCTTTTTCTCCCGTAATAAAAAGCTTCGTCGCGGCGCGTACCTCGACGGCAACACCATCGAGTATGCGGAGGACGGCAAGATCTTTGACGTTCTCGACATCAACGAGATCAAGATCCCCGGCATGCACAATGTCGAGAACTATATGACAGCGATCTGCGCCGTGTGGGGTGACGTCAGTGCTGACAGCATCCGCAAGGTCGCGCGTGAATTCGGCGGCGTGGAACATCGCGCCGAGTTCGTCCGTGAGCTCGACGGCGTCAAGTATTATAACGATTCCATCGCCTCCAGCCCGACCCGTACCGCCAGCGGCACCCTGTCGCTCTATGACTTCAAGCTGATCCTGATCGCGGGCGGTTATGACAAGCACCTCGATTACACCGAACTGGGCGACAAGATCTGCGACAAGGTCAAGATCGCGATCCTGATGGGCGCGACTGCCGACAAGATCGAGACCGCGATCCGTCAGTCGTCCAAATACTCCGAGAACAATCCCGTCATCATTCGTGTCAACGACATGGAAGAAGCGGTAAAATGCGCGCGTGAAAATGCCGTCGGGGGCGATATCGTGTCGATGTCGCCGGCGTCCGCGAGCTTCGATTTGTACAAGGATTTTGACGCGCGTGGCAAGCACTTCAAAGCGCTGGTCAACGCCCTATGATCCGTGCCATTCAGGCTCCCTTTGGTAAAGGGAGCTGTCACCGGACACGCGTGTCAACGGTGACTGAGGGATTGCATAATTGTTCGAGGCAACGCCGAGAAACCGAATCAGAATTATATTCCTTTCACACAAACGATCCGTTTTATACCCGTATCCTCTCGCTGTACGAAAGCTATGGCGGAGGATATGATTTTGTCGGCTTTTGGGTGCAGGAAACAGAGAGTAAACTCACTTCGGCGATCTCACGCTTTGAGGATAAGTTCAGCCTGTATCTCACCGATGACTCCGATCTCGAAGAGATCAGCTCCTTCCTGCGTTTTCAAGGCGCGGGAGCGGTGATGTCCGCTCGCGGATTTTCCCTTGATATCAAGGCGGATCGTGTGATCGAGGGGCAGGTTTTGCGCTATAACGGGGAGCGTTATAATTCTGAATTAGAATTATATTCTCCCGAGATCAAGCCGTTTTATGAGCTGCTGCAGAGCTGTGCGAGCGACATATTTATCGTCCCCGAATACATGACCTTTTTGTCCGATGTGACCCACCGCCGCAATCTCGGTAAATGCACGATCCTCGGCACGGATATCGACGGGACACTTGTGTCCGGTTTAATGACTGTGTCAGAAACGTCATCCGCTGTTATCCTCGGCGCGGTGGCGACCCATCCCGACTTTCGCCGCAGGGGATTGTCGCGCGAACTGGTGCGGACGCTTGCGTCGCAAATCAACGCGCGGGGCAGAGAGGCTTACGTTTTCAGCGCCAGTGAAGCGAACACCCGATTTTATCAGAACTCAGGCTTTGCCATCTGCGCGGAGTTTGCGGAGCGGTTAAGGTAAAGAGAGTCGAACCCCAATCGGTTTATGTCGGTATATTTGCACCTGCTCATCGTCAAAATCCTCGTGAATACGTCAGTATTCATTCCGGTTTTTCCTCGATCAGACACAAATCTGCACGCCATAAACTGCTACGCACTGAGAAAGAGATCATTTTCAAGGATTTTTCGGTGCAGAGGAGGAGTAACCCTGACGGGTTGCGATCGACGATAAGCCGCGAAAAGACTGAAAATGACTCTTTATCAGCGGTTGTGGTTCGATTCTCTTTACCTTAGGCTCCCTTTCCTGAGTGTTTTATTATCAATAGTCATTGCGAGGCATTTATGCCGTGGCAGTAGCTCTCAACCAATCAGCGTTCGCATTATCGCTCCGCTTCTTGGGAGTATTGGGGACCCCATAATTCCCCGGATTATGGGGAGAGGAGGAGCCGCGATACGAGGTCTAGGCATACCAACCGGATATGCCTACCGAGTTCAGCGAGTGACGACGAGCATGGGTGCTGTAGACAAAATCAAGATTTTGACAGCACCTCACAATCTCAACCGATTAAAAAGGGTACAACACCCCGCCCTCGTACCAAGGAATTTGTTTTCCGCCATATGGAGAGAATATGAAAAACCTATTTGAAATCAATGAAAAAATACGCTCCGCCGCCGATCAGGCGATGGAGCTGTGCCGCGCGCATTTTGAAGAGATCGAGCGGATCAAAGAATATAACCAGCAAAAGATGCTCAAGGCGTTTCAGGAATACCATGTCAGCGAGGCGATGTTCGCGGGCTCGACAGGCTACGGCTACGATGACCGCGGCAGAGATACGCTCGATAAGATCTACGCCTATGTGTTCGACGCGGAGGACGCTTTGGCGCGTCAGCATTTTTTGAGCGGCACCCATACGCTCACCGTCGCGCTGTTCGGCGTACTGCGCCCCGGCGACGAGATGCTGAGCGTGACCGGCACGCCGTATGATACCATCCAGCCAGTGATCGGCATCACCGAATGTTCGGGATCGCTGATCGATTTCGGCGTCAAATACAGCGAGGTCGATCTGCTCTCCGACGGTACCGTTGACCTCGAGGGCGTCAAAAAGGCGGTAGTCGAAAAGAAGCCCAAAATGGTGTATATCCAGCGCAGCAAGGGCTATGCGCAACGCCCCTCGCTGAGAATCAAGGAGATCAAAGCGATCTGTGACGTTGTCAAACCGTTATCTCCCGATACCGTTATCATGCTCGATAACTGCTACGGAGAGTTCACGGAGTATGAATCGCCCATCTCGGTCGGCGTCGACCTGATGGCGGGCTCCATGATCAAGAACGCGGGCGGCGGTATCGCGCCTACCGGCGGCTATATCGCGGGCAGAGCCGATCTGGTAGAGCTGTGCGCTTATCGTTTATCTACACCGGGCACGGGAAGGGAGTTGGGCTGTACGCTCGGAACCCTGCGCGAGATGTACCTCGGCGCCTACCATGCCCCTGTCGCGACGGCAGAGGCGATCAAGACCGCCGTATTCGCGTCGGCGCTCTTCGAGGTGCTCGGCTACGATGTTGAGCCAAATCATCAACAGCGCCGCGGCGATATCATCGACGTAATCACCCTCGGCACGCCCGAAAAGCTTTGCGCTTTCTGCCGCGGTATCCAGAGCGGTTCGCCGATCGACAGCTTTGTCACGCCGCAGCCGTCGCCCATGCCGGGCTATGACAGCGACGTCATCATGGCGGCGGGCACCTTTACCCTCGGTTCATCCATCGAGATCTCCGCCGACGGGCCGCTGAGAGAGCCGTACGCGGTGTATTTGCAGGGAGGCATCTCCTTTGCCACCGCCAAGATCAGCGTTATGCTCGCCGCGCAGGAAGTTGAAAAAGAACAGTAACAATTAAGCGCTTCGGAATCCGAAGCGCTTCGGTCTGTAGAAAAACCTTTCCAGCCCCCTCTGACGGACAAGCGTGTCGCGGGGGCGCGTGTCTTTTCCAGCCCCCTCTGACGAGGGGGCATGCGGGCAGAACCTTATAAAGAGTGATCTGCTTTTGTTCGCGGGGGAGAGATAACGCAGCGATATAGTGAAAAGCAAGGATTGACTCAATACCGTGAAATAAGGCACTTAAAATGCGGCTTGAGTCAAAAGCCGAAGAATCATTGTTATAAATCGTTATCTCTCCCTCCGAGCTCGCAAGCGAGCCCACCTCCCTCGTCAGAGGGAGGATAATAGACGTACTGTTCCTGACTATTGTTTTTTTGACAAGCTGAAGCGCTTCGGAATCCGAAGCGCTTTTTATCTGTTTATTCTGTTGTGATGAAAAAGGCGAACCTGCGATATGTCTTTTCACCGATCCCTTTGACCTTCAGGATATCCTCGGCGGATCCGAAATCTCCGTTTTGTTCCCGATAATCGATGATGCTCTGCGCCTGCTTTTCCGTAAGCCCCGGCAGGCTGCACAGCTCCTCCAAGGAGGAGGTATTGATGTTGATCGGATCGGGCTTGATCTCGGCGATCTCTTCGGGGGTATAACTCCCCGCGGGCTGTTCATAGGTGTATTGCAAATACAGCAGCACTCCGATGACGGCGATCAGTCCGACAACGCCGATAATGAGGATGATCGTACCGTTTTTGATGATTTTCATATTGTTGATGCTTTCTTTGAGGCTCCCTTTCCTAAGGAGATTCCCCTGTTAGGGGAAATGTCCGCAAAGCGGACAAAAGGGTCTGCTGCCTCCGCTGAGGAGGGCTGTCGCCGGACATGCACGTCCGGTGACTGAGGGTTGATACGTCGGACGATGATCGATTGTTCCGTTGCCTGTATTATCTCAGCCGCTTAAAAAACTCGCTCAATATCCCGCTGCATTTTTCCTGCATCACCCCGCCCTGATAAGCGGGATGGAACGCCAGCGGCAGATTCAGCACATCCGCCACCGAGCCGCAGCAGCCGTTCTTCGGGTCATACGCGCCGAAATAGACCTGCGGGATCCTCGCGTTGACGATCGCGCCGGCGCACATGGGGCAGGGCTCTAAGGTGACATACAGCTCACATTCCCACAGCCGCCAGCCGCCTAAATGTTTACAGGCGTTATCGATCGCTTCAAGCTCCGCGTGATACAGCGCGTTTTTGCCTTTTTCACGGCGATTCCTTCCTTCGCCGACGATCTCGCCCTTGCGTACGACGACAGCGCCTACCGGCACCTCGCCGTCGTCAAAGGCCTCCTGCGCGAGCTTGAGCGCCCGCTCCATCATTCTTTCATCCATTACGCGGCGCCTGTGATCAGGGTGAGCAGGCTATAGGACACCATCACGGCGGCGAACGCGATCAGGGTAGGGGAGGTGATCGCCGTCTTGACCTTCTCTTTATACGGCAGTACGGTGTTGCCGTTTTTGACCGTGAAAAAGCTGCCGTCATCCTTGTTGACGAATCGCTTGATAAAGATGAATGAGAGGATGCCGAGGATCACAAAGAGGATGCCGTAGCACATATTGGCGGTTGCTTCATCCAATATCTTGTAGGAGATAAGGATATCTGAAAGAACGGACAGTCCGTTATTCAAAAAGTGGATGATGATAGAAGGCAGCAGGGAGTTGGCCTTGACGTCGATGAACGCGAATACCAGTCCGCAGCAGAAGGTGAACGGCAGCTGTACAAAGTTGCCGTGCATCAGTGCGAACGCCGCGGAGGAGATCAGGATCGCCAGCCCTTCCGAATACGGTCTGAGCACGCCCATGATGATGCCGCGAAAGGCGAATTCTTCCGCGAACGCGGGCAGAACCGCAACGACCAAAAGGTACAAAAGGACATTCGGCTGATCGCCGACTTCAAAGCTGCCGCCGGTGTTCTCAACGCCGAACAGTCCGAAAACGCCGTTGACCAAAGACACGACGTAGTTGCTCATCAGCGAGAAGGTCAGTCCGACCACGCATAATTGTGTCAAAAATCCCGCACCTATTTTCTCAAAAGGAAAAATAGAAGCAAAACGCAGTTTGCGGATCAGACAGTAGATGACGCCGACGACGAAAAAGACGATCATGGAGATCGCGCCGTTTTCCAGCAGGATCAATTCTCCCGTCGAGCCTTGACCTTGAAGCCCCAGCAGGGTCAATATCAGTACCATGATAACACCGATCACCAATTCCGCGCCGAAGAACAGGAGCAGGAGCGTACCCACGCTGTTGGCGTTTTTTCTGAGCAGGCGGCGATAGGTGTTTTCACGCTGCTGTTTGGGACTGGGCTGCGGCGGATAATAGACCGGCTGTATATATTGCTGCGGGGGATAGGGATATTGTGTCGGTTGCGGATAATATTGCACGATGTTTCACCTACATTTTGCTTGATCTTTTGCCGTCATCACACTTTTTGAGGGACGCGGCAACGCATTTTGATCTGTTTTTATTATAATAATACTGGTTTCTAATAAAACGGATTAAACAGATGTTAACGGATAATTTTGTAGAACGAGGCGGACGACGCGGGCATACTGACGTATGGCAAATCTCGGGGTCCCCGACGCGCCCTGCGCGGTGGGGAGAGGAGGAGCCGCAACACGAGCACAAGAGTGGTCACACCTGACCACTCTCAGCGAGTACAGCGAGCGACGACGACAACAAAGTTCTACGGAATTAGACGCAACAGATGCTAAGCTGTTTTATTAGAAAACAGTATAATCTATTTTTTTACAAAAATAATTCTTGACAAACAATATTGAAGATATTATAATACATAACGAAAACAAAGTAAAGCGGAAATCCGTAATTCTTGCGGATACGGCTTTCACCTGTGGGGTGTCGTCTGCACGGGTCAATACAATCGGGGAGTTTTCCCTTATCTTTGTATTGTATGCGGACGGAGCCTTCTGTCCGCTTTTTCATTTGTTAAAGAAACTTTGGAGGTGCTTACACATCGCTAAACAGGAACCTCAAATCAATGAGGAAATTCGTGACAGAGAGTTACGCGTAATCGGATCTGACGGCACTCAGCTCGGCATTATGTCGGCTGCCGACGCCCAGCATATCGCGGACGAAAAGAATCTCGACCTCGTCAAGATCGCGCCCCAGGCGAAGCCGCCTGTCTGCAAGATCATGGACTACGGCAAGTATCGCTTTGAACAGGCGAAGCGTGAAAAAGAGGCGAGAAAAAATCAGCATACCGTCGAGGTCAAGGAGATTAAGCTCTCCCTGAATATCGATACTCATGACTTTAACACCAAGCTCAAGAACGCCAAAAAATTCTTGGCTCACGGTGATAAGGTCAAGGTTTCTATCCGCTTTCGCGGAAGAGAGATGGGACATTCCGAGTACGGCTATGATATCATGAAGCGTTTTTCCGACGCTTGCGCCGAAGAGGCGAATATCGAACGTCCCGCTAAACTGGACGGCCGCCAGATGATCATGTTCCTGGCTCCCAAGCCCACTAAGCCCACCAAGTAACAAAGTCAAAGTCATTGCAAGGGCTCGACTGCTGTCAGCCCGCGGCAATCTCAACCGATTAAAAGGAGGAATATCAATATGCCTAAGATCAAAACACACAGCGGCGCGAAGAAGCGTTTCAAACTGAGCAAGAACGGTAAGGTTATCCGCGCTCACGCTAACAAGAGCCATATCCTGAACAAGAAGACCACCAAGCGTAAGAGAGGTCTGAGAAAGACTGCTGTCGCAGATAAGACCAATGTAGCTCAGGTAAAGCGCCTGATCCCCTACAAATAATCAACGCTTAATTGACTTTAGAATTATCGGAGGTAAAGATAAATGGCACGTATTAAAGGCGCGATGATGACTCGCAAGAGAAGAAAAAAGACATTAAAGCTCGCTAAGGGCTATTACGGTGCAAAAAGTAAGCACTTTAAGATGGCGAAGCAGCAGGTGATGAAGAGCGGTAACTACGCTTACATCGGCCGCAAGCAGAAGAAGAGAGATTTCCGCAGACTGTGGATCACCCGTATCTCTGCCGGCTGCAAGGCTAACGGCACCAACTATTCTACCTTTATGAACGGTCTGAAGAAAGCCGGCATCACCCTGAACCGCAAGGTTCTGTCCGAGATCGCGATCGCCGATCCCGCCGCTTTCACCGCTCTCGTAGAGCAGGTTAAAAACGCATAAAAAAGCTATAACTGCGTTTGGGTCATCCCAAACGCTTTTATATTGTCCGCCGTCATATATTATTTTATGGTAGGGGTCGGCGTCTTGACGATCCGAAAACGACGGATATGATCCCGTTCTATCGCGAAGCACAGAAAATGTTTATCGTAGGGGATGACGCTTGCGACATCCCGCAACGTATGTAAAGATATCACCCAAACGCGGAGCAAATCAATGTTTATTGTAGGGCGGGGGCGTGGCACGCGTGTCTGCTCCCGCCGAAACGTCTGTCAAGATGCCACCCAAACGCGAAGCAGATCTATTTCTCCGTAGGGTACGGCGCTTGCCGACGTACCGTAACCTATCCAATATATGTCACTCCAATGCGAAGCAAATGCTTGCTTCCGTAGGGATGGTCACTGACCATCCGCAGAATGACGGGCGATTTAATAATCGAAATCATTAGATAGGAAACAAACGCTTCTACCATGCGGCCGAGCAATGCTCGTCCCTACGGAAATGTTTCGTTTTCTTGACCAACATGGTTCGTTATCAAACGTCCTGCCGCGGGAGCACCAAGGCGCTCCCCTACAAATCCGCTGAAACGTTCATTGAATGTCACCCAAATGCGAAGCAAATGACAGCTTCCGTAGGGACGACCACCGGTCGTCCGAGAATGACGGGCGTTTTCGTTATCGAAAACGTGAGATAGGAATACAATGCTTCTACCATGCGGACGAGCAATGCTCGTCCCTACGGAAATGTTCCCTTTCCTCGACCAACATGGTTCGTAATCAAACGCCCTGCCGCGGGAGCACCAAGGCGCTCCCCTACAAATATGCTGAAACGTTTATTGAATGTCACCCAAACGCATAGCGTATCAAACGCCCTTCCGCGGGTCGTCATAAATGTCGACCCCTACAAGTATTATGCAGCGTTTACTGTAGGGGAGGGGCGTGGCACGCGTGTCTGCTCCTCCCGAAAGGGTTGAATCAGATGTCATCTCAATGCGAAGCAAATGTCTGCTTCCGTAGGGATGGTCATTGACCATCCGCAGAATGACGGGCGTTTCGATAACCGAAAACATTAGATAGGAAACAAACGCTTCTGCCACGCGGACGAGCAATGCTCGTCCCTACAATCGATACACACGACACACATCACAACAGGTAATACTATGGAACAAATTTCTTCTAAAGAAAATAAACGAATCAAAACCATCAAAAAGCTCCTTTCCTCCGCGTCCTTCCGCAGGGAAGAGGGCGTTTTTGTCGCGGAGGGGCTGCGCCTGTGCGGCGACGCGATCAAGAGCGGCGCCGAGATCGTCTCCGCGTTCTTTTCCGAGAGCTTTTACGCGAAGAACGCTTCTTTTGTACAGGATGCCGCTTCCGTTACGGATCAAACATTCCTGCTCAAAGACAGCATCTTTTCCGCGGTATCCGATACAAAAACGCCGCAGGGCGTGTTGTTCATCATAAAAACACTTGACAAAACCATCGACTTTGATAAAATTAAGAATAATGGAAAAGTATTGGCTTTGGAGACCGTACAGGATCCCGTCAACCTCGGCACGATCCTGAGAACCGCCGAAGCGCTGGGCGTTGATCTGGTCGTTTTGACCCGTGACTGCTGTGATATCTACGCGCCCAAGGTAGCGCGCGGCAGTATGGGCGCGGTGTTCCGACTGCCGATCCATATCACCGACGACCTGCCCGGGCTGATCGGACGCTTCAACGCGTTCGGCATGACCTACGCGGCGGTGCTCGACGAAAACTCCGTTTCTTTGAATGACTGCACATTCGAGGGAGCGGTGTTGGCTGTTGTCGGCAATGAGGGCAACGGCATCACGTCCAAGACCATTGAGGCGTGTACCCATCGGCTGTATATCCCGATGCGCGGCGACGCGGAATCGCTGAATGTTTCCGTTGCCGCAAGTATCATTCTCTGGGAAATGAAAAAATGACCAACGCGACAAAATTCTATATCTGGCTCAGCCTCGCACTCGGCTACAGCACGCCCAAGTGCAAGGCGCTCGCGTCAATCTATCCGAATATCACCGCGTTTTATCAGGGCGGGGTCATGGAGTGGCGATTATCCGGCGTTTTGAACGACAAGGATATTTCCGCTCTTGAAGCTACGCCTTTAGAAAAAGCGTATGAGGTGATCGCGCGGTGCAACGAGCTCGGTATCAGTATCGTGTCGCTGGACGATCCGAATTATCCCGAAAAGCTCAAGGATATCTACGATCCGCCCGCGGTATTATATATGAAAGGGCGGCTGCCTGATTTTGAACGCTGTCTGAGCATCGGCATCGTCGGTACGCGCAACGCGACCGCCTACGGCAAGAAGACCTCTCATGTGCTCGCGGGCTCACTCGCGAAGGTGGGAGTGATCATCATCAGCGGCGGCGCGGTCGGTATCGACAGCCTGAGCCATACCGCGGCGCTGGAGGTCGGCGGCGTGACGCTCTGCGTGTTAGGCTGCGGCATCAACTATCCTTATCTGATGGCAAATGCCCGTATGCGCAAGACTATCGCCGAACGCGGGGCGCTTATCAGCGAATACCCGCCCGATTATCCGCCGGGCAAATACACCTTCCCCGAACGCAACCGTATCATCTCCGGATTGTCCGACGGCGTTCTGGTGATCGAAGCCGGCGCGAAAAGCGGTTCGCTGATCACGGCGCGCAACGCTTTGGAACAGAACCGAGATGTGTTCGCCGTGATGGGCAATATCACCTCGCCTTATTCACAGGGCACCAACGCGCTGATCAAGGACGGCGCGATCCCTGTCACGGATTATACCGATATCATCTCGTATTATCCGCAGTTCCGTTTGGAGGGCGATCCCGACGATATCGTTGAGGAAGTCCCCACGCATAAAACCGATATCGACGTCAGCCCGGACGCCGTGAAGGTCTATCATGCCGTCACAGCCGAGCCTGTCCATATCGATACGATCACATCCGCCGTCAAGCTCCCGGTGAACGTCGTTTTACAGGCGTTGACCGAGCTGGAGCTCGAAGGGCTGATCAAAGCCGAAAAAGGCAGGATGTACCGGATCGTATAGTGATCAGTGGTCAGTGATTAGTGGTCAGTGATCAGTGGTCAGTGATTAGTGGTCAGTGATCAGTGGTCAGTGATTAGTGGTCAGTGATCAGTGGTCAGTGATCAGTGGTCAGTGATTAGAAAAATAAATTATAAGGATCTTTTGATCTTAACCAATATTAAAAACAGAAAGCAAACCTTTTGGAGGACAAATCACAATGTCTAATCTTGTTATCGTGGAGTCGCCGGCAAAGGCGAAAACCATCAAAAAATACCTCGGCAAGGATTATGACGTCGTCGCGTCCATGGGTCATGTCAGGGATCTTCCCTCGGCACGCCTGAGCGTCGATGTCAACAACAATTTCGCGCCGAAATATGAGGTCATCAAGGGAAAAGAAAAGCTGGTAGACGAGTTGCAGAGCAAGGCAAAAAGCTCCGACAAAGTCTATCTCGCGACGGACCCCGATCGCGAGGGCGAGGCGATCTCATGGCATCTTGCCTATCTGCTCGATCTGCCGCTTGACGAGGTGGATCGCGTGGAATTCAACGAGATCACCAAAACCGGCGTCAAAAACGGTATGGCGTCACCGCGTACCATCAATATCGATCTGGTCAACGCGCAGCAGGCGCGCCGCATCCTCGACCGTCTGGTGGGCTACAAGCTCAGCCCCTTTGTATCGCAGAAGATCCATCGCGGACTGAGTGCGGGACGTGTCCAGTCCGTCGCGGTTCGTATCATCGTTGACCGCGAGAACGAGATCCGCGCTTTCAAGCCCGAGGAGTATTGGTCGATCGACGCCAAGTTCATCCCCAAGGGCTCGCGCAAGGCGTTTTCCGCCGCGCTCTACGGCGACAAAAACGGCAAGATCAAGATCAAGAACAAAGAACAGGCGGATCAGATCTTATCCGATCTCGAAGGCGCCGATTTCATCATCACCAAGGTGAAGAACGGTACCCGCAAAAAATCCCCCGCACCGCCCTTCATCACCTCTACCTTACAGCAGGAGGCTTCCCGCAAGCTCAATTTCCAGTCCCGCCGCACCATGAAGGTCGCGCAGGAGCTGTATGAAGGCGTTGAGCTCGAGGGCATCGGCGCGATCGGTCTGATCACCTATATGCGTACCGACTCCCTGCGTATCTCCAATGACGCGATCGCCGACGCGCAGACCTACATCCGCGATACCTACGGCGATAAATATCTTCCCGCCAAACCCCGTTTCTTCAAATCCCGCGCGGGCGCTCAGGACGGTCACGAGGCGATCCGTCCCTCTACGCCGTCGATCACTCCCGCACAGATCAAGGGCAGTGTCACCAACGACCAGTATAAGCTGTATAAGCTGATCTGGGAGCGTTTCATGGCTTCTCAGATGGCGGACTGCATCCAGAAAACCACTCAGGCGGATATCGAGGGCAACGGCTATATCTTCAAGGCGGCGGGTTATCGCGTCGACTTCGACGGCTTCACCACGCTCTATGTCGAGAGCAAGGACGACGAGGACGATAAGGATAACCGCATCCTCTCATTAGAAAAGGATACCCCCTGCAAGGCGAAGGAGCTGCTCGGCAATCAGCATTTCACCCAGCCGCCCGCGCGCTTTACCGAAGCGTCGCTCATCAAGGCGCTGGAGGAATACGGTATCGGCAGACCTTCTACCTATGCCGCGACGATCTCCACCATCACCTCGCGTGAGTACGTCAAGCGCGAGGGCAAGACGCTGGTTCCCACCGAGCTCGGCGAGGCGCTTGCCGGCTTGATGAAGGAGCGTTTCCCCAAGATCGTCAACGTCAAGTTCACCGCTCAGATGGAGCAGGAGCTCGACACCGTCGAAAGCGGTGAGACCGAGTGGGTCGAGCTGCTCGACGGCTTCTATACCGATTTTGACAAGACCCTCAAAAAGGCGAAAGCCGATATGCAGGGCGTCAAGATCGAGCTCGAAGAGGACAAGACGGACATCATCTGCGAAAAATGCGGCAGACAGATGGTCGTCAAGGTCGGACGCTACGGCAAGTTCATTGCCTGCCCCGGCTATCCCGATTGTAAGAATGTCAAGAAATACGTGGAGAACGTGGGCGTGAAATGCCCGAAGTGCGACGGCGACGTCATTGTCAAGCGCACCGGCAAGGGCAAGATCTTCTACGGCTGCTCCAATTATCCGAACTGCGACTTTGTGTCATGGTACGAGCCGGTCGAAGAGCGCTGTCCCAACTGCGGCGACATCCTCTTCAAGCGCAAGGGCAAAAAAGGCGGCTTGTTCTGCCAGCACGAAGGCTGCGGGTATAAGAAATAAATTTCAGTGATCAGATATCAGTGATCAGTGAACAGTTAAGGGCGGGCGCTGCCCGCACCCGATTGATAATATGATATTATGAGGAGGGCATATCAATTGTCATTGCGAGGGATGGACACCTGTGTCTGTCCCGTGGCAATCTCAACCTTATTATTTGCCCGACTCACCATGCTCAACCGAACATTATGCAAAAAGTAACCATTATCGGCGCGGGGCTTGCCGGCTGCGAGGCGGCATATCAGCTCTCGAAAAGAGGCGTTTCTGTCGACCTTTACGATACCAAGCCGAACAAATTCAGCCCTGCCCATCATTCCGAAAAATTATGTGAGATCGTCTGCTCCAATTCCTTTAAGGCAAAGCGCGTGAATTCCGCCGCCGGACTCTTAAAGGAAGAGATGCGCACCCTCGGCTCGCTCTTGCTGCAGTGTGCCGACCGATGCGCCGTTCCTGCGGGCGGAGCGCTGGCGGTCGACCGCGAACAGTTCTCCGCGTTGGTGACGGACGCGATCCTGAACGATCCGAACATCACCTATATCACCGAGGAGATCACCGCGATCCCCGACGACGGCGTGGTGATCATCGCCACAGGGCCGCTCACCCATGACGCGCTAGCCCGGGATATCGCCGCGCATTACGGCGAGAGCCTGCGCTTCTTCGACGCGGCGGCGCCGATCGTCTCGGCGGATTCCATCGACATGGAGCACGCGTTTTATGAATCGCGCTACGGCAAGGGCGGGGGAGAGGATTACCTCAACTGCCCGATGAACAAAGCCGAGTACGAGGCGTTCCACGAGGCGCTTGTCAGCGCCGAACGCGCTCCCGTACACGAGTTCGATGTGATGAATCCCAAGGTCTATGAGGGCTGTATGCCTATCGAGGTGATGGCACAGCGCGGATTGGACACCGTGCGTTTCGGCCCGATGAAGCCTGTCGGACTGCGCAATCCGCGCACCGGTCACCGTCCGTGGGCGGTATTGCAATTACGCAAGGAGAATGCCGCGGGCACCATGTACAATCTCGTCGGCTTCCAGACGAACCTCAAATTCGGCGAGCAAAAACGGGTGTTCTCCATGATCCCCGCTTTGCGCGATGCGGAGTTCTTGCGTTACGGCGTGATGCACCGCAACACCTTCATCAATTCTCCGAAGATCTTGAATTCGGATTATTCTGATAAAGAAAATAAAACCCGCTTCTTTGCCGGTCAGCTCACCGGCGTTGAGGGCTATATGGAAAGCGCCTCGTCGGGACTGCTCTGCGGTATCAACGCCGCGCGTCTGCTCGACGGCAAGGACACGTTCACCCTGCCGCCCACCACGATGATGGGCGCGATGGCGCAGTATATCAGCGACAGCTATGTGACCGACTTCCAGCCCATGGGCGCGAACTTCGGCATCCTGCCCGAGCTCGAGCATCGTCCGCGCGATAAAGCGGAACGCGGACAGGCATATGCCGACCGCTCGCTTTCCGATCTGAAGCGATTCATGGAAGAGAAAGAAATCAAGCCTTCCCCTTGAGGGGAAGGTGCTGAGCATAGCGAAGCGGATGAGGTGGAAACCTTTTCAAAATAATCAATATAAGAGATTTAGTGGAAGCGTTTCCACCTCATCCGACCAATTTGCCTTTGACACGCGTGTCCGGCAAATTGCCCACCTTCCCCTCAAGGGGAAGGCTATTCTAAGATAAGGATTTGGTAGTATGAAAATCATTGTAGACGCGTTCGGCGGCGACAACGCCCCGCTCGAGATCATCAAAGGCGCGGTAGACGCCAAAAACGAATACGGCGTCGATATCCTTCTCGTCGGCGCGGAGGAAACGATCCGCAAGGTAGCGGCTGACAATCAGATCAGCCTCGACGGTATCATGATCCATCACGCACCCGACGTTTTCACCAACAACGATTCCCCCTCCGCAATCCGCACCAAGGCGATGGCGGACACCTCTCTGGCAACGGGATTCCGACTGCTTAAAGAGGGTGAGGGCGACGCCTTTGTCTCCGCCGGCAACTCCGGCGCGATCGGCGCGGGCTCCATGTTCATCGTCAAGCGCATCAAGGGCGTCAAGCGCGTCGCGTTCGCGCCCGTCATCCCGACCGTCAGCGGCAAGGCGATGGTCATCGACAGCGGTATCAATACCGACGTCCGTCCCGCCGTGCTCCAGCAGTTCGCGATCATGGGCTCGGTGTATATGAATAAGGTCATCGGCATCAAGGATCCCCGTGTCGGACTTGCTAACGTCGGCACCGAGGAGCATAAGGGCGACGAGCTCCGTCAGGAGACCTATAAGCTTTTGCAGAATACCCCTGTCAATTTTGTCGGCAATATCGAGGGACGCGATGTTCCGCTCGACGGCGCGGACGTCGTCGTATGCGACGGCTTCACCGGCAATATGATCATCAAGACCTACGAGGGCGTCGCTCTGGCGCTGCTCGGCAAGATCAAGGGGATCTTCACAAAGAATCTGAAGAACAAGATCGCCGCGGCGCTGGTGCTCGGCGATATGAAAGCCTTCAAAAAGGAAATGGATCTCGACGAGTTCGGCGGCACGGCTGTGCTGGGCTGTTCCAAGCCTGTGTTCAAGGCGCACGGCAACGCCAACGCCAAGACGATCAAGAACGCGATCCGTGTCTGCAAGGACTATGTTTCCGCCGATATCATCGCCACCGTGACCGATGCAATGAACAAGATCAGTGAAGCTGAGGGCGGAGAAGCGTGATGAAAGATCTGCAGGAAGCCATCGGCTATACGTTCCATGACCCCGCTCTGCTGACCGAGGCAATGACCCATTCCTCGTACGCGCATGAGCAGCATAAAAATATGAAGTACAACGAGCGCCTTGAATTCCTCGGCGACGCGGTGCTGTCGATCGTCGTGTCCGACTATATCTACAAGCACTGTCCGAATCTGCCCGAGGGTGAGCTGACAAAGCTCCGCGCTTCACTGGTGTGCGAAAAGAGTCTGTTTGATTTTGCCAAGCAGATCGATCTCGGCTCCTATCTGCGCCTTTCCAACGGTGAACGCCGCAACGGCGGCGCCAAGCGTCCGTCCATCGTGTCCGACGCGTTTGAGGCGCTGATCGCGGCGATCTATCTTGACGGCGGTATGAAGCCCGCCGAAAAGCATATCCTGCGCTTTGTTGTACCCGAGATCGAACAGCACAAGAATCGTTCGTTCAAGGATTATAAGACGAAGTTGCAGGAGATCATCCAGAAGAACCCCGGCGAAAAGCTGGAATATCATCTGGTGAGCGCGACAGGACCCGATCATGACAAGCACTTCAAGGTCGAGGTATGCCTGAACTCCAATGTCATCGGCAAGGGCGGCGGCCGTTCCAAGAAAGAAGCGGAACAGCAGGCGGCACGTGAAGCACTGGAGTTGATGGGCTATTAAAGGCAAGTCAGCACACGCGAACGTCGCGCTGTTCATCCCGTTCAACGGCTGTCCGCATCGGTGCTCCTTCTGCGATCAGCGCAGTATCACCGGCAGGGCGTATCAGCCGACTGCCGCGGATGTCAAAAGCGCGATCGAAACCGCTCTAATTTCTTTAAAAGAAAATTCATTCCACAGCGAGATCGCCTTTTTCGGCGGCAGCTTTACGGCGATCGACCGCGAGTATATGAAGACACTGCTCGACGCGACCGTGCCGTATATCGACCGCTTCAAGGGCATCCGCATTTCCACCCGCCCCGATTGTATCGACGATGAGGTTCTTGATTTTCTCAAAGCCTACCGTGTTACCACCATCGAGCTCGGCGCGCAGAGCATGGATGACGCCGTCCTTTTGGCAAACGACCGCGGTCATACCGCCGAGGATGTCCGCCGTGCGTGCGAGCTGATCAAAAGCCGCGGCTTCGATCTCGGCTTGCAGATGATGACGGGACTGTACCAAAGCACCCCCGATTCGGATCTGCAAACGGCGCGGGAATTCATCACGTTACAGCCGTCCTGCGTGCGGATCTATCCGACGATCGTCATGAAGGGCACACGCTTAGGCGATTTATATGAACAGGGCTTGTATCAGCCGCAGACCTTGGAAGAAGCGGTTGCGCTGTGCGCCCGGTTGATCCGGCTGTTTGAAGAAAACGGCGTCCGCGTCATCCGTGTCGGCTTGCACGACAGCGAAAGCCTGAAAGAAAACCGCCTTGCGGGGCCTTATCACCCCGCGTTCAGGGAGCTGTGCGAGAGCCGAATCATGCTCGATCAAGCAATAATTCTTTTAAAGAATAAAATTCCCGGCTCATACACCCTGCGTGTCCATCCGAGAAGCCGCTCCAAGATGACGGGCAACAAAAAATCCAACCTGCTCGCCCTGAAAGAAATGGGCTATGAGATACAGATCACGGAAGATGATCGATTGTCTTATCTCGAAGTGAAGCCTTCCCCTTGAGGGGAAGGGGGACCGCTTGCGGTGGATGAGGTGGAAGCGTAATAGTTCTATCACATTCAGATTTCAAGAATAAACTATATTCCCACAGAGGTTCAGAATGTTATTAAAATCTCTCACATTACAGGGATTCAAAACCTTTCCCGATAAAACAAAATTGACCTTCGACAAAGGCATCACCTCTGTCGTCGGCCCCAACGGTTCCGGCAAGTCCAATATCAGTGACGCGATCCGCTGGGTGCTGGGTGAACAGAGCGCAAAATCCCTGCGCTGCTCCAAGATGGAGGACGTTGTTTTCAACGGTACCGACCGCCGCAAGCGCCAGGGCTATGCCGAGGTCACCCTGACCATCGACAATTCCGACCGCAGTCTGCCGTACGGCGGCGACGATGTAGCGGTCACCCGCCGTTATTATCGCTCGGGTGAGTCGGAGTATCTGATCAACAAAGCCTCTGTCCGACTCAAGGATATCCACGAGCTGTTCATGGATACCGGTCTCGGACGCGACGGCTACAGCATGATCGGTCAGGGTAAGATCGACTCCATCGTTGCCTCCAAATCCGAGGACAGACGTGAGATCTTTGAAGAAGCCGCGGGTATCTCCCGCTATCGCTACCGCAAGACCGAAGCGGAGCGTAAGCTCAACCATACCGAAGAGAACCTGCTCCGACTGCGTGATATCGTCACCGAGCTCGAGGACAGGGTAGAGCCCTTGCGCGTCCAGTCCGAAAAGGCGCAGAAATTCCTCGAATACAGCGGTGAGAAGCGCGGTCTTGAGATCGCCCTCTGGCTCGATACCCTCGACAAAAGCGCCGCAATCCTGCGTGACCATGAGGACAAGATCGCGATCGCCAAGAACCAGTATGAAGAAGCGGACGCCGCCTTGCAGTCCATCGCCTCTCAGACCGAGGAGATCTATATCAAGAACGGTATGATGAGCTCGCAGATCGAGCAGGAGCGCAACGCCGCGTCATTGTTTGAGGCTCAGATCGCCGGCAAGAACGCCGAGATCTCCGTCGCCGAGAACGATATCCTGCATAACAAAGAGAACATCGAGCGTATCATCGGCGAGATCGAAAAGGCGGAAAGCTCCACCATCGACATCAAAAAGGTCGTCGAGAGCAAAATGGCTGAGATCGATGCCCTGCGCGAGAAAACCCTTGAAAAGCAGAGCGACTACAACGCCCTCTCCGACGAGCTGAACAGCATCAACAACGATACCTCCCGCTCGAACGACGAGCTCCAGAAGCTCAGCGCGATGATCGCGTCCTTATCCCAGCGGCTGGCTGACGTCCGCGTGACGGATATCACCGCCGCGACCGCGATCGAAGAGCTCGAAGAGCGCGCCGAGGTGCTCAGTGAATCAAGTGAAACAAAGCGCGTCCAGCGTGATGAGCTTATTTCGATAAAAGAAAAATACGAAGAACAGATCAAAACAGCGGAGCAGAAGATCGCCGCCTTTGGCAATTCGATCGAGGGTCTGGAGATGAAGCTTCGTTCCCGTGCCGATAAGCGTGATGAGCTCCGACAGGCTGCCGAGACCCTGCGTCTGGACGCGGAGGAAAAATCCCGCAGAGCCAAGATTCTGTCCGATCTGTCGGCGAATTATGAAGGCTTCTACAACAGCGTCAAGGTCGTCATGAAAGAGGCGAAGCGCGGCGGCTTAGGCGGCATCTGCGGTCCCGTGACCACCCTGATCAAGGTGCCGTCGGAGTACAACGTCGCGATGGAAGTCGCCTTGGGCGCCAAAATGCAGCACATTGTCGTCAATAATGACGCCGACGCCAAGCGCGCCATCGAGCTGCTCAAAAAGCGTGACGGCGGCCGCGCGACCTTCCTGCCCATCACCACCATCAAGCCCCGCTCTCTGGATGAAAAAGGGCTCGATGACTGCTACGGCTACATCGGTATCGCGTCACAGCTTTGCTCTACCGAGCCGAAGTACGCGAACATCCTGTCCAACCTTTTGGGTCGGATCGTTATCGCCGAGGATCTTTCCGCGGCGTCAGCGATCGCGAAGAAATACGGCTACCGCTTCCAGGTCGTGACCCTCGACGGTCAGGTCATCAACGCGGGCGGTTCCTTTACCGGCGGATCCCGCGCGAAGAATTCCGGTTTGCTGTCGCGTGAGAGCGAGATCGACAAGCTGAGAAAGCAGGCGGCTGAGCTCAGCGCAAAAGCGAAGAACGCCGCCGAAAAGCTCACCGAGGCGGAAAGCCAGTACGCCAAGGTCGAGGCGGATCTGCTCGGTACCCGTGCCGATCTGACCAACACCCAGAACGACAAGGTGCGCCTGAACGCCGAGTACAACGCCTGCCTGAGTGAGTTGGCGGGCGTGAGCCGCGATCTGGAGGACATCGACCGTGAGCTCAAAAGCGGCGCCGAGAAGATCACCGAGGCAAAGGCGTCCAGAGAACTCGCGCAGAAGGATATGATCCGCTTCAACGCCGATATCGAATCGACCGAGCTCAAGATCAAAACCATCACCGGCTCACGCGACGAGATGGCACAGAAGCGTGAAGAATACGCCGATCAGCTCCAGCAGCTGCGTCTGGATATTCTGGGCTATGAGAAGGATATCGACACCCGCAAGGCGGAGATCGAGTCCGCCGAAAGCACCGGCTCCGATCAGCAGCTCCGCATCACCGAGCTGAATAATGAGAAGCAAACCTACGAACAAAATAATTCTGAAATAGAAAATAAAATCACCGCGCTCCGTGCCGAGATCGACGCGCTGACCGAGAAGCAAACGCAGTCAGCCGCCAACATCGAGCGCCTGAATAATGAAAAACTGGAGCTGGAGAAAAACTCCGTATCACTTCGACAGCTCGAGCGTGACAAGACCGCCGAGCGTGAGCTTGCCTCCAATGAATTCTCCCGACTCGAGGAGCGCAAGGCGAGCAAGCAGAAGGAGTTTGACGATATCATTGCGAAGCTCTGGGAGGAGTACGAGCTGACCCGCCACGAAGCGGAGCAGCAGGCGATCGGGATCGAGAACCTCACCGAGGCGCGTTCCCGACTGAGCTCTCTCAAAAACAAGATCCGC
>JAHKVW010000033.1 GCA_020624805.1 bacterium | reverse complement strand
TACTCAGCGCAGGCTTATACGAGATCGAGTACACACTCGGCGATTATGACACCTCTGATCCCGAATTCAAGTTCGCGATCAACGACGCGTGGACCCACAACTTCGGTCTGGCTGACGGCGGCAAGATCGAGAACGGCGTAGAGACCGACGCGATCTACAACGGTCCTCAGAACATCAAGATCACTGGTCTGACCTCAGGCACCACCATCAAGATGTACCTCGATCTGACCGAGTTTAACTATGAAACCAAGACCGGCGCGAAGATGACCATCACATGGACTGAGCCCGCGACCGAAGCTCCCACCGAGACTCCGACCGAGCCTCCTACCGAGGCTCCGGTTGTGCCGATCGTATACAACCTCAATGACGATAATGCGAATATCCTCTGGGAGGATAGATGCAGCACCGACGGTTATTGGGATATCTACGTCGAAACCGACGGCATCAACTTCCTGCTGGGTGCTCTTAATTCTACTCAGGCGGCGGGAACCTACACTTGGGCGGATCTGGATTACACTGCATGTGAGATCTTTGTCGGAGAAGCGTTAACACCGTACCATTTCACAGACGGTTCCTGCACTGTTACAACCGATTATAACGACGTAACGGTCAGCGGTATCTTCACCTGCGAAGACGGCAACACATATGATTTGACCTTCTCAACCGGACGCATCTACACTGTCACATGGATGAACGGCGATGAGATCCTTAAGATCGACGAACACTTAGCGTTAGGCGACGTCCCCTCGTTCAGCGGCGAGACTCCCGTAAAGCCTGAGGACGACGACTTCACCTATGAGTTTATCGGCTGGAAGCTCGGCCCGAATTTCTTCGAGCCCGACTCACTGCCTATCGTAGATGGCGACGCGACCTACGTGGCTGAATTCAATAGCACTCCGAAGTACGCGGCAGGCTACTACATCATCGGCACCATGACCGATTGGAAAATCAACGACGCCTATATGCTCACCCCGAACGACAACAACATCGATTTCACCGAGTATATGTTTGAAGACTTCTCGATCAACATGGGCGATATGTTCAAGGTTGTTTATGCCGAGGCAGGCAAGGATAAGATCTGGTATCCCACCGGCATGGGCAACAACTACGGAGAGAACGGCGAGTTCACCACCGGCGGCTACTACACCGTCTACTTCCGTCCCAACAGCGACGGCGGTGAGGACTGGTTCTACAACTGCATCTATGTCGTCTGCACAATGACCGACGCCGCTATGCTCGTGAACGGACAGATCAACGTTCTGCCCGAGGCAGAGGACGTTACCTTGAATGACAAGGCTGCTGTAGAAGCCGCAAGAGCAGATTATGACGCTCTGAGCGACGCTGATAAGGCGTTCGTCGATCCCGCACTGCTGCAGAAGCTGACCGACGTTGAGGCGGCACTCGCCAACCTCGAGGCAGTGGCAGCTGTCACCGAGCAGATCACCGCTCTGCCCGATAAAGATGATGTTACCCTTACGGATAAGAATGACATCACTTCGGCAAGACAGGCATATGACGCTTTGACCGACGCGCAGAAGGAAATGATCGACGCTGATACATATACGAAACTGACCGACGCTGAGGCAGCCCTCGCGGAAATCGAAGGAGCGGCAGCTGTATACTCTATGATCCAAGCGCTCCCCGATAAGGAGAATGTTACCCTTGCGGATAAGGACGCTGTCACAGCGGCAAGACAGGCATATGACGCTTTGACCGACGCGCAGAAGGCAATGATCGACGCGGAAACCTATTCAGTGCTGACCGACGCCGAGGATGCGATCGCTGACCTTGAGGCGGCAAAGACTGTTGAGAATCAGATCAACGCCCTGCCCGATGTCATCATCTACGATGACAAGGCGGATGTAGAAGCCGCGAGACAGGCTTATGACGCCCTCACAGACGCACAGAAGGCGCTTGTTGATCCTGTTGCCTTACAGAAGCTGACCGACGCCGAGCAGAGCATCGCCGTACGCGAGCCGGCAAAGGCAGTTGAAGCGTTGATCTTCGCCCTGCCCGATGCTGATAAAATCACTCTTGACGACAAGGCTGACGTAGAAGCCGCAAGAGCGGCTCTCGATGCGCTGACTCCCGAGCAGGCGGAATATGTCACATTCATCGCCCTCGACAAGCTGTTCCGTGCCGAGGATGCGATCGCGGCAGCAGAGGTAACCGCTATGATCGACGCGTTGCCCGCAGCTGCTGACGTAACCGTCAATGACGAAACCGATATCATCAACGCGAGAGCGGCTTACGACGCATTGAGCGACGCGCAGAAGGCTATCATCCCCGCAGACACACTGCAGAAGCTGGTCGATGACGAGGCTGCACTGAACAGCTTTGTCCTCCTCGGCGACGCTGACGGCGACGGTGAAGTTACGATCATTGACGCAACAAAGATGCAGCGTGCACTGGCGAATATACCGGGTGCCTTGATCAATAAGGGTGCCGCGGATATTGACGGTGACGGCGAAGTGACTATCATGGATGCAACACTTCTCCAGCGCTTCTTAGCTACAACACCCGTTGATTATCCGATCAACGAATATGTCAAAAGATAAACAAAACAGAATAATGGCTTAATACATTTCAGAGGATGGAACCCGTTTCCATCCTCTGTTTTTTGCGCGCGCGTTATAGGGAAAATGGGTTCCCGAGCCCTCCGCTTTGTGACGGAGGGCGCTTTTATACGAAACTGAATCTTTTTTAAAAATTTTTCCGAAGTTGCATAAATTTATGCAACTTTTTTCTTTATCTCGGCATAGGTGAGACCGGTGATTGGAGGAAAATGATGAAACCGAGAGAAAAAGAATTTTGCCGTCTGATGACGGTGGTTGCCGATCCGATCAAGGCGGCGCGTAAGGCGGGCTACAAGCACCCCGAGAGGGCGTGGTCTGAGCTTTCCGCGCGGAAGGAGATCGTCAGCGAGATCCGCCGCCGATGCGAGAATATCCGCTCAGTATATGAGCATACCGCGATCTGCGGTCTGTACAAGCTCGCCTACGGCGGCGTGAGCGACGCTCTGACCTTACTTTATCGGGATGACCTCAGTGAAGAGGATCTGAGGATGCTCGATCTGAGGAATGTATCGGAGATCAAGCGAACGGATAAAGGGATCGAAGTGAAGTTTTGCGACAGGATCAAGGCGATCGACAAGCTGCAGGAGCTGTTGGGCAGCGGCACGGAGCATGGGAACGGTTCGGGTTTATTGGACGCGATCCTGAGCTCCGCCGAGGCGCTCGGCAGTCGCTCCGGGAGTGAGACCGATGACCTATAGATCGCTGTCCGCAAAACAGCTCAAGACGATGTTTTGGTGGGCGAAGGGCTCGGGGTATGAGCACCATGACGCCGTCATCTGTGACGGCGCGGTGCGCTCGGGCAAGACCTTCGCGCTGTCATTATCCTTTGTCCTGTGGGCGAGCGTTACCTTTGACGGTGCCTTGCTGGGCTTTTGCGGCAAGACGATCACGGCGCTGCGGCGCAACGTGATCATACCTCTCCTGCCTTGTCTGAAGGAGCTCGGCTTTGACGTAAAGGAAAGCGTGAGCAGCAATCGCCTGACGATCCGATACGGACAACATGAAAATACCTTTTTTCTCTTTTCGGGGAAGGATGAAGGCTCCGCCTCGCTGATCCAAGGGGTCACACTGTCGGGTGTGCTGTTTGACGAGGTGGCGCTGATGCCGAAGTCGTTTGTGGAACAGGCGCTGGCGCGATGCTCGGTGAGCGGCTCACGGTTCTTCTTCAACTGCAACCCCGAATATCCTTCACACTGGTTTTACCGGGAATGGATCCAGAACAGAAAGCGGAAAAACGCGCTGTATATCCATTTTCGGATGCGGGACAACCCCTCTCTTTCCCAAAAGATGCTCAAGCGGTATGAGAGCCTGTATACGGGCGCTTTTTATCGCCGATTCGTCGAGGGAGAATGGGTGAGTGTCTCGGGCGCTGTCTATCCCTTTATGGGGGACAGCAGTATGTTCATCCCGCCGCCCGACCGAAAGATCGAGGAATACTGTGTCTCCTGCGATTACGGCACGGTCAATCCGACTTCGATGGGGTTGTGGGGGCGTTGCGACAACACTTGGTATCGCCTGCGTGAGAGTTATTATGACGCGCGAAAGGTGGGCAAAAGCAGAACAGATGAGGAACATTATGATTCTTTAGAAGAATTATTGGGTGAGCTTTTGCCGACGGCGGTGATCGTCGATCCGTCCGCCGCCAGCTTTATCGAGGTAATCGAGCGGCACGGGCGTTATCCTGTCGTCAGAGCGGATAACAACGTCATCGACGGTATCCGCAAGACGAGTCAGGCGCTGCGTGACAGAGAGATCGTCATCTGCGACACCTGTACCGACGCGATCCGTGAATTCTCACTCTATCGCTGGGATGAGAACAAGCCGATGGACACGGTGATCAAGCGCGATGACCACGCGATGGATGACATACGCTATTTTGTCAGTTACATAAAGGCGAATGAGGAACCCCTCCACTTTGCCTTTATCGAACGAACGTAAACACAACAGGAGGTTTATCTTGCGATTATTTGCGAAAAGAGATCGCCCTCATGTGCCCGAGGTGCAGACCTGCACCACGGCGGACAGGGGCATCATCCCTCCGTTACACCTGTCAGATCAGCCGCACGAAATGCGCCTGTACCGCGCTTTGAGGGATCAGGTGCCGGTCATCGACGCGGCGATCATGAAGCTGATCCGCTTGCTGGGTGAATTCACGATCAAATGCGCCGACACACAGGCGCAGACCATGATGGATCACTTTGTGTCACAGGTCTCAGTCGGCGGGACGGGTACGGGACTGCATACCTTTATCTGCTCGTACTTCGACCAGCTGTTGACCTGCGGCAGAGCGGTGGGTGAGATCGTCACCTTCGAGGACGGCGGTATCGCGGCGCTGTATAACGCTCCCGATGACGCGGTGACCCTGCGTATGGGCGACAGCCCCGTGGATGTGCGCATCTTCCCGAATGATCTTTGCGCGAAGGAGATCGAGCACCCCGAGCTGATCTGCCTGACCCTGCTTAACCCGCAGCCGGGCACACTGCGCGGCACCTCGATCCTCAGCGGACTGCCGTTCGTCAGCGAGTTGCTGATGAAGATCTTTCGCTGTGTGGGACAGAACTTTGAGCGTGCGGGCAACGTGCGCTATGCCGTGACCTATCATCCACCCGCGGGCACCGGCGCGGTCGGCGCGCGTCAGCGCGTCAAGGAGATCGCGGAGGAATGGAGTCGAGCGATGCGTGATAAGGGCAGAGTGTGCGACTTTGTGTCGGTCGGCGACGTCAACATCCGCGCGATCGGCGCGGACAGCCAGATCATCGACTGTGATGTTCCGATCCGCCATGTGCTCGAGCAGATCGCGGCAAAGCTCTCGATCCCGCCGTTTTTGCTGGGACTGTCATGGTCCTCGACCGAGAGGATGTCCTCGCAGCAGGCGGATATCCTGACGTCGGAGCTGGAGTATTACCGCTCGCTGCTCACACCGGTGATCGAAAAGATCGCGCGGATCTATCTGGATTCCGTGCGGCTGGATCCCGCTGTCAGCGTGGAGTGGAGCAACATCAGCCTGCAGGATGAAACGGAGCTTGCGTCGGCGCGTCTGGACAACGCGCGTGCGGCGCAGATCGAACAGAGTACGGAGGTGAACGGATGAAGAACGGACAGGTGATCAAAAGCGCGGACAGCGTGGATCTGATGAAGGAGATGGAACTGGTCAATCGGTATTCCCGACGACAGCTCAGCGCCGACGAGGTGTATCTCTTCACGGTGGCGCTGTGTGACAACGACGTCGACCGCGACTATGAACGCTTTACGGTGGAATCGCTGTTTGAACTCGAAAAGCTCTTTGTCGGCAAGACCGGCATCATCGACCACGACCCGACCGCCAAGAACCAGAAGGCGAGGATCATTTCCTGCAAGGTCGAGAGCGTGGACGGCGCTTTTACCTCGCGCGGCGATCAGCGCTTCCGCCTGACGGCAAGGGCGTATATCCGCCGCACCGAGGGCAACGCGGAGCTGATCGAGGCGATCGAGGCGGGCATCATCAAGGAGGTCTCGGTCGGATGCAGTGTCGGACACACCGTTTGTTCCATTTGCCGCAACGAGATGCACTCGCCGCTGTGCAGCCACCAAAAGGGCAGAGAGTATGACGGCGAGTTGTGTTACGGCGAGCTGACGGAGCCGAAGGACGCATATGAATTCAGCTTTGTCGCCGTACCCGCACAGCGCGCGGCAGGTGTGATAAAAGGATTTAAGGAGAAAGATATGAACGAAATTTGTAAAGCTCTGACAGGCGAGGACGAGGTCACGCTCACCAAGGGCGAGGCCGCCTCTCTGAAAGAGTATATCGAACGCTTGGAGAGCGACAGCGTATACGCAAAGGCGTATCGTGAGGAACTGGTACAAGATCTGAAAACCGCCCTCAGAGAAAAGGGCGTACAGCTCGATTACGCAGTCGAGAATTGTATTCTCTCCAAGCTCAGCATCGACGAGGCAAAGTCGCTGCTCAAGTCGCTCAGCCGCAAGGATCAGAAGATCAAGGTCCAGCTGAGCGGCAAGGAACCCGACGAGCCCGTCGGCAACACAGAATTCAGAATCTAACGGAGGTAAGTATGAATATCAGTTTTGCAGGTTATAAGGAAAATGTCCTGACCTTTGAATGTACCAACACCGTCAAGAAGGGCGACCTCGTCAAGATGTCCGCATCCGGCAAGGTCGACAAGGCGGCTGCCAACGACGGCTTTATCGGCGTATGCGTCGGCGAGAACGACGGCTATGCGGCTGTTCAGCTCGATGGCTATGTCGAAGCGGCAAAGTCCGGCACTGTCAATGTCGGCTACAATAAGCTCGCGGCGGCGTCTACGGGCGTCAAGACGGCTGAGAGCGGCGTTGACAGACTGGTCGTCTACACCGACGACAGCACCGTCGGCTTTATTCTGTAAAGGAGGAGATCATATGGCTAATTTTGAAAAAATCAATCTGGAAAAGGGAATGTATCAGACCGGCAGATCGCTGACCGAGATCCTGGAGGAAATGGATCCCAGCGAGAACTATAAGGGCACCGCGCTGGAAGGTCTGGACGCGTTCTCCCGTCAGCTCAAGCGCTTTGACATCAAGGTCAGCGGCAAGGGCTCCGATACCATCGAGAAGTTCTTCGCCACCACCGATTCGGCGGCGCTGTTCCCCGAGTATGTCAGCCGCGCGGTCAACGCCGGCAGAGAAGAAGCCGATATGCTGAGCGATATCGTCGCGACCGTCACCAAGATCGACGGCATGGATTATCGCTCCTGCACCTCGAGCCTGACCGATGACGATAAGAGCCTCAAGCGCGTCGCGGAGGGCGCTTTCATCCCGACGACCGAGATCAAGACCAGCGATAATCTGGTGCGCCTGCACAAGCGCGGCAGAATGTTGGTCGCAAGCTATGAGGCACTGCGCTTCCAGCGCATCGACCTCTTCACCGTCACCCTCAAGCAGATCGGCGCGTATATCGCGCGCACCCAGATGGCTGATGCGGTGGACGTCATCATCAACGGCGATGGCAACCAGAACGGCTGTGACAGCGTCACTCCCGCCGCGTCCGGCAGCCTGAGCTATGCCGATCTGATCAGCATGTGGTCGGCGCTGGCTCCCTTTGAGCTGAACACCGTGCTCGCCGGTACTCCCGCGATGACCGACCTGCTGACTATGTCCGAGATGAAGGACGCGGTAGCGGGTCTGAACTTCCAGGGCAGCGGCAAGATGATCACGCCGCTCGGCGCGAACCTCATCCACACCACCGCGCTGACCGGTAACAATATCATCGGTCTGGACAAGAACTGCGCGCTCGAGATGGTCGTGGCAGGCGACGTAGCGGTCGACTACGACAAGCTGATCGACCGTCAGCTCGAGAAGGCGTCTATCAGCTGTATCGCCGGCTTCGCGAAGATCTACAACGGCGCGGCGAAGAAGCTGAGCTACTAAGGAGGGCATGACACTTGCGTTTTAAAGAGATCATCGAACGCTTTACGCTGGTGTCGGGCTTTGAGATGAAGGATGTGTCACGCTTTCTGCCGATCATAGAGGACTGCAAGGCGCTGTTCGAGTCGCGGTGCGGCGAGCTCAGTGAAAGCGATCTGCGTCGTGCCGAACACGCTTGCGCGGTCTACGCGTTCTATCGTGTCAGTCAGATGGGGCGCTTGGACGATCTGAAGTCGTTCAAGGTCGGCGACGTGCAGATGGATGTGGAGGCGATCGGACAGGCAGCGCAGAAGCTCTGGGAATCGGAGCAGGTGAACATATCCGACATCATCGATTTCGGCGGTGATTTTGCATTCAGGAGCGTGAGGGTATGAAGCTGACATCTTATCTTGATCGCGCACTGAAGAAATTCGGCAACACCGTCCGGATATCCCGCGGCGGCAGGACAGAGGTCACAAAGGCCTTTGTCCAGCCGCTCAGGCGGCGACACCGTCTGTATATCAACGACCGCTATATTCCGGCGGGCTATTTTGACAACCGCTATCTGCTGTACATCGGACCGGGTGACCGACCGCTAAAGGACGGCATGCGTATCTATTGCAAGCATACATGGTATACGGTGGTGACGGCGGAGATCTTTGCCGCTCATGACGAGGATATCTATGTATGGGCGATCTTGATGCCGGAATACAGGCGTAAGGAGGATTATTATGACGACTTCGATCGTGAACAGGATCGATGAATGGATCACGCGCGTGAAGCACTACGGCGCTTTGGAGGCGTTTGCGTTCATTCCGGGCTATCCCGCACATAAAACACCCAGCCCTGTCACAAAATATACGGTAGCTGTCACCGAGAGTGAAGAAAAGGTGAGCCGGTTTTTCATCGGCAGCCGAATCGGAGAACGCAGTACAGGTGAACTTCATGAGATCGAGCTGTGCCTGCGCGTCTACGCGCCGGAGGGCACCTCGGGATCGGCACTGCTCAGAGCAAGCGGCCTGTTGATGGACGCACTCGAACAGCAGGATCATGAAAACGCGATCGACGCGCTGATCCTGTCGGGCATCGGCTATGATACTGCCGCTCGCGTCGAGTACAGAGACGTCACGGCGCGGTTGAGCATGACAGAGGAGGCGGTCGCGTGAATGAGCTGAGGATCGTCAGGGGTACCGATGTGAAGCTCTTTGTCGGTGATACGCCGCTCTTCGGTGTTATGGACTTCTCTGCCGTTCAAAAGCAGCGATTCTACGATGTGTATGAGTATCTCCGATCACAGCCGTATGAACGGATCCCGCAGGGATCGCGGTATGAGATTAAGCTCGAGCTCATGGCGCTGTTTGACGGACAACTGCCGGTGCAGGAGCATTTCACTCTTCGCGTAGAGGATAACGGCACAACGTATCATTATGAGAACTGTCGTGTATCAGAGCGAAAGACGGTGCTCAAGGGCAACCAAAAGGCTGTCGAGGTGTTCACCCTCGAAGCGGATCAGATGAGAAAAGCGGTGACGGATGATGAATGAAGAGATCGTATATGAAGCGTTCAACAGTGACAGTGAACGGCTGTCACAGGAGCTGGAGCGCGACGCGCGGCGCTATAACAAGGCGTTCACCGAGGAAGAGGAGGTCAGACTGATATGAAATGGGCACCGATGCGATTCGGCGGCGTGAGTATGCGCCATAATCCCGAAAAGCTCAGTATCAGCGGCAAAAACCGACTGCAGGAATACCTGTCGCCGTGCTGTGAGGCTGACTGTCAGGTTTTGGGCAGGGAACTGTGCCGTGTATCGGGCGAGGGCGTATTGTTCGGAACGGATTGTATCGAGCAGTATCACACGCTCGAAATGCTGCAGCGCGATCATACGCCCGCTAAGCTGGTACTGCCGAAAATGCAGCCGCTGTACGCGTATCTCAAGGAGCTTTCCCTCTCGGCGGAGCCGCAGGAGGACGTCCTGCATTACCGCTTTGTATTTGTGGAAACAAAGAGTCCCCGCAAGGTGTTGCGGGGAGAGCGGTATTATGTGACGGGTTCATCGGGTGAGAGCCTGTGGGATATCGCCTACGCCTACGGCAGACCGATCGAAGAGCTGACGGCGCTGAATCCTCAGATCCCGCTGATCGACGATATCGACGAGGGAGTGAGGGTAAGGATATGCTGAGATGTGAGCTGAAAGATGTTTACGGACAAAAAGTCGTTATGCCGCGGATCCTGTCCCTGCAGGTTGATGTGGACGAGGGCGTTCCGGCAGACGCGCTGTATGCGTTGTTTCCGTATACCCCGACCGCGGAGCTGTGTGAGATCACGCTTTACGACGGGGATGAGCCGGTCTTTATCGGTGTGATCGATGAAGAGGAGCATATTTGCGAGCGCAACGGCACCTATCTCAAGGTGAGCGCGCGTTCATTGGCGGCGCATTTGCTGGACAATGAGGCGATGCCGTGTGAATACGATCATCCGTCGCTTTCCCTGATGGTCGAGCGGTACGCAAAGCCCTTCGGCATCACCCTCGGTTCTGAGTCGGACGAGGTGTTCTTCGGCGAACAGAGCGTCACGAAGGGCACCTCCTGCTGGAAGGCGCTGAAGACCTTTTGTATCGCGTGCTATCTGACCCCGCCGCGCGTCAGTTCGACCGGGGTATTGTATCCGAAGGGCTTGGAGCACAGCGGGATCACGGTGTTCGGCGAGGACGGCGTGCGGTATACCCGACTGCGCGAGGTGAAAAAGCGCTGTGAGGAGATCTCAGCCGTCCATGTCAAAGCGACCAACGGCGGCGCCTATTCGTTCCCGATCCATAATACTTCGGCAAAGGAGCGCGGCGTGCGCCGTGAGCGCTACCTGAACGCCGTATTGACGGAGAGCCCGATGAAGTGCGCCGACGCGATGATCAAAAACGGCGACAGTAGATCCTATGCGGTTTATCTGCGCTGTGAGGGCTGTCTGCTGGGGGCAGAGGGGAATCGTGCCGTGATCGACGATCCTGTTCTCGGTGATACGGACGAGCTCTATATCAGCGCGGTGCATTATCGGATGAAGGGCGACGGCGCGTACAGTAATATCACACTCAAGAGGAGGTCTTTTTGATGTGGATCAATGAATATATGACAGGGCGCTCGTTCAACGCGGTGGGAGCGTCCGCCGGAGAGATCCGATCGGCAAATAACGGCAACGTTTCGGTCAGCGCAACGCGCGACTACGGCGCACTGCCGCTGATCGCGCCCGCGGGGATCGCGTATGTGCCGGTCGCGGGCGCGCCTACCGTAGTGATGGAAGGTGCGGGCGGCGCGGTTTGCTTGGGCGTAGCGGTAACGCCGCAGGAGGAGCTGCAGCCGGGCGAGCTGATGCTCTACTCCGCAGGAGGCGCCAGTATCGTGCTGAAAAACAGCGGCAAGGTGCTGATCAACGGCAGGGAGGTGTCGTGATGGACGTCAAGATATCAAACGGCGATATCGCCATGACAGCGTCGGGCGATTATCTGTACATCACCGATATCGAAGAAGCCGTGCAGCGTGTGCGGATCTCGGCGCTGACGATGAAAGGCGACTTTGTCTATGACAGAGAGCTGGGCACGGATTATCGCGGGCTCAGCGCGGATGACGAAATGTTATGCGAAAAGCTCGATATGCTGATCAAGGAGAGCTGTGCCGACATCTGTGACACACAGGTGGAGGTGCAGTCATGTGAAAACCTGATCGCCGTGATCAGGGTGAGCTATCAGAATAACGAAACGACAACGGAGGTGGATCTATCTGGAATCTTACAATGATGTTTTAGAGAGAATGATCGGTACATATGAGGCGGAAAGCGGATTTCGACCCGAGAATGAGTCGGATATCATGCTGCGCCTGCGTGTGCTGGCGGGCGAGATCTTTCAGGAGCGCGTATATGCTGAATATATTCTCAGACAGATGTTCCCGACGACCGCGGAGGGCGAGTATCTGGAGGCACACGCGGCACAGCGCGGACTATCCCGCAAGCACGGTACAAAGGCGGTGGGCAGTCTTGTGTTCACAGCCGAGAATGAATTGCACGATGAGATCCTGATCCCCGCGGGGACAACGGTTTGTACAACGGACAATATGCTGCGTTTTGTGACGGACAATGACGCCGTACTGACAACCAACGCGCATACGGTCAGCGTCGACGCAACAGCGGCACAGATCGGCAGCGATTATAACGCTCGCTTCGGCAGCATCGGCATCATCGTCACGCCGGTGATCGGCGTCGCCTCCGTCAGGAATATGTCTTCTTTTACCGGCGGAACGGATGATGAGAGCGATGAAAAGCTCAGAGAGAGGGTAGCGGAAAGCTATCGCAATATTTCGAACGGCGCTAACGCCGCCTATTACCGCTCGATCGCGCTCTCGGTCGACGGCGTCTATGCCGCCTCGGCAGTCGGATGCAGCCGCGGCGTCGGCACGGTGGACGTTTATGTCTGCGACAGAGGCAGAACACTGGCGAATGAAAAGCTACAGGAGCTCCAGGCGCTGTTAGATGAAAAGCGCGAGGTGAATGTCGACGTCAGGGCGTATAATGCCGCGGAGCTTGTCATCACTCTCTATATCCGTCTTGCCGTGAAGGACGGTTATGATTTTGCCGCTGTTGCCGAGAACGTCAGGGTCGCCGTCACGGATTATATCAATGATCTGGGTATCGGCAACGATTTGTGGCTAAGCAACGTCGGCGAGGTGATCTACCATATCGAAGGGGTCTCGGATTATCGCTTTTTGGAAGGCTACGGCTCCGACAGAGAGATCCCGCCTACACGCTTCGCCAAGGCGGGCAGCATCTTAGTGAGGGATGTATGATGGCGGTATTTGACAAGATGAAAGAGCGCCTGCTGAAAGCGAGGGTGTATGACGATGACGCCGCGGCGCTTTCTTGGGAACTCAGGGCATACGCCGCGGAGATCGAGCGGTTGTATGCACAGCTCAGAGAGATGTTTCGAGAGCGGTTCATCGCAACGGCACAGGATATGGGGCTGAGCGCGTATGAGAGGATATTCGGCCCGGTGAGAGAGGATGAAACGGTCGAAGAACGCAGGCGACTGCTGCTGCTGAGACTGAATCTCGGCAACGGAGATTTCACCGTGGACGGATTTCGCAAGGCGCTGGACAGCTTTGGGCTGAGTTATACGATCAGCGAGTTTCCCGCGATCGGCAGGATGAACGTGATCTCAACGACGAATTATTCTCCTGCCGAGCAGGCGTGGATCAAACACGAGGTATCAAAGATCGTTCCCGCTCATATCGAATTCCAGCTCTCATTCAACACGATGACATGGGAGCACTGGGATGCGCTGGACAGAAGCTTCGGCGCCTTTGACAGCGACGATATGACATGGGATCAGATCGATAACCAAACCGATTCAGAGTAACATAACAGAAAGAAGGGTTTTATGGCAAGCAGTAACTATACGCCGAATCTCCATCTGAGCGCATGGGAGGCGACAGACCGCCCCAAACGCGCGGATTTTGTATCCGACAACACCATTATCGATACACAGCTCGGCGGACATATCGCGAACGGCAATATCCACTTGAACGCCGATGAAAAGGCGAAGCTGGACGAACCGTTCGTCGTCATGATGTATGCGGGCAACGGTGAGGCACAGCGCACTATCACGCTGGATTTCCATCCGAAATTTGTCTTTATCTACAAGCGCGGCGTACCGTTTGTGAGCTACAGCAACAGCGTGAATGTCGTCAACGCCGCCTCTGCCTCATACGGACAGGGCTCAAGCGTGGGCGTCAGCGTGACGAGCACCGGCGTTTTAGTGAGCGAGAGCACGGCTTCGAACGGAGTCAGGGTGAGTCTGAATGAGAATCTCGCTCAGTATACCATGATCGCGTTCAAATAACCGAAAAGGCTCCCTTTGAGGAGCAAAAAAATAAGCACTTCTGAGCGTTTGACTCAGAAGTGCTTTTCTGTATTCAGATCAGTGATCGCTTACCTTTTAGCGGCACGACGGGGTACATAGACCTCGCCGGTATCGGAACGGGAGGAAGAACGGCGGGAATAGCCCTCGTCTTCATCCGCGTAGCGTGACGTTCTGCGACGGGGAGCTTCTTCATATTCGTCATATCTTTCTCTCTCTTCCATGCGCGCCGCGGCAGAACGAGAGGGAGAGGAAGAACGTCTGCGCTCAAGGCGCTCCGCTTTCTTGACCGCGCTCCTGTGGGCGATGGTCGCGATAATGAAGTACAGGATACCTAATACGGAGAGTCCGAGAAGGGCATAGCCGACATAAAGGATCCAGTAGCCGTTATCCTCGACCTTCGTGTTTTCCTTGATTGCCGAGAAGTCGGTCACGCCGGTCTGTACGGTTTTTTCATCCAGGGTGATATCGCTCCACTCGTTCGGTTTCGCGTCTTCCGCGCTCATACCGGAGGAATTGTAGAGAGAAGAGGATACCGAGCCGGCTGCCGATTCGGTGCTGTTGACAACATAGTTGTTGCTGTTGGAAGGATCGCCGTAGTAAACCGGAGCGTTATCTTCGACTGTTCCGACGTTACCGGAGTCATAACTGCCGGAGTTGTAGTTGGAGTCGTATCCGGAGTTATAGCCGGAGTCATAACCGGAATTGTAGTTGGAATCGCTGCCGGAATTATAATCGACGCTGCCGCCTTGACCGCTTTGGTCGCCGCCGGTCTGACCGCCTTGGTCGCCGCCGCCGGTCTGACCGCCTTGGTTGCCGCCGGTCTGACCGCCCTGGTCGCCGCCGGTTTGACCGCCTTGGTCGCCGCCGCCGGTTTGACCGCTTTGGTCGCCGCCGGTTTGACCGTCGCCTTCATCCGCGTGACAAATGATCATCACGGCACCGGATATCATAAAGACGACTGCTATCAATAGGGAGATAAATCTAAGTGATTTCTTCATAAAATCAACTCCGTTTAGTATTAGTCTTTATCTTTGTTTCAAACATGGAGGGCTTATAGCTGTTGCATGCGGAGGAGGGCTGAACATCCAGATCTTCCGCGAGCTTCTTTAAAAGAGCGTCAAAGTCTTCGCCCTTCATGGACTGGAGAACCGTTTTGCTCTTCTCAGAATCGTTGATGTAAGCGTCGGTCTGATTCTCGATCGGTTCACGATAGATCATATAGATCTGCTTGGTGTTTTCATCATCACCGATCTGAATCGTCATCGCCTGGCCGTCCTTCATATCCTTGATGGTTTTAAGGAGTTCATCGGTAGTGTTTTCGTCGATGATCTCAACATTCGCGGTAGTGGGATCTTCGGTGACGTTGTAATCCTCCATATACTTCTTGACGACGTCATCGTAAGAGCTGCCGTCGGAGATTTTGGACGCATAACCCTCAAATGACGAGGTATACTTCGCGATCTCTTCTTCCGAGAGAGGAGTATTGTTCGCGGAAGTGGTAGTGGTAGTCATCGCGTCGGTCTGTCCGTTATCAGCGGAGGTGTAGAGGTTAGCGGAGAAATACTTGTAAGAGGTGTAGTTCTTTGTGAAGTAATCGGTCAGATCCGGGGTAGATACTGCGGAAGGACCGCTCTCGCCGTACTCAGCCTCGAACGCCGCGTTCTTCTCGGCGATGTTGATGGTGTACTCCGCCATGAAGAAGGAATCAAAGCTGACGCCGCAGGGCTCGAGAACCGCCTTAAGGTTCTGATCCCAGTATGCCTGCTGGATGTAAGTCTTAGCCTGATCGAGCTCAGCCTGATCGACTGTGCATCCGAGCTCATTGTACTTGGTCTCGATCGCCACCGCGTTCTGGAGCTTTTCCTTTGTCTTATTGGTGATCCAATCCTCTGCTATGGCAGTGTTGCCGTCCTCATCGGTGATCTCGATCTTGAGGAAGGATTTCTTGCCGTCGTATTTGCCTGTCGCGGCATCATAAAGATCGCTCTTCTGCGCGAGGGTCTGCGCCTCGTTATACGCGCTGTACATATAATAGACGTATACGCCGATGGGCAGCTCGATGCCGTCCTTCTGGTAAGCATACTGCTTGGAAAGTGAGCAGGAGGCTACCGAGAGCGCCATGACGAGTGCAAGCACAACGCAGAGGATTTTCGTAAAATTCTTCATTTTAATTACCGTCCTTTGTACTTATCACGGGAAGGATAACTGCACATTTCCTCATGATAATATGATTTAACTAATATAATATACACTATTTTTGCGCTTTTGTCCAGTTTATTGGGGCAAAAAATCGATTATTAACAGAATGTTAGTATTTAATTCTAAAAAAGAATAATAGCTATGCAAAAAAACAGGGCAGGAAGTCCTGCCCTGATGAATGATCGATTTCATGTAGCGGTGTATTGATCCATGCGAAAACCGCAGGCTCAATCGGAAAAGATCGCCTTTAGCGTGTCGATGACCTTATCGGATTTCTTCACACGAACGGCGATATAGGGCTTTCCGCCCGCGGAGAGCATCGCCCTGCCCGCCATTTTGCCGATCAGCTCGGGTACCTCCTTGCGGCGAATATCGTTCAGATACAGCAGCAGCGAGGCGTCGTTCTGTCGGATCTCATAGACGCCGATCGCGGCGGCGCGGTTGCGCACCAGCGCGATATCGACCAGTCCCATGACCGACGCGGGTACGTCGCCGTAGCGGTCTAAGAGTTCGTCGATGACGTCACGCGCGTCCTCCCCGGAGCGAATGTCGGAGATCCGGCGGTAGGCGTCGAGGCGGTTGGAGAGGCTTTCGATGTAGCTCTCGGGGATATGCGCCTGCACCTGCACGTCGATCAGGCAGTCGTGTTCCTCGACGGATTCGGGCTGTTCGCCCTTCTCCTCACGCACGGCGTCGCCGAGGAGCTTGATGTACATATCGTAGCCGACGTCCTCCATGTGGCCGTGCTGTTCCGCGCCGAGGATATTGCCCGCTCCGCGCAGCTCGAGGTCGCGCATGGCGATCTTGAAGCCCGAACCGAACTCCGTGAATTCGCGGATCGCGGTCAGGCGCTTTTGGGAGATATCCGACAGCACCTTGGCGCCGTTGTAGGTGAAATAGGCGTAGGCGCGGCGGGAGGAGCGTCCGACTCTGCCGCGGATCTGGTGGAGCTGAGAGAGTCCGAATCGGTCGGCGTTCTCGATGATCAGCGTGTTGGCGTTCGGCAGATCGACGCCGGTCTCGATGATGGTGGTGCAGACGAGGACGTTGACCTCCTGATTGAGCATTTTACGCCATACGTCGCTGAGCTCCTGTTCGCTCATCTTGCCGTGACCGACGGCGATATTGGCTTCGGGGATCGCCTCGCCGATGCGGATCGCCTTTGCTTCGATCCCTTCGACGTTGTTGTAGAGATAAAATACCTGACCGCCGCGCCTGAGCTCTCTGCGGATTGCCTCGTTGATGACGGCGGAATCGTGCTCGAGCACATAGGTCTGGACGGGATGACGATCGAGGGGCGCTTCTTCGATGACGGACATATCGCGGATGCCGCTCATCGCCATGTTCAGGGTGCGGGGGATGGGGGTCGCCGAGAGGGTGAGGATGTCAATGTTCTTGCGCATCTCTTTGAAATGCTCTTTCTGCGCCACGCCGAAGCGCTGTTCCTCGTCGATGATCGCGAGCCCCAGATCGCGGAATTCCACATCCTTTTGCACCAGACGGTGGGTGCCGATGATCATATCGATCTCGCCGTGTTTGAGCTTTTCGAGGATCTCCTTCTGCTGAGCGGGTGAGCGGAATCGGGAGAGTAGCTCCACGCGGATCGGGTAGCCGTCAAAGCGGTTCAGCACGGTTTGGTAGTGCTGCCAAGCGAGGATGGTGGTGGGGCAGAGCAGGGCGCATTGCTTGCTGTCGGACACACACTTGAATGCCGCCCGCAGCGCGACCTCGGTCTTGCCGAAGCCGACGTCGCCGCAGAGCAGTCGATCCATCGGCACGGCGCGGGTCATATCGTGCTTGATCTCGTCACAGCAGCGCAGCTGATCCTCGGTCTCCTCATAGGGGAAGCCTGCTTCAAAGTCGTGCTGCCACTCGTTGTCGTCGGAGAAGGCGTGACCCTGCGCCTGCATACGCTTGGAGTAGAGCTCGATCAGCTCCTTCGCCATCTCCTTGGCGGCGGCTTTGACCCTGCGCTTGGAGTTGACCCACTCCTTGGAGCCGAGCCGGTTGAGCTTGACGCGGCTGTTTTCCTTGGGGCCGATGTATTTTGCCACCAGATCGAGCTGGGTGACGGGGACATAGAGGTTGTCGCCCTTGGCGTATTCGATCATGATGTAGTCCTTCAAAAAGCCCTGTACATCCATTTTGCGGATGCCGCGGTAGATGCCGATACCGTGGATGGAGTGTACCACGTATTCACCCACGGACAGCTCGCTGAGATTGTAGACCGCCTTGCCGTCCTTGGGGGTACGGCGGCGTTTCTTTTTGTAAGAGGAGCTGACAGCAGACAGAGTGTAGAGGATGAAGCTCTGTTCGGGGTATTCGATGCCCGCGCTGAGCATACCGGGCATAATATAGATGAATCCGCGTTCCGCGTCGTCCAATTCCTTGACATAGCGGGCGTTGACGCCCTTTTCGTTGAGCAGGGTGCAGAGGTTCTCGGCGCCCTTTTCGGTACCGGCGAGGATGACGACCGCCATACTGCCGTAGCCGATATCCTCCAGATCCTCGATCAGCGCGGTGCTCTGACCCGACCACGGCGAGGTCTGGCGCGCGTTGAAGGTCACCGCGGCAGACAGCTCTGTGTTGTAGGACGAGTGGGAGAAGGTGTCGAGGAAGATCGCCGCGCGGTCGAGCAGGATATTCATGCTCTGTGTGAAGTTGAGGGAGTAGGTCTCAAAGCCGCGGCATAATACGCCGTCAGCGAACAGCGCCTTGAGCTCCTCCTTTTCATGGAAGTCCATGGAGCGGTCGCGTTCCTTGACATTTTTGTATTCGGAGATAAAGACGATCTCGTTATCATCAAAATAATCGAAGAGGGTAGCGGGCTTGTCGTAGACCAGAGAAATGTATTTATCATAGGTCGCGAAGCTCAGCCCGGAGCGCAGCATATCCGCTTCCTTTTGCAGTCGTTCCTTTGCCTTTTGACTGCCTTCGCTTTTGAGATAGGCGGCCTTTCGGCTGATCTTGTCGGCGAGCTTTTCTTTGTCCTCGATCAAAATCTCGCCCGAGGGGGTCAGCTCGATCTCCTCGCAGTAATCGGTGCGGCGCTGGGTCTCGACGTCGAAGTAGTTGATCGTGTCGATCTGATCGCCCCACAGCTCGATACGCACGGGCGCGTCGCTGTCGGGCATGAACAGGTCGATGATGCCGCCGCGGATGGAGAACTGACCGCTTCCCTCGACGTTGTCGCAGCGCTCATAGCCGAGCAGGATCAGCGATTTTTCGAAGGCGGGCAGGTCGATCTCGACGTCGGGCTTGAGTGTTTTGCTGACAGACTGCAGGACATCCTTGGGGATGGTGAACTGCGCCGCCGCGTCGAGCGTGGCGATGATGACGTCATAGTCGTCGCTGAGCATACGGCTGAGCACGTTCAGGCGCTGGTGCTCATATTCATGCGACTTGATCTGCGACGGGATGTAGATGAAATCCTTCTTCGGATAGACCAGCGCGCGCAGTCCCATAGCGCTCAGATCGTTGCACAAAATCTGCGCTTCCTGCTCATTTTGGGCAACACAAAAGGCTCTGACGGCGTTATCCCGGCAGAGCGACGTGATGATATTGGCTTTGTGAACGCCCGATACGCCGATCACCGCAGCGCGTGACCGGGTATGGACGGCATTGTCCAACGCCTTGTATTGCTTGGTGCGTTGGATGACATGATCTAAAAATTGCATTTTTCGTGTTGAATAATGATAATTGAAAACTTAAAACTGAAGAATGAAGGGTGGGACACCCACAACCGAGTCAATAATTGACTGAGCGAAGCGAGAAACCATCATTATTCATTTTTCAGTCTTCAGCTTTCAGTCTTCAGTTATACAGGTTCATCGCCTTGTCGATGTCGCCGTCGACGATGTATTCCACCGCGCCCTTGATATCGGGCAGACGCTCGGCGATGAGCTTTTTATCTTTGTCGGTAAAGCGGCTGAGCACCCAGTCCTTGAGCTCATAATCGGGATGCGGCTTTTTGCCGATGCCGATCTTGACGCGCGGGAACTCGTCAGAGCCGCTGAGATAGATGATGTTCTGCAGTCCCTTTTGTCCACCGTCCGAGCCCTTGCGGCGGATGCGGATCACGCCGACGTCAAGGGAGATGTCATCAGACAGTATCACAACCTGTTGGGGCGGGATCTTGTAGAAATTCATCGCCTCGGTGACCGCCTGACCGCTGAGGTTCATATAAGTGGAGGGCTTCATCAGCAGACAGCGCTTGCCGCTGATCCTCGCCTCGCCGACGGTGGATTTGAATTTGATCTTGTTGATCTTCACACCCAGCTCCTCGGCGATATAGTTGATGGCGATGAAGCCCGCGTTATGGCGGGTGCCCTCATACTGCTTGCCGGGGTTGCCGAGTCCGACGATGATGTACTCGATGCTGTTGTTGGTGAATTCTTTCTTTTTGAAAAGCATTTGTTTATACTCCAAAGAAAGGGAGCGGCAAGGCTCCCTTTCACAATCAATCAGTTGAGATTGCCACACTCCCGATACTCATATCGGGAGTTCGCAATGACATTTGTTATACAAACATCGGAGAAACAGGCTTGTCCTCGTAGATCCTCTCGATCGCCTCGGCAAAGAGCGGAGCGGTGGAGAGTACGGTGAACTTGTCGAGCATCTTCTCCTCGGGGATCGGAACGGTATCCAGCAGGATACATTCCTTGATCGCGCTGTCGCGGATACGGTCGATCGCGGGACCGGAGAGTACCGCGTGAGAAGCGCAGGCGTATACCTCGGTAGCGCCTCCCTTTTCGACGATCGCGTTCGCGGCGTTGCACAGGGTGCCGGCGGTGTCGATCATATCGTCGACGAGGATGCACTTCTTGCCTCTGACCTCACCGATGATGTTCATGACTTCGGAAACATTGGCGCGCTGTCTGCGCTTGTCGATGATCGCGATGGGGCAACCGATCTTAGCCGCAAAGTTACGCGCTCTGGTAACGGAACCGAGGTCGGGAGATACGACCACATATTCGTCCGCGTGACCCTCGACCTTCTTCTTCATGTGCTTCGCGAGCATCGGAGCGCCGACAAGATGGTCGACGGGGATGTTGAAGAAGCCCTGGATCTGAGCCGCGTGCAGATCCATCGTCAACAGACGGTCCGCGCCGGCGGTGGTGATCAGGTCGGCAACCAGCTTGGAAGAGATCGGATCGCGAGCCTTGGCTTTACGATCCTGACGCGCGTAGCCGAAGTACGGAACAACGGCGGTGATGGAGGAAGCGGAAGCTCTCTTCATCGCGTCGATCATTATCAAAAGCTCCATGAGGTTGTCGTTGACGGGCGAGCAGGTCGACTGCACGATGAAGCAGTCGGAACCGCGGACGGATTCATGCAGAGATACCGCGATCTCTCCGTCCGAGAAGGTGGCGCAGTCGCTCTTACCGAGCGGGATGCCTAAGCAATCCGCAATGCCGTGAGCGACAGCCTTGTTGGAGTTGAGCGTAAAAATCTTGATGTCCTTACCGTGTGAATTCATTATGTGTCCCCCTAAATGAATTATTGTAATAATGTATATTAACCTTGCGGTTTGGATGCGGTTCAGGCTCCCTTTCCCAAGGGAGCTGTCGCGAAGCGACTGAGGGTTGAATCATTTCATGATGGATACTTCCAAAGGGGATGAGCAACCCTCCGACCAAATCGGCAAACCGATTTGCCCACCTCCCTTAGGAAAGGGAGGCTTTAATACCCCTTTGCTCTCGCGATATCATTCAGCTCAGCCAGCTGAGCGGGATCGTTGGCGCCGAGGACGGTGTCGGGTGACTTCGCCGTGAAAGCGCCGACCTTTTTACCGTTTTGCAGGAGCAGATAAAGCGCGTCGGGCAGATAATATTCTTTTGCGGAATTATTTGCCTTGATGTTGTCCAGTACGCTGAGCAGATCGGCGGTATCGAACCAGTAGCCGCCGGAGTTGACCTCTTGGATTTTGAGGGTCGCTTCATCGGCTTCTTTCTGTTCAACGATATTCTTCAAGGTGCCGTCGGAGTTGCGAACGATCCTGCCGTAGCCGGTCGGGTCGTCGAGCATCGCGCTGATGACGGTCGCGGAAGCTCCGCTTGCGTTATGATCGTTGTATGCGTCGGCGATCGTTTCGGTGTCCATGAACGGCGCGTCACCGCACAGGATCACGACGTCGCCGCCTTTTTCGTTGAGAAAATCCTTCGCCATCATCACGGCATGACCCGTGCCGAGACGTTCGCTCTGCAGTACATGAGATACCGCAAAGGGAAGCGAGTCAAGATACGCTTCGGTGACCTCAGTCTTGAAGCCGGTGACGACGCAGATGTCGTCGATCCCCGCTGCCTTGACCGCGTCGATGACCCAGCGGAGCATCGGCTTGCCCAGTACTTCGTTCATGGGCTTCGGAATATCGGATTTCATACGTTTTCCTTCGCCGCCGGCGAGGATAACGGCACATTTATTGTTCATGAATTAACCTCACAAAAATTCATAGTGAAAACGGGTTCACACCGACCGGGCTGTGCAAACAATTACAGAAGAGTATTGTCCGAGCGGGGCGAGTGACTTTCATTATTCACTATTCATTATTCATTTTTCACTGTGCGAAGCGCACTTGGGCGCTCTCGTAGATAATACTATTATCGCATATATTTTTTTATTTGCAAGAACTAATTACAAAAATATGACAATTTTATCATTTTCAACAATATCCACAAAATATGCGAATGACTTTTGTGCCCCTTTTTTTGGCTTTTTTTCTCTTTTGTATAGTATTTTCGTGCGGGTTTTGTTATAATACAGTTGTATATGTATGCTGTGGCAAAATATGCCGCAGTCCTTACTATAACAAACTTTTAGGAGGAGATTCCAATGAGCAAAAAATGGGTTTACCTTTTTAAAGAAGGTAACGCTGACATGAGAGAACTTCTCGGCGGTAAAGGTGCTAACCTCGCTGAGATGACCAACATCGGTCTGCCTGTTCCTCAGGGCTTCACGATCACCACAGAGGCTTGTACTCAGTATTATGAGGACGGCCGCCAGATCAATCCTGAGATCCAGGATCAGATCAATGAGTATATCGGTAAAATGGAAGAGATCACCGGTAAGAAGTTCGGTGACAAGGAGAATCCGCTTCTCGTATCCGTTCGTTCCGGCGCGCGTGCTTCCATGCCCGGTATGATGGACACCATCCTGAACCTCGGCCTGAACGAGGAAGTTGTAGAGACCATCGCTGTACAGAGCGGTAATCCCCGCTGGGCTTGGGACTGCTACAGAAGATTTATCCAGATGTATTCCGACGTTGTTATGGAAGTCGGCAAGAAGTATTTTGAAGAGCTCATCGACGAGATGAAGGCTGACCGCGGCGTTACTCAGGACGTCGAGCTGACCGCTGAGGACCTCAAGGAACTCGCAGGCAAGTTCAAGGCTGAGTACAAGGCAAAGATCGGCGAGGATTTCCCGACCGATCCCAAGGAGCAGCTCATGGGCGCTGTCAAGGCTGTATTCCGTTCCTGGGACAACCCCCGCGCGAACGTATATCGCCGCGACAACGATATCCCCTACAGCTGGGGTACTGCCGTAAACGTCCAGTCGATGGCGTTCGGTAACATGGGCGACGACTGCGGTACCGGCGTTGCGTTCACCCGCGATCCCGCTACCGGCGACAAGGGTCTGTTCGGTGAGTTCCTGACCAACGCACAGGGCGAAGACGTTGTCGCAGGCGTTCGTACTCCCATGCACATCTCCGAGATGGAGCAGAAGTTCCCCGAGGCATTCGCTCAGTTCGTTGAGGTTTGCAAGACCCTCGAGGATCACTACAGAGATATGCAGGATATGGAGTTCACCGTCGAGCACGGCAAGCTCTATATGCTTCAGACAAGAAACGGCAAGCGTACCGCTCAGGCGGCTCTGAAGATCGCTTGCGACCTCGTTGACGAGGGTATGAGAACCGAGGAAGAGGCCGTTCTGATGATCGACCCCAGAAACCTCGATACACTCCTGCATCCGCAGTTCGACGCAAAAGAGCTCAAGGCTGCTACTCCGGCAGGCAAGGGTCTGGGCGCTTCTCCCGGCGCTGCCTGCGGTAAGGTCGTCTTCACCGCTGAGGATGCTAAGGCTCAGGGCGGCGCAGGCGAAAAGGTCGTTCTGGTTCGTCTCGAGACCTCTCCCGAGGATATCGAGGGTATGAAGGCTGCTCAGGGCATCCTGACCGTTCGCGGCGGTATGACCTCTCACGCGGCTGTTGTCGCTCGCGGTATGGGTACCTGCTGCGTATCCGGCTGCTCCGACATCGCTATGGATGAGGAGAACAAGCAGTTCACTCTCGCCGGCAAGACCTATCACGAGGGCGATTATATCTCCATCGACGGTTCTACCGGTAATATCTATGACGGCATCATCCCCACTGTTGACGCTACCATCGCCGGTGAGTTCGGCCGCGTCATGGATTGGGCTGACAAGTACAGAACCCTGAAGGTTCGCACCAACGCTGATACTCCCGCTGACGCTAAGAAGGCTCGTGAGCTGGGCGCTGAGGGTATCGGTCTGTGCCGTACCGAGCATATGTTCTTTGAGGCTGACAGAATCGCCGCGTTCCGCGAGATGATCTGTGCCGATACAGTAGAAGAGCGCGAGGCTGCTCTGGATAAGATCCTGCCCTATCAGCAGGGCGACTTCGAGAAGCTGTATGAGGCTCTCGAGGGCAACCCCGTAACCATCCGCTTCCTGGATCCGCCTCTGCATGAGTTCGTTCCCACCGAGGAAGCTGACATCGAGGCGCTGGCTAAGGCTCAGGGCAAGAGCGTTGAGGATATCAAGGCTCTGATCGCTTCTCTGCATGAGTTCAACCCGATGATGGGTCACCGCGGCTGCCGTCTGGCTGTTACCTATCCCGAGATCGCTAAGATGCAGACCAAGGCTGTTATCCGCGCTGCGATCAACGTCAAGAAGGCTCATCCCGACTGGACGCTCGTTCCTGAGATCATGATCCCGCTCGTCGGCTACATCAAGGAGCTCAAGTATGTCAAGAAGTTCGTTGTAGAGACCGCTGACGCTGAGATCGCCGCTGCAGGCGCTGATCTCAAGTATGAGGTAGGTACCATGATCGAGATCCCGAGAGCTGCTCTGACTGCTGACGAGATCGCGACCGAGGCTGACTTCTTCTGCTTCGGTACCAACGACCTGACTCAGATGACCTTCGGCTTCAGCCGTGACGACGCGGGCAAGTTCCTCGACGCTTACTATGACGCCAAGATCTTTGAGAACGATCCGTTCGCTAAGCTCGATCAGACCGGCGTTGGCAAGCTGATGGATATGGCGATCAAGCTCGGCAAGCCCGTCAATCCTGCACTCCATATCGGTATCTGCGGCGAGCACGGCGGCGACCCGACTTCTGTTGAGTTCTGCCACAAGATCGGTCTTGACTATGTATCATGCTCACCCTTCCGCGTTCCGATCGCTCGTCTGGCTGCTGCTCAGGCTGCGATTAGCCAAAGTGGGAAGTAATCTCTAAACCCGCATTTTTCCTATGTTTTTGCGATTTATGTGCAACAACTTAATGTACTGAAACGCATTGTAACGAATTTGCAGGTGTAAGGATATCTCACTTCTAATATACGGAAATATTTAACAAACGAGAGCAACATCGCAAGGTGTTGCTCTTTTTTGCTCCCAAAATTCGCACAATAGCAAATTATGTCATATACATATATAATAAAGCGGTAAAGGAGTCTTGCAAATAAAAGTCAAGCCCTAAAATGAAAAAAGATGAGATTATTTGGGCATACCCAAAGCAAGGCATAGGAAACAAGCCGAAGAACG
>JAHKVW010000032.1 GCA_020624805.1 bacterium | reverse complement strand
ATCAGTTTGAGCCCTCCTAGCGGAGGCAGCAGACCCTTTTGTCCGCATTGCGGACATTTCCCCTAGCAGGGGAATCTCCTTTCCCAAAGGGAGCCTTGGAAAACAACTACTCATTATTTGCTTTTTTGACAAAATGTAACGCTCGCGGCTTGATAGCTGCGAGCGTTTGTTGTATTCGTTACGATAGATTATTCCTCAGCTATTTGATACTTTACGTTTCTGTTTGTTGCCTCCGTGAGGGAGAGGAAGATGAAAAGGAACGGTGTGACGATCGGGTTGTACAGGTTGACAACAGACTGCGCGAGGTAGCAGATCACCGGGCAGACAAAGATCAGAACGGTCGGATCCTTTTTGGCGGTTTTGATCGCGCGGACGATCACCGAGCCCATCACGCCGAGATATGCCGTCAGTCCGAGCACGCCCTGCGTGAGCAGATAATTGATGAATTCGTTGTGGGCGCAATCGGTGGAGCTGTCGCCGAAGCGGGAGGATAGCTCGCTGAAATGAGGCTGTAAGACATAATAGGCGGTGTCGGGACCGGTGCCGAAGAGGATCTGCAACGGCCTGAATTTGGTGAATTCTTCAAAGCTGACGCGCCACATAAAGCCGCGGTGCGTGCCCCAGTAATCGTCGAACCGAAGCAGCTTTTTGAAGCTGCCGATATCGGTCTCACGGTCGATGAAGCTGAAATAGATGAACGCGCCCAATGCCGCAATCATTCCGATAACGAATAATACGGTGAACGTGATCGTCACAGCCTTCGCGGGGTAACGCGCCTCGAGCTCCTTCTCAAAGAACACCATCAAAAGATACAGCAGGCAGCATACCGCGATCGGCAGGAACATCAGCTTGTGATAGATCAAAAAGTGCTGCATGAACTCAAAGCCTTTGTTGTGATCGCCGATGATCAGCGCGAAGACCCACAGTATCTTACCGGACGCAAACAGGATCGTCAGCGCCAGCAGATAGCGCTTGAGATAGGTGAAGCTGCGCGCAGAGAAGATCGCCATCACCGGCAGGATGACAAGCAGACCGAGGATGTCGGAGGTCGAGTCCGCGCACAGCAGTCCGGTGTAGGCGAACAGGATCGATACCCCCGCGACGATGCGGACGATCTTATCTTCCGAGATCACGAAGAACATCACGGCAGCGGGCAGGAAGATGCACATAAATGCCGCAATGATGTTTTTGTTGCCGAGGGTGGAGCCGAAGTCGGCGATGGTCGCCTCGTCATAGCCCTCGAGCATATGAAGCGGATCAATGTAGAAGAAGTTGAGCACCGTCAACAGGGCGACGATCGAGGATACCGACAAAAAGATGATAAAAACATAATCCTTTTTGACGCAGTTGCGGGTGATGATGAAGTACATCATCGTGTACAGGAACAAGAGCAGTAACCCGTTGTTGCGGCTGTGGATCGCTCCGCTGACAAAGGGGTTCGGACCGAGCAGCGCTTCATTCGGGTGTTCTGTCATCAAGGTAGAGATGACCGCGAATCCGAGGAAACACAGCATACAGATATCGGTCACCGAAAACGGTGTGAGCAACGCCGCCTTGTGATCGGCGCGGATCTCATCGACGTAGCTGAAATACATGCATAGTCCGGTCGAGATAATGAAAACGGCGGTTGCGATCACGTAAAAGAAGTATTTATCCAGCCGCGCGTGCGCGTATTGTTCTGTTAAAAACAGCGGAAAGAAGCTGAACATAAGCGCCAGATAGTAGTTGACCAGCGAATGCTTGACGGCGTATTTCGGCAGTGTTTTCTGCGCGGGGGTTTGTGCGTTATATTGCGTTTGTTTCATATGTGATATCCTTTGCGGCGATACCGCCTATGCAATTGCGGATCGCAGAGTTATAAGAAAAATTCCTACCCTAATCGTAACGCAAAAGGGTAGGAATGTCAACAATCATTTGGTTTTACGGCGGATCAGGCGTACTGCGTTCAAAACGCAGATCAGGCAAACGCCGGTGTCGGAGAATACCGCCAGCCACAGCGGCGCGATATTCATGATCGCGAGGATGATGATCACAGCCTTGACGATCAGCGAGAAGGTGATGTTCGCCTTGACGGTGGAGAGCGTCCTGCGGGCGAGACGTACAGCGCGGGGGAGAGAAGAGAGGTTCTCGGAGCTGAGCACCATATCGGCGGATTCGATCGCCGCGTCGGAGCCGAGTCCCATCGCGATGCCGCAGGTGGCGCGGCTGAGTACCGGAGCGTCGTTGATGCCGTCGCCGACAAAGGCGCAGGAGCCGCAGTCGTCGATCAATCTCTCGACAGTCTTGACCTTGTCCTCGGGCAGGAGTTCGCCGTGTACTTCATCAAGCGCCAAGCCCTGCGCGACGTTCTGACAGGATTCCTGCTTGTCGCCGGAGAGCATGACGTTCTTCTGAACGCCGAGTTCCTTTAATGCTTTCAGCGCGTCGGGAGCTTCACTGCGGATATGCTCGCTGAGGGTGATCACGCCGATCTCACTGTCATTGAGCTGTACCGAGATACCGGGCTTTCCCTCGCGCTTGCAGACGGTGATCGTATCACTGCCGCGACGGGCGGTTACGCCGTGAGAGCTGATCTCCCGATGCTCTTTTAATTCTTCTATAGAAATATTGTTTTCTTTACAGTATGTGCGCAGCGCATTTGCCACCGGGTGGGCGGAACGAGCTTCTGCCGCCGCCGCCAATGCGGCGATCTCATTCGCGCTGTATGATCCTGTTGCTTTTATTTCTTTAACAGAAATTTGATTATCGGTGATCGTACCGGTCTTATCAAAGGCGAACGCTTTGGCGGCGGCGATCGCTTCGACAAATCTGCCGCCCTTGATCAGCACGCCCTCCTTGCTCGCCGCGCCGATGCCGGCGTAGTAGGAGAGAGGCACGGAGATGACGATCGAGCACGGACAGGACGCGACAAGGCAAACGAGCGCTTTGTGGATCCATTCCGTCCAGTCGCCGGTGATCAGCGAGGGGATGATGGCGATGACGAGCGAAAGCCCGATCATCACGGGGGTGTAGACCGCCGCAAAACGGGTGATCAGCTTTTCGTGATTGCCCTTGCTCTTGGCGCTGTCCTCGACGAGCTTGACGATGCGTGTCGCCGCGCTGTCGGCATACGCCTTGGTGGTTTTGAGATATACGGTGTTGTCGTTGTTCATCATGCCGCTGAGCAGCTCGGCGCCGACGGTCGCGTCGACGGGCTCCGATTCACCGGTCAGGGAAGAGGCGTCAACGGTGGTGCTACCCTCGGTGATGATGCCGTCTAAGGGCACACGCGTGTGCGGCGGGATCTCGAGGATGGCGCCAATCTTGACGTCCTCGGCGCTGACCTGACGACTTTTTCCGTTCTCATAGATATAGGCGACGTCGGGTCGGATATCCGCCAGCTTGCGGATATCGCGGCGGGATTTTTCGACCGCCTTATCCTCAAGCAACTCGCCGATGCCGAACAGCACCATGACTGCCGCACCCTCGACAAATTCGCCCAGTACCATTGCGGCAATGACCGCGACCGTCATCAGGGTGGTTTCATCGATACGGCGTTTAAAGATGGATTTCACGCCCTCGATCACGACGTCATAGCCCGCTAAAACGGCGGAAATGATGCTGAGTACGTTGCAGACCGTTTCCAGATTCTGCGGGATCCGATTGAAGTGGATCAGCAGGTGCATAACGAACGCTGCGATGAAAAGTACCGACGCGATACACAGGAGGACGATCTTGAGCTTGCCGGTGTTGTGGTGATGCTCATGATCGTGTCCGCCTTCATCATGATCGTGATGGTGGTCATGGTCGTGACAGCCGTCATGACACGCTTCATGATGATGGCTTTGTTTTGCTTCGGATTTCGGTACGACCGTTACGCCGTCCTCGATGGCGTCGACGATCTGCTGTACCTCACCGCGGATATCTGCTTCATCGGTGTGGATCTCCAGCTCCAAGGTGGTAAAGGAGAATCGCACATCACCGTATCGCTTTTCGAGCTTTGCTTCGATTTTCGCCGCACAGTTCGCACAGTGCAGCCCTTCCAGTACAAATTCGTGTTTCATATTCAGTCACCTTATGTAGGGGAGGGTCTTGACCCTCCCGTATAATCGAGAGTGGACAGTGTCTGCCGTTTTTATGCCTTCCCCTTGAGGGGAAGGTGGGCAATTTGCCAATCAGGCAAATTGGTCGGATGAGGTGTAAACCTTTCCGATTAGTTTATTAACGGGATGAGAATCATATGTTTCCACCTCATCCGCTTCGCGTGACTCAGCACCTTCCCCTCAAGGGGAAGGCTTTCATCACTCCAATATATGCTCAAGCCCCATCTCAAAGATCTTTTGGATGTGCTCATCCTCAAGGGAATAGTAGCTTTGCTTTCCCTCGCGGCGCACCTTGACCAGATTTTCCTGTCGCAGGACGCGGAGCTGGTGCGAAACGGTGCTTTGTTCCATGCCGACGATGTCCGCGATACAGCATACGCTCAGCTCTTTTTCAAACAAAGCGCACATGATGCGGATGCGGGTGGAGTCGCCGAATACCTTGAAAAAGTCCGCTAACTCAAACAGCGTATCGGCGTCGGGCATATTCTCTTTGATCTCTCTGACGATATCCTGATGATCTTCGTGTGCCATAGGAGCCTCCCGTATCATGTCAAATTGTCATTACGAGGGCTCGACACGTGTCAGCCCGTGGCAATCTCAACATAAATAGATAGTTGAACATATGAACAATCATTCATATGTTGTCTTTATCATACTCCACAAAACAGAATATGTCAATAGATTTGTTGAATTATTTTGACTTTTCGGTTATAATGGAACTACTTTAGATATGGAAGTGGTTGGAATGTATGTGATTTTTGATATGGACGGCGTGATCTTTGACTCCGAGCGCGTGTATGTCGAAGCGTATAAGAGACTTGCGTCCAAGTACGGTCTGACCGATGTGGAGGCGGTGCATAAGGCGTGCATGGACAGCATCGGCGTGACCCGCGTCAAAACGAGAGAGATATTCTTTGAATATGTGGGGCATGAATTCGATTATTACGCCTACCGCGAGGATGTGCAGAAGGAGCTGAACAAGACCGATTATGAGCTCAAGCCCGGTGTGTTTGAGTTGTTCGATTGGTTGAAGGAGAACGGGATCCATACCGCGCTCGCGTCCTCGACGCGCGAGGTGAGCGTGCGAAAATCACTGGGCAAGGTCGATCTGATCCCGTATTTCGATACGCTGGTCTGCGGCGATATGGTCAGCCACAGTAAGCCCCATCCCGAGATATTCCTCACTGCCGCTGAGCGGCTGGGGGCTGACGCGAGGGATTGCTATGTGATCGAGGACAGCTATAACGGCATCCGTGCCGCCCATGCCGCGGGGATGCACCCGATCATGGTGCCGGATATTTTGCAGCCGGATGACGAGATCAAGGGACTGGCGGAGGTAGTATTGCCGTCGCTGTTTGAGGTGAAGGAGTATTTAGACACGCGTGTCTAATGCTCGCAGCGTTACGGAAGGATTGATTTACTTTGCGTTTGGGTGATTTCGATCGGAAAGGGTAGGGACGTCGAGGGCGCCGTCCCCTACAATAAACGTTCCCTTTGCTCCGTGTGATAATGCGATCAAAAACAGATATTCCCTGATCATAAATGTTTGCACTTTATAATATACAAAAGAACGCCGCTTCGGTTTGAGCCCGAAGCGGCGTTTTTAGTGTAAATATTCAGTTGACGCAAACGCTTGACACGCCGTTGATAACAGCATTGCTATATAATGCGTCTGAAAAGGCGGAACTAAGATGCGCGCGTCACAGCCAGTTCATGGTGTCTTCGTATACGTTGATGTAGTCCTGAGCGGAGCGTTCCCAGCTGTTGTCGCTCATCATCGCGCGCCACATCAGCTGATGCCAGCCTTCGTTGTCATAGATACCGGACAGTGCGCGCTTGACCGCGTTGCACATATCGGCGATATCATAGTTGCGGAAGGTGAAACCGTTGCCGTAGTTATCGGCGCTGTCGAATACGCTGTCCTTCAGACCGCCGACCTCGCGGACGACCGGAATGGTACCGTAGCGCAGTGCGATCATCTGAGACAGACCGCAGGGCTCCTGCTTACTGGGCATCAGGAAGATGTCCGCGCCGGAGTAGATCTTGCGCGCCAGCTCGGGAACAAATCCGTGGCAGGTAACGACTCTGCCGGGATAGAACCACTGCATATCACGGAAGAAGTTCTCGTATTCTTCATCACCGGAGCCGAGGATAACGAACTGCATCTTATTGTTGTTCAAGAGATCCGGCAGACCGCCGCGAACGAGGTCGAGACCCTTGTGGGCAACCATACGGGTGACCATAGCGACCATCGGGATATCCCAAGCCTGCTCGAGACCCAGACGCTCCTGCAATCTGCGCTTACACTCGCCCTTACCACTCATATCTTCCTTGGTGTAGTTGCAGTAGAGCTGATAGTCGGTAGCGGGATCATAGCTCGCCTGATCGATACCGTTGAGGATACCGCAGAGCTTGTAATGATTCGCGTTCAGCGCGTGATGCAGACCGTAGCTGTACCAGGGATCCTTGATCTCCAGCGCGTAGGTGGGGGAGACGGTGTTGACGCGGGTGGAGCAGAAGATCGCGCCCTTCATCATGTTCAGCTTGCCGTCCATCTCCAGGATCTTGGTCTCTGTGGGCGGGATACCGACGCACTCGGTGTTGACTTCCCAGCCGTATTTGCCCTGATACTGGATGTTGTGGATGGTAAAGAGGGACTTGATGTTGTAATACCACGGATTCTTACTATAGAAGAGATAGTAGTAGACGGGTACCAGCGCTGTCTGCCAGTCGTTGGTGTGGATGAGATCGGGATGGAAGTCGATATAGGGGAGCATCTCGAGAATGGCGCGGGAGAAGAACGCGTATCTCTCGGCGTCATCATAGAAGCCATACAGCTTATCTCTCTTGAAGTAGTATTCGTTGTCGATGAAGTAGTAGGTACAGTCGTTCCAGCGTGCCCAGAACAGACCGCAGTACTGATGTCTCCAAGCGACCGGAACGGTAAAGTTGGTGATGAAGTTCATCTGGCACTTGAGCTCATAGGGGATGGTGCCGTACAGCGGCATAACGATACGGCAGTCATGACCCTTGCGGCACACGGTATGGGGCAGAGAACCTGCTACATCGGCGAGACCGCCGCTGCCCGCAAACGGATTCGCTTCGCTCGCGCAATAAAGGATTTTCATATAGTTACCTCCTGAAAGATTAGATACTAAGAATAAATGAGCGTTCCATAGCCTTCCCCTTGAGGGGAAGGTGGGCTTTTCGGCTCATCATGAGTTGAAAAGGTCGGATGAGGTGGAACCCTGAATTTATATCTTTATACGGAATAAGACGGAAACGCTTCCACCTCATCCGCTTCACTTTGTTCAGCACCTTCCCCTCAAGGGGAAGGCTTATATTTTATACGATGGAACGCTTTGCGATATACATCGGATAGTTGCGGGTGCCCTGCAGCTTGGAGCCGCGGCTGACGTTGACGTCCTTGTCGATGACAAGGTTGATCAGCTGCGCTTTGTCGCCGATGATGCAGTCCTGCATGATGATGCAGTTCTTGATGACCGCGTCGTGACCGATGTAAACGCCCTTCGAGATAATGGAGTTCTCGACGATACCGTTGATGACACAGCCCTGCGCGATCAGAGAATCCTTCACATTGCAGTTCAGACCGTAGCGTGAGGGAGCGTCGTCACGCACCTTGGTGTAGATGGGGCGCTTGTAATCAAAGAGCTTATAGCGGGTATCGCGATCCATGATCTTCATGTTCGCGTCATAGTATTCCTTGACGGAGCCGATGATCTCACAGTAGCCCTTGAGCTCATACGCGTATACTCTGTGACGGTCGAGAGAATTCTGCAGGACATCGCGCACAAAGCTGTATTTGGATTCGCTCATCGCCTGACGGATCAACGCCATGAGAACGGTTTTCTTCATCAGTATGATACCGATATCGAGGTTACATACGCAGTCATCGACCGGGGACGCCATGATCTTTGTGACCTTGCCGTCAGCATCCACATCGAGGATGCAGCGGAAATCGTCGGTGATCTCCTTGACGACACGCTTGGTATAGATAAAGGTGATATCGGAATGGTTCTTCTCGGCGAATTCCAGAACCTTGCCGTAATCCATGTTATGTACACAGTCGGAGGGGGAGATCAGGATGTAATCCTCATCGCCGTGTTCGATGTAGCCGTGCAGGTTGAAGAGGGTTT
>JAHKVW010000031.1 GCA_020624805.1 bacterium | reverse complement strand
TTAGTAACATTGAATGGAAAGGTTTCGGTACGTCGGCAAGCGCCGTACCATACAATGAGTTTCATCTGCTGTAAGGTTCGGTGCTTCATATTTATCATTCCCTACTGCCTGAGGGCAAAAGCGCCGTAAAGTAAAAAATCGCCCACGATATCGGGCGATCTCCTACCTTCTTTTCGATTGTCGCTGTACACGAACTCCTTAAAAGCCTACGATGGGCGAAAAACCGAGCTGTGTCAGGATCTTTGCTTCTTTCAGCATCTGGTCGTCCTTGGCGGGCTGGTCGGTATAATACTGACCCAGCAGATTCAGCACGCCGTGTACCGCAGCGTAAACGATACCCATCTCGAACGGGCGGTTATATACTTTTGTTAATTCAATAACCCGCTCCACCGAAATGTAAAGCGTTCCCAAACAATCTTCCTGATCGCTCGGTTCGGCGATCACCTCGGGAGCCTCAATCGCGCTGACACGTTTTGAATCAAACTTGTGCAGCATTTCGTTATCTACGAAATCCACATAAATATCGGTGCGGTGATCGTACTGCTCATACTCCAATGCCGCGTGACAGCTGCGCCGCACCAACATGCGGGTTCCCGAAGGGATCTTGATCGTGGTTTGAGGATTATTGATGATAACTTTTAAGTTGCTTGCCATGTTACCACACTCCCCTTCTCATTGACAGGATTATAACATAATGCGACGAATATGTCCACAATAAACAAAACAAAACAGAAACTTTGGCAAAAAGCGACATAAATCTTGAGTGTTTTTAGTGATTTTAACCGTCAATAACTGATGTTTTTTCCGAATTCTATGCCGTTTTTGAGCAGAATCGACAGAATCATCGATGAATATTTTTCTCGAATCACGGATAAATATGCGAATTTACGAATAGCGCTGACAAAAAAACCGACAGTCGAACCACGGCTGTCGGTCATTTATTCTTACTATCAGTAAAGCATCATCCGATAACAGTATGCCTTTTTTCGGATCATTTGAGCATGAAGAAGAGTGAGAAGGTGCCCGGTCCGCAGTGGGAGGTGATGACGCAGCCGGCGGTGGACACGATGATCTCGTCGCACTTGATCAGCTTTTTGAGCTCCTTTTTATAGCCCTTGATCTCCTTTTCGGTCAGGTCGCAGGTGGTGTGCAGGACGATGCGGCTCGTGTCGATCTGATCGCCGAACTCCTCGATACGATCCTTCATGTATTTGAGGCGGCACATCTCATCCTTGCCACGGTATTTCTTCGCCACGCTCATGGCGCCGTCCTTGACAACGATAGAGGGCTTGATGTTCAAGAGGTTCGCGCCGAGCAGTGAAACGCTCGAGCAGCGGCCGCCCTTGTGCAGGAATTCGAGCTGGCTGAGCAAAAAGCCGCCGATGTTCTTCTCGGTCATATCGCCGATCGTGTCCGCGATGTGCTTCGCCGAGATGCCCATATCTCTGAGCTCGCAGGCGCGCAGACAGAGCAGCATCATACCGACGGACAGGCATCGGCTGTCCACGACGCAGATGTCCTGCTCGAACTCGCCCGCCGCGATCACGGCGTTCTGACAGGTGGAGGACATATCACCGCAAAAAGCGATATGAACGATCTCTTTATATCCCTCGTTCAGGATGCCCTCAAAGAACTGACGGTACTCCTCGGGAGTGGCCGCGGAGGTGGAGGGCAGCTGCTCACGCTCGTCATAGCGTCTGAGGATATACTCGGGCGTGATGTCAACGCCGTCGGTGAAGTCCTCGTCGTCATATAAAACGTGAAGCGGCGCGACGCGGATATTGTATTTTTCGGCGATATCGGCAGGGATATCGGCGGTACTGTCGGTGGTAATGATCACTTTGTTCATCTTGCTGCACCTTCCGTCTGCAATTGGATTGTAGTAATTTTAACATTATGGTGCGCCAATGTCAATCGAATGAGAACGCATTGTTGCACAAAGATTAACGGTCGATCGTTTCGTTAACTATGGAATGATGACAGTTTGTTAGTTACTCGCTTTGCGCGAGCAATTGATGCAATCCCTCAGTCTTTTTATCAGTTTGAGCCCTCCTAGCGGAGGCAGCAGACCCTTTTGTCCGCTTTGCGGACATTTCCCCTAGCAGGGGAATCTCCTTTACCAAAGGGAGCCTGCCATATAATAAGGGGCGATCCGTGCAGAACCGCCCCATAAGATACTTTTATTTCATTTCCTGATCGTCGCCGCTGATATCCTGCTTGAACTCCTCGTTCAGATCGGGATAAGCGGAAAGCATGGGTTCGATCTTCGCGCCCTTTTTGCGGTCGAAATAGTTCTTGGTGATCTTGGCGACCAGCCCCGATAACGCGACCAGACAGATCAGATTGGGCAGTGCCATCAGGCCGTTGCAGGTGTCGCTGATATCCCAGACGACCTGGCTGTGGATGGTTGCCGAGACCGCGATCAGCAGGACATAGAGCACCTTGAACACGGTGACGGGATACTTGCGGTTTTCTTCCTTCATAAAGCCGAAGAAGAACTCGACCGCCTTTTCGCCGTAGTACGACCACGCGATGATGGTGGTGAACGCGAACAGCGGCAGGATGATGGAGAAGGTCGCCGTGCCGAACGCGCCGAAGTTGTCGGAGAACATCGACATGGACATAAAGGAGTCGAGTCCGTTCTGCGTCAGATCGAACGCGTCAAAATAATGCGCGTCAAAGGTGGTCAGGAACATCAGCGCGGTCAGGGTGCAGATGATGAAGGTGTCGAAGAAGATCTCGAACACGCCCCACAGACCCTGCTTGACGGGTTCGCGGGTCTCGGACGCGGAGTGTGCGATGACCGAGGAGCCTAAGCCCGCTTCGTTACTGAATACGCCGCGCGCCATACCCTTTTTGATGACGGTGGCAAAGGTGAAGCCTAAGATACCGCCGCCGACGGCGTTGAAGTTGAACGCCTTGGTAAAGATCAGAGAGAACGCCTCGGGGATGCGGTAGTAGTGGGTGCAGATGGCGATCAGCGCCAGCACGATAAACAGCAGTGACATGAACGGTACCAGCATGGACGCGACCTTGCCGATACGCTTGATACCGCCGATGATGATGATCGCGGCGATCACGGCGACGACGATACCGACGATCAGCTTGACGACCTCGGCGTTCTCGGCGCCTGTCATGCGCATATATGCCTCCGACAGCGAGCCGGAGATCTTGTTGGTCTGCACGCCGCTCATTCCGATGGCGGCAAGGATGCAGAACACGGAAGCGAGATACGCGAGCCATTTCCATTTCAGACCGTAGGCGATATAGTAGAACGCGCCGCCCGCGAGGTTGCCCTTGCTGTCCTTTTTACGGAAATACAGACCGAGAACATTCTCGGCGTAGTTGGTGACCATACCGAAGAAGGCGGAGATCCACATCCACAATACGGCGCCGGGACCGCCGGAGATGATCGCCGCGACAACGCCGATGATGTTGCCGGTGCCGACGGTGCCGGAGATCGCGGTGGAGAACGCCTCGAACTGGGAGATCGAATTCATCCTGCCGTCTGCCTGCTTTTTCTTGCCCAGGCTTTTGATGGTCGGGACGATGGTGGTGTTAAGCGATTCGCCGAACTTGCGCACCTGCAAGCAGCGGGTACGGATCGTCAGCAGCAGACCGGTGCCCAGAATCAGGATGATGGTCGGCCAGCCCCAAACGTAGCTGTTGAGCACGCTGTTGCCCTTTTCAACAGCGCTGAGAAAACTTTCCCACATGATGTATGTTCCTCCTTGTGGTGATGTATGATGACAATTAGTATATTTTGTAGGGGACGGCGCCCTCGACGTCCCGCAAGGCAGAAATGCTGTATTCCTATCTCACGCTTTCGATCAAGGAAACGCCCGTCATTCTGCGGACGATCAATGATCGTCCCTACGGAAGCAGGTATATGCTCCGCGTTTTGGCGGTATTGATCGGATAGGTTTTCGGGATGTCGGGCACGCGTGTCCAAGCGTCATCCCCTACGGTAAGCATTGCAGTATAATTGTAGGGGTCGACATTTATGACGACCCGCATGGCAGAAGCGTTTCTTTTCTATCTCGCGTTTTCGCTCAAGGAAACGCCCGTCATTCTGCGGACGATCCATGATCGTCCCTACGGAGGGATTGATGTGCTTCGCGTTTTGGCGGTATTGATCGGATAGGTTTTCGGGAGGAGCAAGCCCCTCCCCTACGGTAGACGTTTCATTTGCTTCGCGTTTGGATGACATTTATTGGATGTGTTACGGTACGTCGCAAGCGCCGTACCCTACGGAGGGATTGATGTGCTTCGCGTTTTGGTGGTATTGATCGGATTGGTTTTCGGGAGGAGCAAGCCCCTCCCCTACGGTAGACGTTTCATCTGCTCCGCGTTTTGGTGACACCTAATGGATAGGTTGCGTTGCGAGACGATGTTCCTAAAAAAACGGATCACAGCCGAAGCCGTGACCCGCGCGAAAACGTTATCAAAAAGCTCCGTCCTTTTGCCTGAGAGATTGACGCGCAAAACTGCGCGCTTGCCCCTTCGGCACCCGATCGATCGGGATTCTCCGGAGTGCCGTCCTCACGCAGTCAAGCCCATTATACTATATGTAAACAGGCTTTTCAGCATGATTCAGCCGGCACTTTTTCTTTTATCGAATTATATTATATCACGAATCGAGCAAATTGCAATAGGTTTTTGTTGACTTTGGCAAATATTTGGCGGATAATTAACCCGATTCGAGATCATTAATTCGGTTGAGATTGCCACAGGGCAAACACGCGTGTTTGCCCTTCGCAATAACTGTTTTGAATACAGGGAAATGATAGGAGATCAAGACATGAAGCATTATTATCCGACCTATTACCGTGAATTCCGCTGTATCGCCGCCGCCTGTCCCGACAGCTGTTGTCAGGGGTGGGATGTGGTGATCGACAGCGAGACCGAGGACTTTTACAACAGCGTGCAGGGGGAATTCGGCGAGAAGCTCAGAGAAGCGATCTACACCGATCCTGACGGCGACCGTGTTTTTTGCTTGGCGGAAGAGAAGAAATGCCCCTTCTGGGGCGACGATCACCTGTGCGATGTTTTTCGCGAGCTGGGCGAGGAGCACCTGTGCGATACCTGCGCGCAGTTCCCGCGGATCACGATGGATTACACGACGTTCACGGAGCACACGCTCGCCCTCGCCTGTCCCGAGGCGGCGCGGCTGATCATGAGTACCGATCACGCGTATGAGGATTTTGTCGGCGCGGACTGCGCGGATTGCGAAGAATACGACGCGGATGTGATGCGCTTTTTGCTGACGGTAAGAGAGCGGGCGGCAATGCTTCTCACACAACCCATCCCGCTTGCGGAGCGGTTCGAGAAGCTCAGAGCATTGGCAGCAGAAGCGCAAAGAGAGTTGACGGGAGAGGCCGTCACACTCGGATCGCTTTCGCCCGAGATTTTTGAAAAGCTAGAGTATATCGAACAAAGCAACCGCGAAAAGATCATACAGGCGGCAAAGGCTGAACCCGACCTTTCACACAATGAAGCGGAATTGACGCGGCTCGGGCTGTATTGGCTGTACCGCTACCTGCTCGGCGCGATCGACAGCTATGATATAACAGCGCCGATACGGTTCCTCATCGATTCCGTCGGGATCGTTGGGAACATGGCGCAAAAAAGCGGCGACGTCATCGCCGCCGCGCAGATCTATTCCAAAGAGATCGAACAGAGTTATGAGAACACCGATATGTTAATTAGTAATTAGTAATTAGTAATTTCGGGAAAACGCTGACGCGTTTTTGATTATAATATCGACAAGTAACATTAACGCCCGCAACTCTATGAAAGTTGCAGGCGTTATCATTTCGCTGAGACAGCGACATTAATTCCTCATTCCTAATTTCTAATTCCTAATTATCTCACACTCTACCGCGACGACGTCGCCGAGGGCTACGTCGAAGAGTTCCTTGCCGTTCTGCTCCGCTTTGCGGATGGACAGGATATCGCCCTCGTGGGTCTGACCGGCGTAGCGCACCTCGATCGCCTTGACGGGGCGCTCGCGCAATTCCTTGACGGTGTAGGTGTTCATGATGAAGCGGATGTAGGACACGTTGTTGGTGTGCTGGACAAAGTCGATATCGCCCGACTTCACCAAAACGGTTTCGATCTCAGAAAGCCCCTCGTGCTTTAAGCGGCTGAAAGAGATCTCACGCTCGGGAGCTTCGACATGGGTGTCCGACGTGATACCGACGTCACGGATACGGCGGATCTTCTGGGTGCTCAGATCGAGCGCGCACATCTCGATGCGCGAATAGACGCAGGTGTTGCCCTGCTCATCCTTCAGGATCGTGTCGACCGTCATCTTGGCGCCCTTGGCGGACGAGATAAAGCTCTCGGCGATGTAACGCTCCTTCCAAAAAAATTCACGGTCGATCTCAACACGGTTGCGGGTAAAGATCCACACGCAGCCGTATTTTTTGCGCAGTGACACGCCGTCGATGCCCAGCTCCCCCATCATCTCGGTGAGGTAATCCTGCACCAGATCAAAGGTGCCCTTCACGCCCAGTTTTACATTGGAATCACAAATGCTGGCGGAGATGACCGCCTCTTTTATCAGTTTCATCCTATCCCTCTTTTCTTCAAAATCATATCACAAAACAAGTGCTATTTCAACAATTATGGCATGATTTTTCTGTGACAATCATGGTGAAGTATTACATTTATAGGCGTTTTTCTTGACATACACCGCACATTCATGTAAAATAACTTGGTCAAGCAAAATCCAAAACAATCCAAAGGTATCACCCGATATGGGAGGAAGAACGATGGACATTTTTGAAAAATGCGAACGCTTCACGCTTGCCGATCAGCTGCGCAACGAAGGGATCTATCCCTACTTTCACGCGCTGGAGACACGGCAGGATGTGGAAGTCATCATGGAAGGCAAACGCCGCATCATGCTCGGCTCCAACAACTATCTGGGTCTGACGACCGAGCCGACCGTGGTAGAGGCGGGTATCAAGGCGCTGGAGAAATACGGCTCCGGATGCTCGGGCTCACGATTCCTCAACGGTACGCTGCGTATGCACCTCGAATTGGAATCCGAGCTTGCCGCCTTTGTCAATATGGAAGAAGCGGTCACCTTCTCGACCGGCTTCCAGAGCAACTTAGGTATCATCAGCGCGATCGTCGGCAGAAACGATTATGTCGTCTGCGACCGCGAGAACCACGCGTCCATCTATGACGGCTGTCAGCTCAGCTTCGGCAAGATGGTGCGCTATAAGCACAACGATATGGAGGATCTGGAACGCATCCTCAAGAAGATCCCCGAAACAGCCGGCATCCTGATCGTCACCGACGGTGTGTTCTCGATGGGCGGCGATATCGCCAAGCTCCCCGAGATCTGCAAGCTCGCCGAACAGTACGGCGCGCGCGTCATGGTCGACGACGCTCACGGCTTGGGCGTTATCGGCGAGGGCGGCAGAGGTACCGCGAGCTACTTCGGGCTCGAGGACAAGGTGGACATCATCATGGGCACCTTCTCCAAATCCTTGGCCTCTTTAGGCGGCTACATGGCGGCGTCGCATACCGTGTGCGACTATGTGCGCCACAACTCGCGTCCGTTCATCTTTTCGGCGTCTATCCCGCCGGCATGCTGCGCGGTAGCGCTGACGGCGCTCAGACACCTTAAGGCGCATCCCGAGCTGCCCGAACGGCTCAACGCACTGTCCGCTCACGCGCGCAAGGGTCTGCGTGACGCGGGATTGAAGATCCGTGAGAGTGAAACGCCGATCGTCCCCATCTACACCTACACGATGGAGAACACCCTGATCAAGGCGAAGGAGGTCTATGAGGCGGGCGTATACGTCAACCCCGTCCTGCCACCCGCGACCGCTCCGAACGAGTGCCTGCTGCGCACCAGCTACATGGCGACGCTGACAGAGGATCTGATCGACGAAGCAGTCGGCGTAATCGCAAAGGTACTGTTGAACAATGAATAACGAGAAACAGGTTGCCGTCGTCACGGGCGGCAGCAGCGGCATCGGCAGAGAAACGGCGCTGAGCCTGACCAAAAAGGGCTGTACCGTCTATGAGCTGTCCCGCCGCGAAAACCCGCCCTACGGCGTGAATCACATCACCGCCGACGTCACCGACGAGAATCAGGTGAACCAAGCGATCGAAGAGATCATCACGCGCGAAGGGCAGATCGATATACTGGTCAGCAACGCGGGCTACGGCATCTCAGGCGCCGCCGAGATGACCGCCTCCGCCGCTTCACACGCACAGCTCGAGCTGAACCTGTTCGGCACCGACAACGTCATCCGCGCCGTGCTGCCCCATATGCGCGGGCAGAACAGCGGACGAATCGTCTGCGTCAGCTCCGTCGCGGGCATCCTGCCGATCCCGTTCCAGCTGTGGTACAGCGTGAGCAAGGCGGCGATCGCGGCATATGTGCTGGCACTGCAAAATGAGATCCGCCCCTACGGGATCACCGTGTGCGCGGTACTGCCGGGCGATATCGCCACGGGCTTTACCGACGCAAGGCAAAAGGACGACTGCAAGGACAGTGACTACGGCGAACGCGTGCGCCGATCCGTCGCCGTGATGGAAAAGGACGAGCGCGGCGGTATGAGCCCCAAAAAGGCGGGCGAATATATCGCAAAGCTGGCGGTCAAAAAGAATTCGCGTCCGCTCAAGGCGATCGGCTTCTCCTACAAGGCGATCGCGGTGCTGGCAAAGCTCCTGCCGCGTCGGCTGTCGAATTATATCGTAGGCAAGCTCTACGCGAAGTAATTGTCACTCGGCTTCGCCTCAAACAATTATTGCAATCCCTCAGTCCCGATTCCGGGACAGCTCCCTTAGGAAAGGGAGCCTATAAACTACATCTGACATAACAAAGGGCTTCCGTGCGGAAGCCCTTTTTTCATATTATTGTGTTCTGCTCGAGGCGCTCTCTTTGACCTCGATCCGTTCATCCTTGGGAGTGTAATAGACGCGGACCGATTTGCGCTTGGTCGCCTTTGCGTTATTATAGGTGGATTCGGCGAGCGGGTTGTCCTTGTCGATCTTGTCGGCGTACTCATACACCGCGATATCGTAGTTGCCCGCGGGCAGGAAGAATGACGCGTATGCCTCATCCTTTTTATCCGTGGTATAGCTGCAGGCGGCGGAGTATTCCTTTTTGCTCGACTTGTCGGTCATCACGATCGTGAACTGCGGACGATGGTCGTCGTCATAAGCGGGGTTCGGCGATACGGAAGAGGTCGAACCGGAATCGGAGGACTGCTTTGTCGAACCGCTCTGAGTTTTTTTCTCGGACGCTGGATCATCTGCGCTCTGTTCTTCTCCGCCGTTCTCATCGGCATCATTCACCACGATATCCTGCTGATTCGCCGCCGCTCCGGGTGAGCCGCCCGAGCCTTTGGACGACTCAGATGACGCGGAAGAATCGCTCTTTTCTTCCTCCCCGTTTGCGGGTGCTTTCGCGGATGAAGCGGAGGACGCGCCGCGTGAATCAGCAGTAGCGCTTTGATCGGCGGAGGCTGAATCGGAGGTAGCGCCGTTATCTTTCTGACCGCATGCTGACAGGGATAAGCTCATCAGCAGTGCGAGTATCAATATGATCGGGATCAATACTTTTTTCATGTCAAATGCCTTTCTGTTATTCGAACTCGGTCTGATCCTGCACGGTAAAGCCGTAGCACGGCAGTGCGGCAGGGGATCATCGTCAGAGATCATGCCGTTTTTAATTCTATCCTGTTCGATCAGTCCGCGGATGAAGCGGACGGGAACCTGAGTGCCCTTGCACGGGCGACCTCATCGCGGCGAGATTGCAGGGCGGATGAATATTCCTCAGGCAGATCGCCGAGCACCAGCCAGTCGATCACGCGGTCGCAGCTGCCTGTATCGACATGATCGAAATACAGGGGCAGCATCCGCTCGACCTTATCAAATTCATAATCCTCCTCACGCATCGCCCGCAGCAGCTCGTCAAAGGTCAGGCAGATCTTGCCGGGCACATTGGAGGCGTAGTCACGGTGGAATCCGCGCGACACCGCATAGCGGTCATGGTCATACGCAAAGAAAAGCATCGGCTTTTTCATCAGCATGAACTCATAGATGCACGAGGAATAGTCGGTGATCAGCAGGTCGGTGATATAGAACAGCTCATTGATGTTGGGGTAAGAGTTCATGGAGAAGAAGCGATCACGGAACCGTTCTTTGAGCTCGACCTCACCGGGCACCCACGGGTGCATTTTAAAGAGCACGACGGAATCCGTGTCCTCACAATAGCGGTAAAGGCGCTCGAAGTCGATCAGCTCATAGGGATAGTAAGCGGTCTTTCGGTTGCGTCCGCGGTAGGTCGGCGCAAAGAGGATGACGCGCCTGTCTTTGAACGCGGGATAGCGCTCATAGAGCTGCTGCTCGACCCTGCGTCGGTTTTCTTCATCAAGATAAGGATCCATGCGGGGCATACCGGTGGGGATCACCTGTTCCTCCAGGATCCCGAAGGGCTCCGAGAAAAAGTGCCGGATCGCCTTGGAATCGGAGATCGCGAAATCACTGCGGCGATGGGCGCAGAAAGGCGCGGGACAGCCGAAATGTCCCCAACGGCTGTAGCCGACGCCCTTGAAGCCCGCGCCGGCGTGCCATAGCTGAATGACCTTGACGCTGTCGGCGAGGCGGAGCGTGTTGAACGCGGGTACATAGTCATCGACGATGACGATATCCGCCTTCGCGATCCTCGCGATCACCGCGGCGGTCGATAATTTTGAGTAGGAGTTGCTCTCCGTGTTGCGGAGCGAGCACTTGATGACATAACGCTTGTCAAGTCCGCGCCCGATCATCCTGTCGTACAGCGCCGACATACTGGGAGCGAGGACATCACGCTTTTCATCAAGGAAAAGGATACGGGGTTTTCGCAGGAATCGGAAAGCCCTGATACAGGAATAGATCGCCTTCTGGAACCAAACGTTCGCGGCGTCTGCAGATCGCTTGACGAACCGTTTCAGCCGATCGGAAAACGATCTCTTTCGATAAAGATCCTCTTTTCCGTCGGACTTTTTCGCGTCCAAAAAAATCATACGCAGCTCGGGCAGATCGGAGAATTCATCGATCATGAAGCTAACGGTATAAACGCCGTTCCCGGCGCCGTAGACAAAGCTCCTGCCATAGCGGGAGAGCGTCTCAAACGAGCCGTCGAACAGCACGGCGGTCGGCTCACCGCCCTCATCAGCGGCAAGGACGCGGTATGTCCCGCTCTCGATACAGCGGTTCAGCCCGTTGTTGGTCACATTCAGCGACAGCCGAACGGTATTTTCGTCAACGACCGCACGGCGGAATTCCGCTTCGACCCTGCCCGACAGCGCGACAAGATAGAAGCGGAGAGAACGAATTCTTTCCGCTTCTTTATCTGTTGCTACAGTCAAATTCAGGTGGATCCTCTCCCAAGAGGCATCCTTCAAATATATCACAAAAACATCTCCCTTAACGGACAGAAGTCTTTAGGCAATTTAGTCTTCCTCTAAGATCGCGACCGCGCGTCGGATGCCCTCTTTGAGGTCGATCTTCGGCTCCCAGCCGATGGAGCGGATGCGCTTGTTGTCCATGATCTCGGGTGTGGGATCGTTCGGCGAGGGCTCGGGCATCACTTCATCCTCGGGATTGGCGAACGCGAGCTTCATGTTGCGCTCGGGGAATACCTCGCACGCCGCCTGCGCAAAGCCGCGGATGGTGGTGTTGGAGGCTTCGTTAGAGATATTATACGGCACGCAGTTCTCACCGTCGAGGAGCACGTGCAGCATGGCGGTCACGGTGTCGGTGACATAGCAGAAGGAACGGTTGGTCGCGCCGTTGCTCTTCAAAAGGATATCCTGTCCGCGAACGATGTTCGCGATGAACTGCGCCCATACGCGGTCGTCATCCAGACGGCTCGCGCCGAAGATGTAAGACGGACGGACGATGCGGATGTTCATCTCATACTGCTTACTGTAGCTCGCCGCGAGGGTCTCGGCGGCACGCTTGCCGATGGCATAGCAGCTTTTGTAGGAGGTGAAATCGACATAGCCGTTGTCGTCCTCTTCAATATACGGCTTGCCGGTATAGAGCGTACCGTAGACCTTTAATGAGGACACGATCAGCGACGCCTCACTGTTGCTGTCCTTCGCGAAGTTCAGCGCGTTTTCCGTACCGCTGAGGTTGGCGCTGATGGTGCCGACCGGGTCGCGCTCGAATTCGATCGCGCTTGCCTGAGACGCCGCGTGGATGACAAAATCCGCGCGCTCCGCCTTGATCGGCTCGGTGATGTCCTGTACGATCAGCTCGACGTCGTCACGCTCGAGGAGCTTGCCGAACTTCTTCTTCGCGAAATCGCCGAAGCGCTCGAGCGCCAGCACCTTGATATTGTCGCCGTAGAGGTCGTTTCTCAAGAGGATACCGCAGGTCATGTAGTAGCCGATGAAGCCGCCCGCGCCGGTGAGGAGCAGGGTCTTGTTCTTGAGCTTGTCCCATGAGATGGGAGCGTTCGCGATATCCTCTAAGTTGGTATAGATACTCTTTTTGACGTAGTCTTTTACCTTATAATCCATACTTCAATTCCTCCTTGGCGAATTTCTTGTAATTCTCATAGTAATACTGAGAGCGCAGGGCGGTCAGATCCTCCGGGGTCGTGACCTTGATATTGAAGCGCTCGCCGATAAAGATATGTACCTTTTCGCCCAGCTCGATGAACAGCTCGCTGGAGGAAACGGGCTCCAGGATCCCGCGCTTGTACGCCTGATCATGCGCCCAGAGGATGCGTTCCATGGTGTAGCCCTGAGGCGCCTGGGTGATGTACATGGTCGAGCGCTGGTAGCTCTTGCCGCAGGTCATGCCGTCCTCGGAATAGAGCAGAGAGTCGATGGACGGGGTGACGGGCACGGCGGTCTTGTGCTTTTTGGTCTCTAAGATACAGTTGGTGATCAGCTCCTCGGAGAGCATCGGGCGCACGCCGTCGCAGATCAGAATGATATCCTCGGGATCGCGGGAGAACTCGTGCGTCGCCACCACGCCGTTGTGGATGGAGTCAAAGCCGGAAGCGCCGCCGGGGACGATGGACTTGACCTTTGGCACGTTGAACTGCTCGATCAGATTCTCGAGGTGATCGATCCAGTCCTCCTTACAGGCGACCACGATATGGTCGACCATCGGGTGACGGGCAAAGTGCTCCATGGTGTGGATGATGATAGGCTTGCCGCCTACCTCTAAAAACTGCTTGGGCAGATCGACGGATTTCATTCTCGCGCCTTTACCGCCCGCAAATAACATCGCGGTAATCATAGTATTGTTCCTTTCCTTATCATGCGGTCATTGCGAAGCTCTCAACACTTGTATCGAAGCTACCGCAATCTCAACCAAATTATACATATGCAAAGGGCATAGTTATACATGGTTATATTATCATATAACGGTCGGCGTTGTCAACAACTCATCCGACACAAACGAAAGTCCTTTTGCGGCAGAGGCTGAGGAAGATCCCGCAAATCGCTGAGAAAGGCGAGAATCAAAAGATTTCCCGTGGATTTTGCGGGAATGATTGACATTATCTATCTGTTTCGGTATGATGATAGTAAGTATACTAACCTGACGCAATCGAGGTTTATCATGATCTGTAAGTACTGCAATCGAGAAAGAGGCGAATCTCCGATCTGTCCGCGCTGCGGCGCAAGGAATCTGGTCGATCCGCAGCCCCACCATCTGCCTGTCGGCACCGCTGTCGGAAACAGGTATATCATCCACGGCGTACTGGGTGAAGGCGGCTTCGGTATCACCTATCTGGGAGAGGACAGTAAGCTCGGCAACGTCGTCGCCATCAAGGAGTATTTTCCCCACGGCTACTCCTACCGCGACACCTACTCCGGCAACGACGTCTATGTCAGCTCCGGATCCAACGCGGAGGTATTCATTCACGGCAGAAACCGATTTTTGAAAGAAGCGACCACTCTGGCTAAGTTCATTGACGAGCCGGGTATCGTAGACGCCACGGATTATATCGAGGAAAACAACACCGCCTATCTGGTGATGAAATATCTTGACGGCATCACCTTAAAGGACTATCAAAAGGAAAAGGGCAGGCTCGACCCGATCGAGGTGATCGAAATGCTCTATCCGATCATCGACTCGCTCGAAAAGATCCATTCCGCCGGCATCATCCACCGCGATATCAGTCCCGATAACATCATGCTGCTCAAAAACGGTAAGCTCAAGCTGATGGACTTCGGCTCGGCAAGAGATTTTGTCGATGATAAAAAGACGATGTCGATCATGCTCAAGCAGGGTTACGCGCCCGAGGAGCAATACCGCCGTAACGGTGAGCAGGGACCGTGGACGGACGTCTACGCGCTTTGCGCCACCATCTATCGCTGTATCACCGGCATAACACCGATCGAATCACTCGAGCGACTGAGAAACGACGAGTTGAAAAGCCCCTATGAGCTGGGCGTTTCCATCTCGCCGGAGCTCGAAAATGTTTTGGGCTATGGCTTGGCGGTCAAAAAAGAAAACCGCTGTCATGATATGACTGAGCTCAAGCGCCTGTTCGATCAGGCTCTCTCGGCTCATCCGACGCCGGTCTATGAGGGTGTGCCCGCAGGAAACATCGACCGCACCCGATCGACATGGGGCAACCCCAACACCTACTATGATCGCCAAAAGGACGCGCAGACATACCGCGATCTTTACGCGGATAAAAGCGATCGCGTGGATTATTCCAAAAGTCCCAGCAATCCCTCCGTCTATTTCAAGGATCCGTCGGAACGCGCCGCCTATCTGGATGAACGCGACAGAGCCGAAAGCGACAAAGAGGACGTCCCGGATGACGCTCCTACCTATGCCGACGACTTTTCTTTCGCACAAAAGGAATCGAAAAAAAGCAAAAAGACCTACGGCAGGGTGATCGCCGCGATCGTTACCATCGTGTTGATGGTATCGCTCATCACAGGCGCTTTCCTACTCTATCCCTATTACAAGCCCAAGGATACCGACGATCAAACGGGTGAAGGGACTTCCGCTTCTGCTGCCGGCTCCGAGAATAAAGGAATCGCGAAATTCACCGCGGACGGAGATTCCACCGCTGCCAAAGCGTTCAACAACACGCTCACATTCGCGTTTGACAAGCTCGATCTGTCGAACTATCACCTCGGCGAGGGCTACACGGACGGCAAATATGCCATCACGGAAAACGGAACGAATTACGACACCGTCTTTGAGAACAATAACACAAAAAGCTTTGAGCTCGGTACAACCATCACCCTGGAGGGATACGAATATAACTTGAATCAAACCAAGCTCAAGGACATGATCGCCGACGGCTGGAAATATGAAAAAGACAAAAAGCCCGGTGCGAACACGACGAAACCGCAGCATGTCAATTTGACATATAACGACAAGTTCTGTACGGTCTATATCGATAAAGCAGGCGATGATCCGGAGGAGACCGCCGTCTATTCCTTCTTTCCCCGCGGCACGGCGAGCAAGCACAGCGACCCCGCCGCGTTCAGCTATCGCGGGATCACCGGCGCGGATACCATCGACAGCGTGATCCAAAAGATGGGACAGCCGTCACAATATACGATCGAGGCTGACGATCATTCCGACGCCGGAACAATCACCATGACCTACTTTGGAGACAACAATACGCAGATGTGGATCCAATTCAAGCTTGACTCGTCCGGCGGAGCCGGCATCCTCAGTCATCTGTATTTCGGAAGAGAAAAGTAGTGCTGATCCTGAATAAAAACAGCCGACTGATTTTGTCTCAGTCGGCTGTTTTCATAGCAATCATATGCGCGGTGCATACGTATGTTTCAATGAGCATATCGTAAACCGCGCTTTTTGTTTCATCTGACGAAAAAATCTCTGCACGATCCGAACGCATCGAATATTCAGAGGTTCCCTGAATTCTGCAGTCAAAAGCAGATAACAGTGAGTGTATTACCGAATACGCTTATTCGTCATCCGATCCTATCTGATCCATTATTGTGTCAAGCTCATCGAAATCCTTTTCATTCACTTCAAATCTCGAATCGATGATACCGTCTAAATTCTTATTTAAGATACGGTACGATTCACATATCTTGTTGTGCATGTCTCTGTTTCCGACGCTAAACGCATTTGCTTTGAGCTTTTCTGCTCTTTCCTGAACTTTTTCCATGTCTATCTTCTTTTTCTTTTTTATCTTAAACAGGTCAAGCGCTTCCTCTATTTTTCTGTCGTAATCTATATCATCGTTGATATAAAGCGAATAAGTATTGGCGCATACCACGAATGTACTGTAAATGTACGTCATACCCTTTGGGAACGCCCACATAACAGTGTCGCTAAACAATCCTTTCTTTAATTTTGCTTTTGCTTTATCCGACTTGTAGAAAAGATTCAGAGCAAAGTAAGGTTTTCTGTATTCGAGATGGCCGCTGCACGTTCCTTTCACTTTTTTCGATATCAGACCATCTTTCAGCACCTCAGGCTCGAAAGAGAAACCGTAGTCCGAGACTTGTTCAAACGACAGATAAATGTATGAGTTGAGACCTTCCTGTTTACGGATGATGCCGTGGATATAATCTACGGATACTCCCGCGTATGAATAACTTTTGCGTTTCACTCCCTGTGCGGAGGTAATCGCTTCAAATTCCGCAAATAGCTTTGCATAATCCGCCTGTGCCGCCACAAGCTGCTTCATCGCTTCATAATCGTCTTTCGAGCCGTAGTAGAAATACGAATATTGAAGAGGTTTCGGAACGATAGACGCGCAGTTATCGCAGATTCTGGAACCGTCTACTTGAAATTTCTCTCCGCTGAGAAAACCGATTTTCGCTCCGCAAATCGCACATGTTTTTGCCATAATGTTACACTCCTTATAATATATTTATTTACACAAAAAATACAATGCCGGTAAAGATCAATCCCTCAAGAAACACGTTAAGAACGAAATATAATAAGGTTGAAACAATATTGTTTCAAACAACTTTTTGAAAAGAGCACTCGACGCACTCCTCCGAAAAAGATCTATTATTTTTATTATATCAATACATATGAGAATTTCAACAGAAAACGCATATGTTTTACAAAAAATAACATTCAACACTGTCCATCCCCACATTATATCAAAAAGTATGCGCTTTCTGACGGTGAACACATAATCCTGAATTGCTTTTTCGGCTTTGAACGCATGATCCAACAACTTGGTATTCTTTTCAGCCGTAAAGATTCCGCTGTCATATTCGCCTTCGATCTGATTGTATGAGATTTACTCAACGAAATACTCGCTTGGATTGATATTTCCGAAAAAAAGGGAGTTGAACCTCATAGCGTTCAGCTCCCTTTTATGCTGTAAAGAAAATGTTTTTGACAAAGATCTCGATCCCGATGAGGATCAGGATGATACCGCCGAGGACCTCGGCGTGCTTGAAAACACTGCCGAAGCGCTTGCCGATCCACAGACCGAACAGGCAGATGATGAAGGTGACCCCGCCGATGATCAGTGAGGCGGCGAGTGCCGACGGCAGCTCATATGAGGCGAGGGTAAAGCCCACCGAGAGCGCGTCGATACTGGTGGCGACCGCCTGCATCAGGAGGATCGGGACGGTCAGGCGGCGCGCTTCTTTCTCCTCTGCGCCGCGCAGAGATTCGACGATCATTTTGATTCCGATGAACAGGAGCAGTCCGAGCGCGATATACGGCACAAAGCGCTGGATCACGCCGAACCAGCTCACCAGCGCGGTGACCAGCACCCAGCCGATCATCGGCATCAAGAACTGGAAAACACTGTACGCGCCTGCGATGGCGGCACATTTGACCCGCCGCATATGCGGTTCGCTCAGACCGTTGGCGATCGATACCGAGAAGGCGTCCATCGCCAGTCCGACGCCTAAGAGTATGGAGTTGAAGATGAACAGCCACATTTATAATCTAACCACCTTGGAAAATCTGTTGGAGAGGAGTACCGCCGCGGCGATCTTGACCGCGTCGGGGATCAGGAAGGGCACTACGCACAGCAGCAGCGATTCGCCGAGTCCCATCTTGGTCACGACCATGAACCATACCGTACCGACGGCATAGCAGAGCAGCACGCCGACCGCCATGGCGACCGTAAGCGGCAGCGCCTTGCGCTTCCATTTATCCGCCGCGAAGCCGACCGCGAGCGCCGTTAAGAGAAAACCGATGATATAGCCGCCGGTGGGTCCCACCAGTACGCCGACGCCGCCCTTCATCCCCGCGAAGATCGGCACGCCGACCGCGCCGAGCAGGATATAGACGAACACGCTGAGCGTACCGCGTTTCCATCCGAGCATGGCGGCGGAAAGGCAGATCGCGAAGGTCTGGAGGGTGATGGGCACCTCGCCGATGGGGATGCTGATGATGGAGCATACCGCGATCAGCGCGGTAAACATCGCGGTAAAGACCAGATCCTTGACCGCTGTGGGCGCTTTTTTGTTGTCATGGGTGTTTGCCGACATACTATCCCTCTTTTTTGTTGATTTGTTGAACTGAAAGTATTATACGCTGTTTCATAGGGGAAGTCAAATCATAGTGAGGAGTGAGGAGCGAGGAGTGAGGAGTTAACGTATCTCGCTTTGCTCGGTCAATCAATGCAATTCCTCAGCTTCGCTTTGCTCAGCAGCCTCCTCGCCGGAAGCGGCTCCCACCTTGTCCTTTGGACATTCCCCCAACGGGGGCACCTTTCCCAAAGGGAGCCTTTGGTATCACCGCAAACTATCATCGGGTGTGGGCAGGACACGCGTGTCCGCCCGCCATTCACTCCTAACTCCTAACTCCTCACTCCTAACTGACTTTTTGTATATGTTGAATAGAAAAGAGGCTGAAATATCGCCATAGTGCGGATTGTCTTTTCTATTACTTTATGTTATTATATATTATGTATAAAAATACGCAAGTATCACTATAAGTTTTTATCACTTTAACTAATTAAACCGTGATAAGCGCAAGGAGGAACACGATGGCTGACAGAAGCAAAGTTATTTTCGGCAACCAAATGAGTGCGAAGGATTATAAAAAGGCGCTCGAAAAAAAGAAAAGCTATCTCAGGCAATTCGGCGACGACAGCAAGGCGGCTTATTCCGCGAAGCTGGTCGAAAACGCCACCCTGTACGAGCCCTTAGGCGTCTATGATATCCGCGTGAACGAGGGTGAGGGCGAGATCCCCTTCGACACCGAAAAGGGTATCATCGTCGGCAACATCCGCATGGGCTTCGGTCACTACCGTATCTCCATTGCGATGGCGTCCGCCGCCAAGGCGCTGGGCTACACCCCCTACTGGATGGATCTGAACTCCTACAAGGACACCACCTGCACCAAGGTCATCGGCAAGCAGAACGATCTGTACAGCTTCGGCTCGCGCCTGAGCCAGAAGCTTGCGCTGTTCAACAAGCTCGTATGGGAGCCGATGAACTATGAGGGCTTCCGACAGCTCAGCTACAATGCCGCCGACCAGAAGAACGCCGAGCTGATGGCGCCGGTGTTCCACAGCATCCCCAAGGACATCCCGCTGATCGGCACCCATGTGTGGCCGGCACAGGCGGCGCTGCACGCGGGCATGGAGCACGTGGTCAACGCCATCCCGGACAACTGGCCGATGGCGCTGCACCTCGCCGAGGGCGCGACCCACACCATCCAGACGCACCAGGGCTACATGGGCTACCGCATCCTCAACGGCTTCAAGAAAAAGGAAGTCCTCAACCCCATGCCGGCAGAGGATCTGGTCTATACCGGTCACTACATTGACCACGAGCTGGTCGCGAATATCGAAAAGGACTGTGACGCGCGGCTGGAGCGCAAGAAAAACGGCGAGCCGATGCGTTTTCTCATGTCGATCGGCGGCGCGGGCGCTCAGCGCGAGCTGTTCGCGGCAGTCATCAAATACTTATTGCCCGCCGTCAAGGCGAAGAAAGCCGCTCTCTATGTCAACGTAGGCGACTACAAGGCGGTATGGGATGAGCTGTGCCGCGATATCCCGGAGCTTGCCGAGCTCAGCACCACCCACTTCAACGACTGGGCGGACACCAATACCTTCGCGCAGGACGCGATCGTCGGCAATGTCGAAGGCATACACGCCTTCTGGCACGAAAACATCTTTGAAGCGGTGTACTGCACCAACCTCTTGATGCGTTCGGCGGATGTACTGCTGACCAAGCCCAGTGAGCTCGCCTTCTACCCCATCCCCAAGCTCTTCTTAAAGCGCATCGGCGGTCACGAAAAGTGGGGCGCGATCCACTCCGCCGAGATGGGCGACGGCTCGCTCGAGTGCGAAGATGTACCGCACACCTTGCAGATGATCAAGCTGTTCTTAGAGGAAGAGGCAACCCTCAAATACATGTGCGACCGCATCAAGGCGAACAAAACCGCGGGTCTCTATGACGGCGCGTACGAGGTCGTCAAGCTCGCCATGGCGAAAAAATCGAAATAAAAACACACATAGTACGCCCCTCTGACGAGGGGATGCGCAGCGTCTTTTTCCGCCCCCTCTGACGAGGGGACGCGCAGCGTCTTTTTCTGCCCCCTCTGACGAGGGGGCATGCGGGCAGTCTTTCCGAAAGGAAAACCCGTTCTGTTCGCGGGGGAGAGATAACGCAGCGTTACCGTTACAATAACAGTCTGCCTCAATCGAGCGCGGAAGTATAGGAGTAGCAGATATGAAACCATATCGCAAAAGCAATGTTCCGTTAGCAAGCGAGCTGCGTCAGAATATGACGAAATACGAACGATTGCTTTGGTATCGCTTTCTGCGTACCTGTCCGGTTCGTTTTCAGCGCCAAAAGCCGATCGGAAGATATATCGTTGACTTTTATTGTGCCAAAGCGAGATTGGTCATCGAACTCGACGGCTCGGGTCACTACGAAGAAGCACAAGAGCTTTATGACAGAAAACGTACCGCTTATTTACAGCGAATGGGATTGAAAGAAATACGCTACACCAATCTGCAAATTGCCCGACAGTTCAGAGAGGTATGCGAGGACATTTACAAACATATAGAGTTTGTGATAGAGGAAAACAACCGATATGATACAGAAACGCCTGTTGTTGGCAAAAAAGGTGAGTAACGGCTGATGTCGTTATCTCTCCCCCAACCCCCTCGTCAGAGGGGGCGGTATCAACGTCGGCAATAAAATGAAACCTACGGAGGACATCATGAAGCGATTAACAAAAAAACAAATGAGGATCTTTGCAGTCGGTCAGCTCGGATGGTCGACGCTGAGCGGTATCATCAGCGCGTGGTTCGTCACCTTCTACCTGCCCACACAGGTGGACATCGAGGGCGGCGCGATCCAGTACATCGTACCCGGTCTGGTGATCGGCGGCTTTTTGACCGTGCTGGGTCTGATCACCGCCCTGTCCAGAGTATTCGACGCGATCACCGACCCGTGGATCGCCTCACTCTCCGACCGCAGTAAGAATCCGCGCGGCAGACGTATCCCCTTCATGCAGTACGCGGCGATCCCGCTGTCGATAGTGACCGTGCTGCTGTTCTGCGCGCCGGTCAACGCAATCAGCTCGTGGAACATCGTGTGGATCTCGGTCTTCATCGTGCTGTTCTACCTGTTCATGACCATGTACTGCACGCCGTATAACGCGCTGATCTCCGAATTCGGCAAGACGCAGGACGACCGCATGTACATCTCCACCGCGATCTCGCTGACCTTCTTCGGCGGCACGATGCTCGCGTATACCCCGTTTGTCTTTGCGGGTATGCTGCGCGGCTCGGTCGGATTCGCGTGGAGCTACCGCATCTGCTTCATCGTGCTGGCGATCATCTCGTGCATCTGCATGCTGATCCCGACCTTCTGCCTCAAAGAGAAGGAATTCGTCGACACCAAGCCCTCCAACGTCAATATGCTCAAGTCGCTCTCCGCGACCTTCAAGAATAAAAGCTTCCGCACCTTTGCCGGCTCCGACATCATGTACTGGGTGGGTCTGACCCTGTTCCAGACGGGTCTGCCGTTCTTCGTCAAGGTCAGCATGAAGCTCGACGAGAGCTTTACGATGTACTTCCTCGGCGGCATGACGGTGCTGTCCGCCTGCTTCTATCCGTTCGTCAGCAAGCTGGTCAAAAAGTTCGGCAAGAAAAAGCTCGTCATCATCGGCTTCTTAGGGCTGGCGCTCGCGTATGTGATCGCGGGTCTGATCGGCGTGATCGGCACCACCGTGATCCCCGGCGTGGTATACGGCGTTGCGATCTGTGTGATCGCGGCGTTCCCGATGGCGCTGCTGGGCATCATCCCGCAGAGCATCGTCGCGGACGTTGCCGAGGCTGACGGCATCGAGACCGGTGAGAACCGCGAGGGCATGTTCTTTGCGGCGCGCACCTTTGCGATGAAGTTCGGTCAGTCGATCGCGATGCTGGTGTTCACATCGCTGGCGATCATCGGAACGACCCAGAACACCAACAGCAACGATATCACCGCCTCTGTCACGGGCATGATCTTAGTCGGATTCGTCGCCGTGGCGTTCTGCGTGCTCGGCGCGATCATCCTGGGCTTCTACAATGAGAAGAAGATCATGGATACGATCGAGAAAAAGAAGAAGAAATAATCATTCTGCCCCTCTGACGGACACAGATGTCGCGAGGGGCAAAACTTTTACAGCCCCCTCTGACGAGGGGGCACGCGCGCAGTTGTTATGTTCGAGGTAGTTGTTTCGTGCGCAGGGGAGAGATAACGCAGCGTTACAGCAGCCGGAAAACACCTGACTCAATATGGCAAACAATGATGTTGCAACGCCCGATTGAGTCAATCGTTATTGCGCAACAATCACGTAACATTATCTCTCCCCCAACCCCCTCGTCAGAGGGGGCGGTATCAAACTTCCTGCCAACCAATACACTATCCGAAAAACGTATAAGAAGGTAATCCCCCTATGATCAAAAAAATCACCGGCAGTCAGGATATCTTTGTCCTGCAAACCGATCACACATCATATATGTTCGCGATCACGCCGTCGGGTCACGCGGAGCACCTGTACTACGGCGCGAGGATCGACGTCGACAGCGCCGAGGAGCTCAAGGCACTGCGGCAAAAACGTGAGTTCGAGCCCGGCAACGCGATCGTCTATTCCGCGGATCATCCGACCACCGTACTCGAGGATATGTGTCTGGAATTTTCCGGCACGGGTCACGGCGACATTCGCGAGCCGTTCATCGAACTCGTCCAAGCGGACGGTTCGCGCACGACCGACTTTTTGTATCGCGGCAGTGAGATCACGGACAGCAAGCCCTCTCTATCCGGACTGCCCGGCTCCTACAATGCCGACGGTACGGCAGAGCACCTTTGCCTCGCGTTCAAGGACGGCGCGATGGTTCTGGAGCTGCATTACTGCGTCTATCCGGAATGTGACGTTATCACCCGATGGGCGAAGCTCGTCAACAACGGCGATCACGCGATCGAGCTCGAACGGCTGCTGTCGACGCAGCTCGATCTGCCCGATAACGGATGGCAGACGACCTCCTTTCACGGCGCATGGACACGCGAGATGGAGAAAAGCACCGCCTGTATCCCGCGCGGAAAACTCGTGATCGAAAGCCGCACCGGATGCTCCTCCAACCGCGCGAATCCCTTCTTCATGCTTCATCGACCCGACGCGACAGAGGACAGCGGCGCGGTCTACGGCTTCAACTTGATCTACAGCGGCAACCACTACGCCGCCGTCGAGGTCAGCGCCTATCGCAAGACCCGCGTCGCGCAGGGCGTCAACCCCGCGGGATTCCGTTTTATCCTCGAAAAAGGCGAGAGCTTCACCGCGCCCGAATCGGTGATGACCTACTCCGAAAACGGTTTTTCGGGTCAGAGCCGCAATATGCACCGCTTTGTCAAGGATCACATCCTGCGCGGAGAATGGGCAAAAGCGGAACGCCCCATCCTGCTCAATTCGTGGGAGGCGTCCTACTTCAATATCAGCGAAAGCAGTCTGGTATCCCTCGCCAAAGCGGGTCACGAGATGGGCGTGGAGCTGTTCGTCATGGACGACGGATGGTTCGGCGACAGCAGTGACGACACCCGCTCCTTAGGCGACTGGGATCCCAATCATAAAAAGCTCCCCGGCGGGCTGAACCGCCTGTCGAAGAAGATCACCGACCACGGGATGCAATTCGGCATCTGGGTCGAGCCGGAGATGGTCAACGTCAACAGTCGATTGTATGAACAGCACCCCGACTGGGCGATGGCGATCAAGGGCAAGCTCCACAGCGAGGGGCGGCATCAGCGGATCCTCGACCTGTGCAATCCCGAAATTTGCGACTATCTGATCGAGAAGATGAGCGAGGTGTTCTCCTCCGGCAAGATCAGCTATGTCAAATTGGATATGAACCGCATTTTCTCGGATGTGTACTCGCCGTATCTGCTCCCGAAACGGCAGGGTGAGACGGCGCACCGCTACATCCTCGGCTTATACAAGATCATGGGCGCGCTGACAAAGCGCTTTCCGCATATCCTCTTTGAGGGCTGTGCCTCGGGCGGCAACCGCTTTGACTTAGGTATCCTGTGTTACTTCCCGCAGATCTGGGCAAGTGACAACACCGACGCGCTGTGCCGCTCCCATATCCAGGAGGGCTACAGCTACGGCTATCCGCAGTGCTGTATCGGCGCGCACGTATCGGGTTCTCCCAATCACCAGACCCTGCGCTCCACACCGCTGGAAACACGCTTCAATATTGCGGCGTTCGGCGCGCTGGGCTATGAACTGGACGTCGGCAAGATGTTCCGCTGGGACAAGGAGCACACCCGCTTGCAGATCACGCTGTACAAGGTGTGGCGCGACGTCCTGCAATATGGCGATTTTTACCGCATTCGCTCCGGGAATGTGCATGAATGGATCTGTGTCAGCGATGACAAGACGCGTGCCGTGGGTATGATGATGCAGGAGAGTGTGGAGCCGAACACACAGGCGCACCGCTTCTACTGCAAGGGGCTGGATCCCGACCGCACCTACCGCTTCCATAATATCTCAGGCAGGGTCAACATCAAGCTCTTCGGCAGCCTGATCAACACCATGTCCCCCATCCGCATCCGTCAGGACGGTATGCTCCACAATATGATCGCGCGGTTCATCAAGATGGGCGGCGAGGTGGAGGATCACACCGCGAAGGGAAGTGTGCTGATGAACGCGGGCGTGGCGCTGAGACAGCAGTTCTCGGGCACCGGATATAACGAGAACGTCCGCCTCTTCCCCGATTTTTCGTCGAGGATGTATTTCATTGAGGCGGTGGAGTAAGATCGCATTAATGTAGGGGACGGCGCCTCGACGTCCCGCCGAACAGAAGCGCTTGTTTCCTATCTCACGTTTTCGATAACGGAAATGCCCGTCATTCTACGGAAGAATTGATCTGCTTCGCATTTAGATGAGATATATCGGAAAGGTAGCGGGAGGAGCAAGCCCCTCCCCTACAATTAGTTTCATTTGCTTCGCGTTTGGACGGCATTGATCGGAAGTGTTTCGGTACGTCGGCGTAGGGACGAGCATTGCTCGTCCGCATGGCAAAAACGTTTCTCCCCTATCTCACGCTTTCGATATATGAAACGCCCGTCATTCTCGGTACGTCATAAATGCCGTACCCTACGGAGAGATTGATCTGCTTCGCGTTTTGACGACATTAAACGTAAAGGTTGCGGCGGGAGCAAGCCCCCTCCCTACGGAGAGATTGATCTGCTTCGCGTTTTGATAACATGAATAGCATAAACAACAGCGGCACGGAATGATCCGTGCCGCTTTCGCTTTTATTGGTTGAGATGCCGCGTCGTCTTTACCGACTCCTCGCAATGACAATTATCAATGCTTCGGGAGGATGTAGCCGATCTTCTTCATCGCCTTTTCCACCGTGCGGTGGCTGAAGCGCTGAACGAACTGAACGCTCTTGGTATAGCACTCTTCGATGTACTTCTTGTCCTTGACATACTCCTGATAGCGCTTGCGGATGGGTGACAGCTCCGCTACGACCGCCTCGCCGACAGCCGTCTTGAAATCGCCGTAGCCCTTGCCGTCAAAGTCGCGCTCGATCTGCTCATAGCTCAGTCCCGTGACCGCGGAATAGATGGACATCAGGTTATTGATGCCGTCCTTGCCCTCGGCGTAGCGCACCTTTGCTTCACTGTCGGTGATCGCGCGCTTGAACTTCTTCATGATGACGTTATCGTCGTCGGAGAGCAGGATAAAGCTGTTGGCGTTCTCATCGCTCTTGCTCATCTTGGAGGTCGGATTCTGCAGGCTCATGACGCGCGCGCCGTCCTTCGGGATGAAGCCCTCGGGGATCTTGAACACGTTGCCGTACAAGCCGTTGAAGCGGTTGGCGATGTCACGGGTCAGCTCGAGGTGCTGCATCTGGTCGTGACCGACCGGCACCTTGTCCGCCTGATAGAGCAGGATATCGCCAGCCATCAGGCTCGGGTAGGTGAACAGACCGGCGTTGATGTTGTCGGCGTGCTTGGCGCTCTTATCCTTGAACTGGGTCATGCGGGAAAGCTCGCCAAACTGGGTGTAGCAGTTGAGGATCCAAGCCATCACCGCGTGATCAGGGTTGTGGCTCTGGATGAAGAAGGGCGCTTTCTCAACGTCGATGCCGCACGCCATGATGGAGGCGTACATATCGATGATGTTCTTGCGGAACGCGGCGGGATCCTGACGCACGGTGATCGTGTGCAGGTCAGCCAGCGCGTAAATGCAGTTATACTCAGGATTCTCCTGCATCTTGACCCAGTTTTTGACGGCGCCGAGGTAGTTGCCGAGGGTGATGGAGCCGCTGGGCTGGATCGCGGAGAATACGATTTGCTTCTTTTCGGTAGTGTTTTCCATAATATCAAATCCTTTATTAATTAGGAATTAGTAATGAGGAATGAGGAATGAATGGCGGACGCTGTCCGCACCTGTTTTATAGTTTGTACTAAACGCTTCCCTTTTTTCTTTCAGAATCCAAAACGCGAAGCGTTTCCCTCAATTCCTAATTCCTAACTTCTAATTCCTCATTATTATATCGTTTCTTTCGCCAGCTTGCCGATCTCCTTGATGCCCTGGGTCAGGTCTTCGTCGGTAGGGGTGGAGAAGTTGATGCGGAAGCTGTGGCAGGGCAGATCGCCGTCGGTGAGGAACGCGTTGCCCGGTACGACGCACACCTTGCGCTCGGTGAGCTTCTTGCAGAAGTCGAGCATATTGACATGCTCGGGCAGATCGCACCAGATGAACAGACCGCCCTCGATCTTATGATAGCTGATGCCGTTGGGCACGACGTACTCATCGAGCAGGCTCATGCATAGATCCGCCTTGGCGCGGTAGAGATCGCGCAGGTATTCGAGGTGCGCTTCAAAATCATACTTGGTCATGAACTCATAGCAGAGCATCTGCGACCACATCGCGGTATGGACGTCCTGACCCTGCTTGCAGATGATCATCTTCGCCATTGCCGCCTTGTTCGCCATCATATAGCCGACGCGGATTCCGGGCGCGAGCACCTTGCTGAACGAGCCGGAATAGATAACGATGCCGTCGGTATCAAAGCTCTTGATCGCGGGGACGTTCTCGCCGTAGTATCTGAGGTCACCGTAGGGGTTGTCCTCGATGATCAGGCAGTTGTGCGCCTTTGCGAGCTCATACAGGCGCTTTTTCTTTTCGAGCGACATGGTCACGCCCGAGGGATTCTGGAAGTTGGTGATGGTGTAGATGAGCTTCGCGCGCGGATTTTCATCGAGCGTCTTTTCGAGCGCCTCCATGTTCATGCCGTCGGGATCGACCGGAACACCGACCAGCTCGGTGTTATAGCTGCGGAAGGTGTTCAGCGCGCCGACAAAGCTGGGCGCCTCGCATACCAGCACATCGCCCTCGTTGAGGAAGGTCTTGGCGGCGAGGTCCATGACCTGCTGCGCGCCCGATACGATGATCAGCTCATCGTCCCCGGTACCGATATCGTGCTTGTCCTTCAGATAAGCTTTGAGCGTGTCACGCAGAGGGGTGTAGCCCTCGCTGACGCCGTACTGTAATACGCCGATCGGATTCTCGCGGAGCAGTCGCTCGGAGATCTCGCGGATCGCCTCGACCGGAAACGCGTCGGGTGCGGGGTTGCCCGCTGAGAGAGAGATCACGTCGGGATCGGACGCGCTCTTCAAGATCTCACGGATCGCGTTCGGCTTGAGCGCCAGAACCTTGTCGGAAAAAGAATAATTCATCAAATCACGCTTTCTGTTTGATAATTCAACTGTTCTTTATCATAACACATCTTTTTCGAGAGTGCAAGAATTATGGTAAAATCGTACGGTTTGGGTTGGTGAATAGCACCATTCGATCAAAAATCTTTCATTTTCATGGGCAAAAATGAAAAAAATCGGCAATTCTTGCTTGATTTTCTCAAAAAATACAGATTTTTTATTGTATCAAAACGGTTTTTGTTGTATAATGTTAGAGGTTATATGGATTTGTACCGATCAACAAACGATCAGATGACAAAATCCTTTCCACAGGAGGAACGTATGAATCAACCCACCAAACCGACACATACAGAGAATAAACGCGTGTTCTCACTCAGGCGTGTGGTCACGGCAATACTGTGCGTGAGCATGGCGGCTGCCTTGATGCTGACCTGTACCCAATGTGTGAAGCCCGCGTCCAATGACGTCAAGGCGACCGAAGCGGCGACTGAGGCGGAGACAACTGCTCCGGAGCCTACTAAACCGCAGGCCGATCTGACCTTTGACACGCCCAACATCCCTGACGACGGCTCCAGCGGATATACCTCCGCATCCGATCAGGGCTTGTACATCTACAAGAACGCGGCGTATGAGCTTTGCGGCGCGAGCGATGAAGCGGGCAAGGATTATGCCGCCGCGATCTAGGAATTCAAAAATGCCGCTCCCGACTTTACGGTGTACAACATGGTCGTACCGACCCACACGGAATTCGGTATTCCCTCCCGTCTTGCCGGCGAGATCTACACCCAGTCGCAGTCGCAGAACATCAAGACGATCTACAGCAGCTACATAGCGGACGTCAAGCCCATCAACTGCTACAACGCGTTGTGCAAGCACAAGGATGAATATATCTACTTCAACACCGACCACCACTGGACGGGACTGGGCGCGTACTACGCGTATCAGGCATTTTGTGAGCAGACAGGTCAACAGGCGCTCGCGCTGACCGACTGCACCGAACAGACCATCGACGGCTTTGAGGGCTCCTTCTACAGCGCTGACGCGTCACTGACGCCGGACTCCGTCCACTATTGGAAGTTCCCGTATCAGACGCACGCGAAGCGTCAGGAGGAATCCGGCGCGGAAATGTATGACACCGACGTTTACTATGAAGGCGCTGCGGGCAGCGGCGCGTACATCACCTTTATCTACGGTGATTCGTCCTTGTTCATCGAATACAACGACACCAACAAGAACGGTAAGAAGATCGCGGTCGTCAAGGAAAGCTACGGCAACGCCTTTGTACCGTATCTGACCAATAACTATGAGGAAGTTCATATCATCGACTTCCGCTACTTTACACAGAACATCAAGGAATATATGCAGGAGAACGGTATCACCGAGATACTCTTCCTGAACAACACCATGTCGGCGAACGCCGCGATGCAGGTGGATAGAATCAGAGAGCTCATTTAATCACATCAATAGAGGGGGGTGACGGAAATGATAGCGAAAAAGGTCAGGGTCAATGTCTACGGTATGTTGGCGGAAAACCTGTACTCGGGTTACGCGAGTACGGATACCGTCAAGAACCGCAGTGCCTATATCATCACCAAGAAACCCCTGCGCGACTTTATGTTCGGTGTGGTTATTGCCGTCGCAGAATTCAAAGGCGCGGGAGAGAAGCTGATCGTCGCGCCCGAGGGCGAGATCTACTATGAGCCCGTCATCCGTGAAAGGCTCTCTAAACTGCACAACACGCAGCTGCTGAGCATCAGCTGTCTGTACGAAAAGAGCTGCGGCGCGATCGTCATCCACAAAAAGGGCGACCGCTGCAAGATCCTTTTGGTACGCAACCACAACGGCAGGAACTACAGCTTCCCCAAGGGTCACGTCGAGATGGGCGAGACCGAGGAAGAGACCGCGATCCGTGAGGTCAAGGAAGAAACCGGACTCAATATCACCATCATCCCGTCGTTCCGCGAGGTGGCGGATTACTGCCCCTTCGGCAAGATCCGCAAGCGCGTGGTATTCTTCATGGCACAGACCATGAGCGACGCGGTACATATCCAGGAGGAAGAGATCGACTCCTACATCTGGGTCGATCTGGAAGAAGCACATCACCGCTGCACCTATGACAATGATCTGCGCGTCATTCGCAAAGCGCGCGAGAACATTGACAAGCTGAAATGATCGACGAATATCTCGAAAGCGGCGCCCAAGGAGCCGCTGCCGAAACCCAATAAACAAGCCGCACGGTAATGCTGATATCACCAATCAACATACCGTGCGGTTTGTTATCTCAGGAGAAGCCTTATGAAACGAAATATCATCAAATCATTATTATGCCTTATCCTCGCTATTATCCTCTGTTCGGCGGGAGTCGTCCCCTTTACCGCGGCGCAGGAGGATATCACCGTACAGCCGATCGACATCAATAATCCCGACTTCATCCGAGGGATGGATATCTCGTCGGTGATCACGCTGGAAAAATCGGGTGTGATCTTCCGCAATGAGAGCGGCAAGAGAGAGGATATCTTCAAGCTCCTTGCCGACAACGGCGTCAACTACATCCGCGTGCGCGTATGGAACGACCCCTACGCCGCGGACGGCAGAGGCTACGGCGGCGGCAACAACGACGTTGACACCGCCGCGAAGATCGGCAAACGCGCGGCAACCTACGGCTTGAAGCTGCTGGTGGATCTCCATTACTCCGACTTTTGGGCGGATCCGGGCAAGCAGAAAGTGCCCAAGGCGTGGAGCGGCATGAGCGTCGACGAAAAGTGCGCGGCACTGTATGATTACACCGCCGCATCCCTCAAAACCATCCGTGACGCGGGAGCGCAGATCGGCATGGTGCAGATCGGCAACGAGACCACTCAGGGGATCGCGGGTGAAAACAGCTGGCAAAACATGGCAAGGCTGTATAACGCCGGCAGTCGGGCGGTGCGGGACTTCTCGGACGATATCCCGGTCGCGATCCACTACACCAATCCCGAAAACAGCTATATCAAAACGCTGGCGGATTTCCTGCACGACTACCAAGTCGACTACGATGTGTTCGCCACCTCGTACTATCCGTGCTGGCACGGCAGTCTGAGCAACCTGACCGATGTGCTCGACTATGCCGCGCAAAAATACAATAAACTCGCGATGGTCGCCGAGACCTCTTACCCCTACACACTGACGGACAGCGACGGTCACGGCAACACCATCGCCGAAGGGAACAACAACACAGGCGAGAATATGCTGTGGGATTTCACGCCGCAGGGTCAGGCTGACGAGGTACGCGCCGTGATGAACGCGGTCAACGAGGTCAAAAACGGCCGCGGACTGGGTATGTTCTACTGGGAAGGCGCGTGGATCAGCGTCGGCGACACAACGGGACTGTCGGGCGAGAGCTACCAAGAGCGGCTGACTCTGAACAAAGAACTGTGGGAGCGCGACGGCTCCGGCTGGGCGGCGAGCGCGTGCACCGAGTATGATCCCGACGACGCGGGCATATGGTACGGCGGCTCGGCGGTCGATAACCAAGCCTTCTTCCTGCCCGACGGTACGGCGCTTCCCTCACTGCACGTGTTCCGTGATGTGCTGCCCGAGGGCTCCTATCGGCTCGGCGACGCGGACGGCAGCGGTGAGATCGACGTCATCGACGCCGCCTGTATCCAGCGCGCCTGCGCAAGGGTGCCGATGGAGATCAACGAAAAGATCCTGGCGCACGGCGATATCGACGGCGACGGACTGACGGTCATGGACGCGACGCTGATCCAGCGACACCTGTCTCACAGCACCGTCCCCTACCCCATCGGAGTATGGAGTCAGGAGGAGAAATAAGCGAAAATGATTTGACCTCTTTCTGACTCTTTATAGCAACCCTCCGCCCTTCGGGCACCTCCCTTAGGAAAGGGAGGCTTAATTGTACTCTGCCTTTCATTATAGTTCTCTCATGATACGATACAATCCCCATGCTGTAACGGCATGGGGATTTGTTGTATCGTTTATGTTTCGGAGCAGTTGACGAGGAGGCAGGTGATATTATCCTCGCCGCCTTTTTCGAGCGCCGCATTGACCAGCGCCAGACACGCCTCGTTGGGCGATTTTGCCATCAGCTTTGACATCCGACGATCGGAGCACATATCGTAGAGTCCGTCACTGCACAACAGGAGCTTGTCGCCGGGCTTGAGCACAAAGGGCTGATAGATCTGGGGCACCAGGCCCTCGGCGTCGACGTCAACGCCTAAGAAGGACGTCAGTTTGTGGCGATCGGGACTGGTGAGCGCCTCTTCTTCGGTGATGATATTGGCGCGCAGCTTCTTCATCGCCAGCGTCTGGTCGTTGGACAGCTGGCGCAGATGCTTGTCGCGGTACAGATAGATGCGCGAGTCACCCAGCGAATAAGGGTAGACTACGCCGTTATAGAATACGGTCATGACAAAGGTACTGCCGCCGCGTTTGGAATGGGTGGATTCCAGCATATCGACGATGGCGTGATTGCTCTTTTCAACAAAGCGGCTGACCAGCTCATCGACGTTCACCTCATTGCTCTTGACCAGATCATAGTAAACGAGCGCCGATACCTCGGCACAAAGCTTTGAGGCAAGATCGCCGTTCGCTTCGCCGCCCATACCGTCGTACACCGCGCAGAACAACGGTTCCTTGAGCCGGGATCCCTCCAGATTCTTTTTGGGATCCTCCAGGCGGCGGTAGACCGTATTGATCGCGAAATTATCTTCATTTCGGGAGCGCACCTTGCCGGGATGGGTGGACAGATGCACATCATAAAGCATCGGCTGTGAATCCGACATATCAAAGAGCTCCTGTGTCACACTGACGGGTCGATTATTCATATCCATTGGCAACCTCTCTTATGAATCTCTGTTCTTGATCTTCAGACTGACGACGCTGACCACCGCGCTGACCACGGTGATACCGAGGCTCCACAGCCATGCTGTGATCAGGGTACCTGCGTCATGAGCGTAGACGTCGTCGGTCGGGAACTGCTTGCGGATCATCTCCGCCATTTCGGGAATCTTTATTGCCATCACATGCTCCAGGCTGTTCATGTTGCCGGTGCTGCCGAAGGCGGACATGCCCCATTTACTGAAGGTGATATTCGCCACCACCTTACTGAAATCGCTCAGCTCAAACAGCACGCCGCTCATGATCAGCTGCAGGATCAGGACGAACGGCATGATCGTCATCGCGGTAGTCGGATTGCCGGAGATGGACGACACCATGATGCCCATGACGGACGAACCGAAGGTCAAGAGGAAAATGGTGATAAAGTACTCGATCACCGCGGGCATCATCGAACCGTCGCTCGGACAGTCTTTGAAAAATCCAAAAGCAATGCATACGCCGTAGATGATGATCGACTGCACGACGCACAGCAGCGCCTGCCACATGATGTTCGCGCAGATGTAGGACGACATCTTCATGCCCTGACGGTATTCGGAGCGGATGATATCGTGCTCTTTACAGATGCTCTGGATCGAGTTGAAGATACCCAGCCAGATACACGCCGAAGCCAGTGTGAAGAAGCCGGACTTGGTGGACTCGAAATCGGCAAACATGTCTTTGCTGACGACTGCTGCCACGATGACGGCGATGATCGCTGCAAAGACGACGAATTTCCACGCTTTTTCCCGAAGCGCGATACGGGTGATCTTTTTGAAGTATACGGAAGTCTGTTTTCCGAAGCCTACATTATTGATAGAAACCGCCGCCTTTCTGAGTCAGGAATTTATTGATATAGAAGTCTGCTCTGCCTTTGCCGCCCTCATAATCGGGATTGATCTCCTTCATGATATCCTGCAAACGGTTGACGCCGAAGTACTCGAGCGCCTCATAGGGCGAACCGAAGAACGCCAGATGACCCGCGTTATCCGATGAGGATTTGGCAAGTACGAGCACCTTTGTGAACAGGATCTCGTTGGTGGTCGGATTCACCGCATCGTCGGGCTCATGGGAGATGACCATGACGATCTTGCCGTTGTTCGCGATCTCCTTGAGGATCTCCATCTGCTGTACGCGGGAAGCGGCGTCGAGACCGGAGTCGGGCTCGTCACAGATAAAGACCTTTTGGAAGCCGACCAGCTGAGCGGCAACGGAGACCTTCTTCTTCTGACCGCCGGAAAGCTGACGGATCAGGTGGTTCTCCAATCCCTTGACGCCGACGCGGTTGAGCACCTCATCGACACGGCGGTTCTTATCCTCTTTCGAGTAATACTTGCCGTCGAGCTTGATATCCGCGATATCCATCAGCGTCTGGCGCACCTTGTCGTTCAACCGCAGGTTGATGAACTGGGGTACCAGACCGATCTGGGATTTCATCGTCTTGAAGTTCTTATACAGATCGAGTCCGTCCAGAATGACCTCACCGTCCGCCTTGCCGTCGCCGAGGATCGCGTTGACGAGCGTGGTCTTACCCGCGCCGGAACCGCCTAAGATCAGGACAAAATCACCGGTGTCCGCGCTGAAGCGAACATCCTTGAGCAGGGTCTTTCTGCCGAAATTGACGGTCTTGCTGCGGATGAATACCGACAGCGCGCCAACCTTTTCGCCGGGATTGTTGAAATAGATCTGGTCGCCGATGACGATGAGCAGCGTGTTGGCGATACGGATGACGTCGCGATTGAAGATCTGGATGCCGCCCTCGATCTGCCGTCCGTTGACCGACAGACCGTTCTGGCTGTTGCAATCGTACAGGAACATTCCGCGCTCATCCTTGATCAGATAGGCGTGTTCACGCGACGCCATGATGTCCTGCAGGCGGATCATGTTGTTCTCGCCGCGGCCGATCGTCACCCTCGTCATGCCGGGGATACGGTAGTTCTGCCACTGCTCCTCAGGGTCAAAGCTGCGCGAAAAGATGATCAGCACCGACTCGGGATGAGGGTTGCTGAGGGTCTTGCGGTCGATACGGATGATATCGCCGTCCCACAGCTTGTACGCCTTGGAGCCGCGCGCGTTAAAGGGCGGGAGCTTGACGCCGTTGATATACGTACCGTTGGTACTGTTGTTGTCGATATAATAGAAGCTGTCATCCGAGTCATCATGGATGAACTCGCCGTGCCGTCTGCCGGTGATCAGGGATTGGACGCGGATGTTGGTGTCCGCGCCGGGGTATTCCCTGCCCAGCGTCATATCCCAGTCGAGGGACACGATATACGGCACGTTCCGTTTGTCGATGATCAGCAGTGTCGCCGGTCGTATCGCGACCGGTCTGTAATATTCAGTTCTTTCCTCACTCATAGATAACTCCTCTAAACTATATAATCAGGATAAACGGGTTAGCGGACGCGTTGAGCTTAGCCAGATACGCGAGTACATTCGACTCGGACGTACCGACACAGCCCGCGGTGGGACCGGATGAAATGTGGAAGAAGATCGCCGAGCCCTTGCCGTATGCAGCGGCAGTATTATAATCGATGACGAAGCCGTAACGGTATCCGTCGATACTGATCATGTGCTCAGCGGAGTTCCAATCCTTTTCCGCCGTGCCCTCCATACGCTGATTGTAATGGGACGAATCGGGATCATCGACCCAATAGGTATCGCTCGTGATCCTGAACGAGTTCAACCCCGTCGCAGGCTGATCGTTGATATAGAACGCGTCGCCGATGTGGTACAGTCCAAACGGAGAAGCGTAACCGCCCTCATGCATATCGGAGGTAACGCCGTTGCTGCCGACAAACCCGGAGCAGGTCAGAGAAGCGTCCGCGGTCCAGGTGTTGTTCTCACATTCAAAGAAGCGGATCTCGGAGCTGCTGCCGGAGGATGACACCGTCACAAGCTGGGTACACCCGATATCGCTGAGCTGCTGCAGGGAGGTTCCGCCCTGTGTGAGGATCGTTTCCATCTCATCGGGAGCCGTCAACTCAGCAGGCGCCTGTGTCGTGGCGTCCGCCGTCGTTTCGGCGACCGACTCAGCGGTCGGGGAATCGGTCGAAAGCGCGGCGCTTTCACCGACAGCCGTACTCTGCGGCGCTGCGACTGTCGCAGCAACAGTGGTTGCCGCCTCGTCCCTTGTCGCGCCCGCCTGCGGCTTTTTCTTGTTCATGACCACATACATGGTGATCGCCGTGCTTGCGAGGATGATCGCCAAACAAACGAGCGCAATAATAACAACCGTTTTTTTCTTCATATCAATCCACCGTTATCCGATCATAGGCTCTTTACTTGGATTCGGTCGGGATCACGGTCGCATCGGCGGAGGGAGCGTTCTGCTGGACCTGAGTGACCGCAACGGTAGGCTGCGGCGCGGGAGTTTTCGGCTTTTTCTTGTTGATCACGATATACAGGGTGACTGCCGCGCCCGCGATGATGACCGCCAGACCGATACATGCCATAATAACCATAGTTCTCTTTTTCATATTCAATCTCCTTATTCTGTTACAGATTACTATCCGGATAATTTATTGATGATCACCTGCCGGTTGTTCACCGGGCAGATGCGGATGAGAATAACGACTGTTGTTCTCACTGTCAATCTACCGTCAATTCTATGACGGGGTTTTTATTAGGATCCAGTCTTGAGAGCAGATCGCTCATATCGCTCGCTGAGATATCGACGTCACCGTAAGTAGCAGAGAGCGAACCGTTCTTGCCGCGCAGGAAGATCGCCGACCCGGCGCCCGAATCAACACCGTTGCTCGAAAAGCCGTCGCCGTTGAACTCGATAAAGATCTCGGCGTTGGCGAACTCATCATATACCTTGTCGAATTTGTTCAGTGTAGGAGCATCCGACGCTTCAAAGATCTGATTATAGTATGAGGAATGGGTATCGGACACAACGCCGGTATTAGGCGTAGCGCTGTAGGTAGCCATATCGGTCGTGACATCGCTCTTGGTCAGCACGATACCGAGCTTATGGGTGCCCACAGGCGTGGTCTTTTGCCCTTCACGGTTGACGCCGATGCCGTTCGCGCCGACAGCCGCGTTATACGCCGCGATCTCGGACCAATCGCCGTTCTGCCACTCATAGAGGGTCGCGGTCGCCGAGGAGGAACCGCTCGCGGCGGAGACCGTGAGCTTTTGGTTATAGTCATAGGGGCTGGTGTCGGCGCCCTTGGAAACGGTCAGGGTAACCGTACTGCCGGACTCGACCTGTGAATCAGCGTCAATGCTCTGTTTGATAACACTGTCCTTGGTCACATCATTGCTGTATTCGTATTCAGTCACGACAACCAGACCGGCGTTTTCGAGGTTTGTCTTTGCGTATTCCATGCTCATATTAACGCAATTGGGCATGGTGATCGAGGCAGAACTCGATGAGATCGAACCGGATGAAGGGTCGGATGTCGGTTTATCACTGCGGGGAAGAAGCAGGAATACGATCAGGGTGATAGCGGCTACGATGATGACCGATGAGAGGACAACGATCGCGGTGACCGCCTTTTTATTCGTTTTATTCTGCGGCGCAGGCTGACCGGGCTGTCTGTTTTGCGGGGGAATGTAACCGGAAGCCATATTCACGGAGGACCGGCGCGGTTGTGTCGGATCACTGCCGGTGAACTGTTTTTGCGTCTGTTCTCTGTAATAGCCGTCCGCCGCCTGTGTGCGGTTGATGTCGGCATAAACGTTCTGCGCGTTATCAACGGCGATCTGCTGTCTTGCCAGCGCCTTTTCCATCAGATCGCCGAGCTCGTCCATGCTCTGGCAGCGATTCTCCTTGAAGACGGCAAGGCCGTACATCAACACGACCTCCATCGACTCGGGGATATCGACTCCCAGCTTGGAGGGCGGCGTCAAGGTATCGCTTCTCATTCGATCGAGCGCGTCCACCGGGATGGTGCCGGTGATACAGCGGTACATGGTCGCGCACAGGCCGTAAACATCCGTCCATGGTCCCTGATCGCCGGTTTTGCGATACTGCTCCTCGGGCGCGTAGCCCTGCTTGAGCAATACCGACATCTCCTTTTGATTGTTGGTAAAATAGCGCGCGGAGCCGAAGTCCATCAGCTTCAGGCTGCCGTTCTTGAGATACATGATATTGTCGGGAGAGATATCGCGGTGGATGATGCCCGATTCATGGATGCGCTTGAGGGAGCGCACCATCGGCAGCATCAGCTCAAAGATCCTCTCGGCGCTGATCGTACCGTTGTTTCTGACATAAGACGCCAGGTTGACGCCGTCGAGATAATCCATAATGATATAAGCGGTACCGTTTGCTTCAAAATACTCTCTGACGCCGACGATACCCGGCTCACCGACGAATTTCGCGATCTTACGCGCTTCTTCCAAAAAGTTGTCCTTGCCTTTATAAAAGATCTCTTTTTGGTTTTCGGTAGAGGCAGTGACGTCCTGACTGACGGTATTGTTGCGGTTGACATATCCGTTGGGGAAATACTCCTTGATCGCGACGCGCATATCGAGCGTCAGATCTCTGCCGATGTAGGTAATGCCGAAGCCGCCCTCACCGATACAATTGCCGACAAGGTATTTGTTGTTCAGCATCGTACCGGGCTTGAGACGATAGACAGTATCATCCGCCGTATTTTCTTTCAGACAATGATGACAGATTTCACCATCCGTGAGCTCATTCATACAGGAATAGCAATAATTCTTCATAGTTCCTCCGTTTGTCTGCGGGAAAAGACACAGCGCTGCTTTGCCATGCGCTGAATGCGCAAACAAATACATATTAATCATATCACAAAAGCATTGGATAAGCAATCCAAAATCCGCGGCGTTAATTTATGCAAGTTGTACACTGTCACCCTGCACAAAAATCGCCTTCTATTTTTTATACCCGCTACTCACGTTTTTGTGACAGTTCGTTTCCATCTTTCGATTTTTATGCTATAATTAATGTAAATAGATCATGTTAATCCTACAAGGAGGAAGAATCATGAAAAAGATCATTGCTGTCATTCTGACGGTCTGTTTACTGCTGACCGCGTTTCCGCTGATCGCGTCGGCAAACGGAGAAGCCAATCCGGCGGCACTGCAAAGAAGAGTCTTTTTTGCCGACTATGCCGGTCAGTTCTCCGACGCGTATCTGTTCGGTATGGAAATACAAAACGGCTTCTATCTCGATGCGCCGTATGAATGGCCCGGTATCCAGATGGAGGCGGTCGATTCCAATGACAACGGCGATGTGATGTACGCGGCGTTCATACCGTATAACGTCAACTGCATCATCATCAACGACGACGCCTCTCACCAGACCGTCGAGATTCCCATAGGCGAGCGGGTACTGATCTCGCTGACCGGTGAGGTCGACGACAGCTATTACTATAAAGTCAACGTACAGGAGATCTCCTACAACGAGCCGGATCCCACCCTGCCGAATGAAGGAGCGACGTATCCGACCATCCCGACGCAAGCGGATACCGTCGAGAAAAACCTGATCGTCTTTGACAATCATGCGAACCTGTTCGATAATGATCTGATGATCTGCTGCCGCTCCGAAAAAAACGATTACGGAGAAGAAACGACCATCCGTGCGAAGATGGATCCCTTTGACATAAATGACTATGCCGAGCAGATGTACCGCTTTTCGATGCCCGAGGGGATGACGTATTATTACCTGACCGACGGCAAAACGCAGTCACAGGAATGTGTGTTCGACGGTTCGGTACACCTGTATACCTATGGCGATTAAGATGACGACGGAAACATTCTCCTTTACGATTTCGCCTGGTGCGGCGGCGTCGACCCCGCTTTCACCAAGGGACCGTCCCACACGCTGTTCGACCGCTTCTGCGCCGATTACGTTGTACCCCTCATAGAATGCGAACCTCCCCGCGGCGGTCGGAGTGAGACAGGGTTCGCGGATTATTATCAGCTCTATGACGAGATGTTTGAGCATCACGACGCCGCGGGCAAGGTCGACTGGGTGCTCCTGCGCGTGGAATCCTATCTTCAGCTCACAGGCATCTATCAGGCCATTATCGGTAACCGTGTGGTGACAAGACCGAGCGTAGGCGCTCCGTTTGATTCCGGCTACGGCGTCTATGATGTAAAGCAGGATCGATTCATCCCGTTGGACGGTAATACGGTCGAGGAGTACAACGGACTGCAAAAGACATTTGACGAGCTCGGCGAAGGAAAGCTGCTGGGCGATATCGACGGCGACAACAGCATCACCGTGATCGACGCGACCATGATGCAGCGCTGCGCGGCAAAAATCGCGGATTATCCCGAGGATGATGAAATGGGTGCTCCTATCGGAAACATCCGCTGCTTCTCCGACTTCAACCGCGACGGCGAGCGCGACATTCTCGACGCGACAGCGATCCAGCGGTATCTTATCTGAATATAATAAAGCTCCAAAAACAGATAACCCCTTGAACAACACGTTCAAGGGGTTTGTTTGATGGGCGCGCACGCCTTTTCACTTTATCTGCCGAAGCCGCCGCCCATGGGGCCGCCGTTACCGTTCATATTGGGGTCGCCGCCCATTCCGCCGCGGCCGCCGCCCATGCCGCCGCCCATCATCTGGTTGGTCAGCTCGGTGACCTGGGAGCCGTTGACGTAGACGGTGCCGCCGTTGAGCTGTCCCTGACCGTCATAGTCGAAGGGTGATTGCGCGTTGACGTTGACGGTGCCGCCGTTGATGATCAGATCACCGTTGGAGTCGATGCCGTCGGTGTCGCCCTGACCCATGTTGACGGTGATATCGCCGCCGTTGATCTCGATCTTGACGGATTGGGATTTTGACTTGCTTGTCGCGTTGATGCCGTCGTCGGAGGCGGTGAGGTTATAGGTGCCGCCGTTGAGCTGGACATAGGTCGCTTCGATCGTCTCGACAGCGCTTGCGGTGATGTTGCCGTTGTCGATCTGAGCAATCGTGGTCGCCTGAATCGCGTCGGAGGCCGCGTCGATGTTGAAGGTGCCGCCGCAGATGTAGATATAACCGGTGCTGTCATCCTCGTCATTCTCGGCGTGCAGCGCGTCCTTGCTCGTCTTGATGGTGATGGTACCGTCAGCGATCGCGATGCTCTCGTTGGCTTCGATCGCGTCGGCGGTCGAGGTGATGTTGATGGTACCGCCGGTGATCTTGATATCATCCTTGCCGGAAATACCGTTGTCGGAGCTGTTGACGGTCAGTGTGCCCAGACCGTTGAGTACCAGATCATCCTTGGAGAAGATGACGGCGTCGGTGTTGGTCTCGCCGTCGGCGGTAAAGGTGCCGCTGACAGTCAGCTCGGTGGTCGTGCCCTCTACGGTGGTGACGAATACCTTGTCGGCGTTCTTGACGTAGACAGCGGGCGCGGAGCTGTTGGAGATGGTCGCGCCGTTGAATACGAGCTGAACCTTATCGTTATCGCCCGCTTCAATGATGACAGACGCGTTGGAAGCGGAGCCGGAGATCACATAGACGCCTTCTTTGGTGATGGTGATGTTGCTGTTGTCGCTGAGATCGTAGTAGACCGCGTCGGTGAGATCGGCGGTTTGCTTGAGGTCGCGATCGGAGAAGAGTTCGGTCGCGTTGATCGCGCCGTTCGAGGTGACGTTAGCGGTGGTGACGACCTCATTAGGCTGACTGAGCTTGGTACCGGTGCTGCTTGCGGCGGTCTGTGTCGCCGAAGCGGCAGCGGTCGTTTCTGCCGTCTTGGCGGATGTATCCGCCAAAGCGTTTGATCCCGCGGACTGATCCTGTGCTTTGCCGCAGGCTGTCAGCGCGGCGGTTATCATTAATAAGATTAATAAAACAACGATCATCTTTTTCATGGTGGTTCCTCCTTTTTTGTCGGATCATTGCGAAAGGTTCTGTACTGCTCCAAACTATACAGTATAGGATGGCGCTTTTGCAATGTCGATGTGGATGTTTTTTGATTACAGCCATATCATAACCCGTCAATCTGTTTTCTGCGTGATACAAATATGAACATTATGTGAAAAAACAAGATTGTGTGAACCGTGATAAACAATAGAAGGGAGTCGGCTTTGCCGATATTAATACAATCCGTCAGTCTTTTATCGGTTTGAGCCCTCCTAGCGGAGGCAGCAGACCCTTTTGTCCGCATTGCGGACATTTCCCCTAGCAGGGAAATCTCCTTTACCAAAGGGAGCCTATATGATGAAACAATCTCGTGATAAAACTCTCACAAAATCTTCACACTTCAATCACACGGATATCATATTGACAGGTTATGATACTGCCATAGACAGAAAAGATCTTACCCTCACACAACTCGGACGAGGTATTCTTTCCACAACGGTTGAGATTGCCACAGCCCCGAAACGTGTTCGGGGCTTCGCAATGACAATAACAATAAAGAAAGGCGGCGTAAATATGAAATCGACTCTTCAACTGAACACAATGGAAACCACCTATGATCTGCGCGATCTCAGACGAGAGAGGATCAGAAAGCGCAGGATCCGCAAGGCGTCCCTGATGATGGGGATCGTCCTCCCGGTCAATTCAGCCGCCAATTCTGATATCATCGATTTTCCCTCACCCGATTCGCCCCGCATCGCATGACGGGATAGATCATCATTCAACTAACTCCGCATGACTAAGCGTATTTCCTTTCATATACAATGGCACCTTTGCTGTAACGCGAGGGTGCTTTTGTATTGTGCGGATTTTTCGTTGAATATCGTGCTGCGACGTGGTATACTCAAATATATGAACCATGACGGAGGAACAAGATGAACTTCAGCCTGTTATATCCCGAAAACGCCGAAAGGCGCTATCATACCCTGAATGATGAGGCGGTCAACGATCTGTCCCTCAACTTCATTCTGGACGCGCTGACCGATCGCCATACGGAGCGTCCGCATCTCTTGGGCATGATGACAAAGCTGCCGACGGACGCCGATACCATCCGCTATCGCCACGAGGTGTTCGCGGATTTTCTGCGATTTCCAAAGCTCAGAGATAAAATGCAGGAGCTGGTCGCGAAGCTCTCCGATCTGCGCGATCTGGAGCGTTTTCAGATGGACAACGACGCCACGGCGCTGTGGTCGCTCATCAACCGTCTGCGCGAGATGGACGACTACATGGCGTGTATCAATATGCTCAAAGAAACGCTCTCTGAGCTCCCGATCACCTCGGGCGGACTGTTGCGTCTGCGGGAGATCGTCACCGACATCGCGCAGGAAAGCGGTTTTGAGGAGCTCAAGGCGGATATCGACGAGGTGATGGAAAAGGCGCAGCGGCTGAAGAGCATCACCATCGGCGTGAACCTCGACAAATACCTGCGTCCCGAAAGCGCCGGGATCGTAGCGCTCAACGATACGAAATTCAGCGATTCCGGGCTGATGAGCCGCTTCAAGGGCTTTACCGACAGAAAGGATGATCTGAACCGCGGCGTCGACCTCGGGGAGAATCACCGCTATCATCCCGCAAATCCGAATCACAAAGAGATCACGATGGGCAGTTATATGGTCAGCGCCGCCACACACGACGCGCATATCGAGACCAGCAACGTCACGGGCAAGGATCCGCTGTCGCAGTCGCTCCGCAAGCAGGTGACAGAGATCATGAAGCGCACGGTCGCGGATATCAAATCGACCATCAAAAAATATGTCAATGTCAACGGATACTCCCTCATCAGTCTGCTGCCGGAGATCCTGTTTTATACCCGCTGGTCGGAGCTGACGGAAAAGCTGCAGGGCGTCGGGATGCCGCTTTGCGATCCCGAGATCCGCGATGTCGAGGAACGCTCCTGCGCCTTTCACGACGTCTACAATCTGAAGCTCGCGATCAACAAGCTGAACGGTGAAGAGATCGCCATCATCGCGAATGATTTCGCGTTCAATGACGAACACCGTATCTATATCCTCACCGGTCCCAACCGCGGCGGCAAAACGATCTTTACGCAGGCGATCGGACTGGCGATGCTGATGGCGCAGTGGGGCGTGTATGTGCCCGCAAGAGAAGCGTCGATCAGCCCCTGCGACAACATCTTCAGCCACTTCCCCGCCGATGAGAACGAGACCGTCGATCTGGGCAGACTGGGAGAAGAAAGTCAACGCCTGTCCAGGATCTTTGAGATCGCGACCCGCTACAGTCTGTTGCTCCTCAACGAGAGCCTTGCGACCACAAGCGTTGCCGAAGGCGTTTTCATTGCCAAGGATGTGGTCAAATCCATGCGTTACCTCGGCACGCGCGCGATCTTCAACACCCATATGCACGATCTGGCACGATCGGTCGACGAATTGAACGACGCGGTCGAGGGCGACAGCCGCGTTGAAAGCCTGATCACGGGCGTGCACGACGGCGAGCGGAGCTTCAAGGTCAGTATCGCGCCGCCGCAGGGCGTGAGCTACGCCGCCGATATCGCGAAAAAATACGGCGTGACCTTCGAGCAGATCAAAGAAGATATCGACCGAAAGCATCCAACCGAATAAAGGATCTGTCAAAAATCGATTCCGCGCATAAAAGAACACCTCTGATTGCTCAGAGGTGCCAGTTTGTCGAAAAAGTATATAAGTTAGGAACAGTACGTCTATCATCCTCCCTCTGACGAGGGAGGTGGGCTCGCTTGCGAGCTCGGAGGGAGAGAT
>JAHKVW010000030.1 GCA_020624805.1 bacterium | reverse complement strand
GGGAGAGGAGGAGCCGCGATACGAGGTCAAGGCATACCAACCGGATATGCCTACCGAGTTCAGCGAGTGACGACGAGCATGGGAGTTGTTAGCCAAATCATAGATTTGGACAACTCCTCACAATCTCAACCGAATACCATCAAGCGTCATTGCGAAGCTCGTAAGAGCTGTGGCAATCTCAACCGAATCAATCGTAAGGAGAACGATCATGAGCAAAAAATTAGTCGCCTATTTTTCGGCAAGCGGCACCACCGCACGCGCCGCAAAGGACTTGGCAAAAGCGGCAGGCGCGGATCTGTATGAGATCAAACCCGCTGTCCCCTATACACGAGCCGACCTCAACTGGCAGGATAAAAGCTCCCGCAGTTCGGTTGAGATGAAGGACAAAAGCTCCCGACCCGCGCTGGCGGATACCTCCGCGAACATTGCGGAATACGACACTGTCTTTGTCGGCTTCCCGATCTGGTGGTACGTCGCGCCGACGATCATCAACAGCTTTTTGGAAGCCTATGATTTTTCCGACAAGAAGATCGTACTGTTCGCCACCTCCGGCGGTTCGGGCTTCGGCAAAGCGGTCGCGGGATTACAGTCAAGCGCTCCCGGGGCAACGATCGTGGAGGGCGCACTGCTCAACGGGAGACTGAATGAGGCAAAGTTAAAAGCCTTCGCCGACAAATACTAATGGATACAGAAACACCGCGGAAAGCGTCATGCTCTCCGCGGTGTTTTTACGTGATTCAATCCTTGCGATAGGGGGTATCGCTGAGCGGCAGGCTCTGTCGGAACTTGCCGTCATATTTGTAGTATGCCAGTGCGCAGGCGGGAGCGGTCGGGATCATACACAGCTCGCCGCAACCCTTTGCGCCCAGTGAATAAGGCAGTTTATCCTCTTCCTTGGGGCGGCAGAGGATGACCTCTAATTCAGGCGCTTCATCCGCGCGCATAAAGCCGATCCTGCCGAACCGCGACACGGGATAGCCGTCCTTGCACTCGAACTTTTCGGTCACGCCGTAACCGATGCCCATGACCATACCGCCCTCGATCTGTCCCTCAACGGACTGGATGTTGACGGGCGTACCGACGTCAAAGGCGGACACCGCCTTTTTGATCTTTCCGTCGTCATCGAGAATGATCAACTGGACGCCGTAGGAATAGGAGATGTGGCTGACGGGATTCTCCTTGATCGCGCCGAGGGGATCGGTCTTGGCGCTGTATTCGCCGAAGAATTCCTGACCCTCCAGGTCGGCGAGGGTCTTGCCGCCCGCTAAGGCGGCTTTGAGCTTCTCCCCCACCCTGCGTGCCGCCTCACCGGTCATCACCGTCTGGCGTGAGGCGGTCGAGGTGCCCGCGTCGGGGGTGCGGATCGTGTCGGAGGTCTCAAAGTAGAACAGCGCGGGATCCAGCTCCGTCACGTGGCAGATCTCGGTGAGCACCATCTGACCGATGCCCTGACCCATACAGGCGGCGGAGGTGCGGATATGGATCCTGCCGTCCTCGACCGAAAGCAGGACGCGTCCGATATCCTTCTTGCCCATGCCGGTGCCCGAGTTCTTGAAGCCGCAGGCGAGACCGACATATTTGTTGCTGTAATAAATGTCCTTGACAGCGTCCAGACACGCCTCCATGTTGGTGTTGGGATCGGCAGTCTGACCGTTCGGGAGGACGTCGCCGGGCTTGATGGCATTGCGGCGGCGGAACTCCCACGGGTCGATGCCCGCCATCTCGGCGAGCAGATTGATATTGCTCTCGGTCGCGAAACAGCTCTGCGTCACGCCGAAGCCGCGGTACGCGCCCGAGGGGGTATTGTTGGTATAGACCGACATACCGAAGATGTCGATATTCTGATAGTTATACGGACCCGCCGCATGGGTACAGGCGCGGTGGAGCACCGGGCCGCCGAGAGAGGCGTAGGCGCCGGTATCGGCGATGATGACGCCTTTCATACCGGTGAGGATGCCGTTCTCGTCACACGCGGTGGTGAACTCCATCTCCATCGGATGGCGCTTGACGTGATAATTCAAGCTCTCCTGACGGCTGTACTTGACCTTGACAGGGCGCTTGGTGTACCACGCCATCAACGCGGCGTAGGGCTGGACGCTCATATCCTCCTTGCCGCCGAAGCCGCCGCCGACAAGCGGCGCGCGGACATGCACCTTTTCGGGTGCGAGCCCGAGCGCTTTACTGCACTCGCGCTGTACGTCATAGATGCTCTGGCTGGAGGTATAGATCAACAGTCCGTCGTCGCCCTCGGGGAGCGCCACACAGCATTCCGGCTCCATAAAGCCGTGCTCCTGCCACGAGGTCTTGTACTTGCGGGTCACGACGAATCTGGAGTTCTTGATCGCCTCGTCGGCGTTGCCGCGGACGAGGTTGGCGCGGCTCATCACGTTGCCGTCCTCGTGGATCAGCGGCGCGTCGCCCTTCAACGCCTCATAGGGTGAGGTCAGGGGCTTCAGCTCCGTGTAATCGACCTCGATCAGATCGAGGATCTCCTGCAGGGATTCCTGCCTGGTCGACGCGACGACCGCCAGCACGTTGCCGACATACTTGGTGATATCGCCCTCGCCGAGCATCACATCCCAGTCCTGCTTGATGTGACCGATCTTGTTGTTCTTCACATCGTCCTTGGTGAGGATCTCAACGCAGTCGGGGTGCTGTAAGGCGCGGGAGAAGTCGATCTTATTGATACGCGCGCGGGGGTACTTCGAGTACAGACCCTTGGCGTACAACATACCGTCAAAATACAGATCGTCGGCAAAGAGTCCCGTGCCGTTGACCTTCTCCTTGGCGTCGATCCGCTGGGCGTACTCGTCCATATGGAGGGTCGTGGGCGGCTTGGGGAGCTCGCACTTTTCACGAAAATAATCCGCAGCGAGCAGGATCGCATCCTCGATCTTTTTGTAGCCGGTACAGCGGCAGAGATTGCCCTTGATGGCTTTCTTGACGTCCTCGCGCGTCGGGCTGAGGTTCTCATCCAACAGCGATTTTGCCGAGATGATCATGCCGGGGATGCAGAAGCCGCATTGCACCGCACCCGCTTCGGCAAAGCAGTGCTCATACACGCGCATCTCATCGGGGTCGATGCCCTCGACGGTCAGCACCTTTTTGCCCTGCAATTTCGACAAGGATACAACGCAGGCTTTGGTCTTTTTGCCGTCGACGAGGACGGTACAGGTGCCGCATACGCCTTCGGAGCAGCCGTCCTTGGCGGCAGTCAGATGCAGATCATCACGCAGAAAACGGAGCAGTTTTTTATCATGAGCGGATTCATAATCTTTTCCGTTGATATTGACTGTAAACATAGTATCACCTTTTTCGTTAGGAGTTAGGAGTTAGGAATTAGGAGTGAGTGGCGGGACACCCGCACCCGATTTTAATGTCAATCAACATATTGCCATACCAAAAATGCGTTGCGTTTCCACAAGCTCCTCTCTTCACACTCCTTACTCGAGTGAAGCGAGATAATCCTTGAACAGGTTGGTCACGACCACCTTGCGGTATTCCGTGGATACTCTGCCGCGGATAAAGGTCATTTTCTCGATAAAGCGCTCGGCATATTCATCGGCGTTCGCCCTGACTTCATCGACTTTTTTCCCGATCAGGGTCGCCTCCACCTCACGATAGCGGGTGAACTTGCCCTCGCCGATCACGGTGGCGGAAATCGCTTGGATCACGCCGTCCCGCACCTCATAAGCGCCCGCGAACGCGACGCGGGAGATCGCCAGCGCGCTTCTGCCGCCGATCTTCTTGTAATAATACGGCAGGGCGCATTTCTCTTTCGGGAGCAGGATCTCGGCGATCAGCTCATCATCCCCGATGTTGGTAACGCCGCGGCGCACGCAGAAGTCGTCAAAGGGGATGTTTCTTTCCCCGCTGACAGAAACAAGGCGTACGCGCGCGTCCAACGCGAAACCCGCTAAGACGGAGTCCGCTTTATCGGACGCGTTCCCGAGGTTGCCGCCGAAGGTGCCCGCATTGCGGATCGCGGGCGCGGCGATGCGCGAGATCGCTTCTTTCATCAAAGGCGGGACCAGATCATCGGCGAGCGCCTGCGTAAAGGTGACCGCCGCGCCGATGTGGATGTATTCGTCATCCTGCGTGATCTGTTTGAGCTCGTCGATATCGTTCAAGAAGAGGTAGACCGCGTCGGGGATGTTCTTGACCATCAGGTCGGTGCCGCCCGCGTAAGGGATCGCGTCGGTGCGGCCTTTGATCTCGACCGCTTCCTGTAATGTGGTGGGTTTATATCCGTTTACCATAATCCGTCACCCTCCTTCGCGGCATTCATTACCGCGTTCACGATCGCGTTGTAGCCGGTACAGCGGCAGATGTTGCCCGACAGCGCCGTGCGCACCTCTTGTTCGGTGGGATGGGCGTTTTTGCTGAGCAGCGCCTCGGCGGCAAGGATCATGCCGGGGATGCAGAAGCCGCACTGTACCGCGCTGAGATCGGCAAAGGCTTTGGAGAGCGCTTCAAAACGCGCTGTCTCGCGATAGCCCTCGACGGTAAGGATCTCATGCGAATCCACCGCGCCCATCGCGACACAGCAGGAGTTGATCAGCACGCCGTCGATCAGCACGGCGCACGCGCCGCACTCACCCTCTTTACAGCCGCATTTGACGCTTTTCATATCGTATTCATCGCGCAGAACGTCCAGCAGGCGATCAGCCGCCGAACCTTCATAGCACGTATCTTTTCCGTTGAGTCTGAAGCGGATACCGTTCATCACAGCACCTCCTTGTTCAGTTCCAGAATGACGTCCTCGGTAGAGAACGGGATCGCGTTCAGGCGATGCTTCTTCATACCGCCGAGCGCCATTTCGACCGCCTCGAGATAAGCGGCAGGCGGCGCTACCAGCGGCAGCTCACCCGCGCCCTTCGCGCCGTAGGGGCCGCCGGGATATTCCTCGACGTGCATCTTCGCCACCAGATTCGGCACATCCATCGAGGTGGGCACCAGATAATCGGTGAAGCTGTTGTTGCGGATCCTGCCCTTGGCGTCATAATTCATCTTCTCGATCGAGGCGTAGCCCAATCCCTGCAGAAAGCCGCCCTCCATCTGACCGACGACGATGTTGTAGTCCACGGGAGTACCGACGTCAAAGTTGCCGTACGCGCCGAGGATCTCGACAACGCCGGTGTAGGTATCGATCTCGACCTCGACGGCGCTGACCGCCCACGCGTAGGTGGGATATGCGTCACCCTCAAAGCGGTCAAGATAGAACGGGATCATGAAGTCGGGCTGTTTGTAACGCTCCTCGACCTCCTGCTCCTTGCCGTCCTCCCAGATATCACGCAGCTTGATCGCGGCACGGCGCAGCAGCTCGCCGACGGTCATCAGCGAACGGGACGCGACCGTGGGGCCCGAATCGGGTACGCGCGCGGTGTCGGGGTGGCTGTAATACACCTTTTCGAGGGGGATGTTCAACTCATGAGCAACGATCTTGGGGAAGGTCGTGCGCACACCCTGACCGATATCGCCGTTGGAGGCAAGCACCTCAACGGTGCCGTCAGCATATTTGCGCAGCTTGGCGGTCGCCTTGATGATATCGCGCTCGCCCGAGCCGGTAAAGCCCGCGCCGTGGAAGATCGACGAGAAACCGATACCTCTGCGGTATCTGCCCGACTGCGGCTTGCTGTATTCGATGTGCTTGCGTTTCAGATCGCACAGCTCGTCGACCTCATCGAGCATCGCGGGGATCGGCACCGGGAAATGATACCTGCCCTGCGTAGAGGTCATATCGCCCTGCTTGACAAAATGCTTTTGCTTGAATTCAATGCTGTCAACGCCCATATCCTGCGCGATATGATCCATCATCATCTCGATCGCGAAGAAGGTCTGGGGCGCGCCGAAACCGCGGTACGCGCCGCAGGGCGCGGTATTGGTCTTGACCGCTTTACCTGTTACATTCACGTTGGGGATATTATAGATACCGGGCGCGGCGATGATACCGCGCTGTAATACGACCGCGCTGAGGGTCGAGTACGCGCCCGCGTCAAAGCGAATGTCCGCGTCAACGGCGGTCACTCTGCCGTCCTTGACGGCGAGCTTGTATTTACATAAAGAAGGATGTCGCTTGGGGGTGAATTCCAGATCCTCGCGGCGGTGATAGACACAGCGTACCGGCTGACCGGACTTCTTCGCCGCTACCGCGACCTGACATCCTAAGATGGAGGGATAATCCTCCTTGCCGCCGAAGCCGCCGCCTGTCACATCCTGCAGAATATGCACGCCCTCGGGACCCGTACCCAACGCTCTGGCGACAGCGCCGTGGACGTAGTAGGGGCACTGCAAAGAGCCGTGGACAAACATCCTGCCGTCCTCCTCAGGCTCCGCCATCATGCCCTGCGGCTCCAGATAGGTCTGATCCTGATAGCCGGTGATGAACTCCTCCTCATAGACCTTATCCGCTTCGGCAAACGCCTTTTCGACGTCGCCGTGACCGAAGTGGTAATCAAAGAAGGTCTCCTTTCCGTTTCTCAGATCGAGCATGGGCTCGAGCTCCTCATATTCGACCTCGACCTTTTTGAGCAGCTCTTCGACAACCTTTTCATCGGGGCCTGCGATCATACCGATCGACTCGCCGATATATTCCACCGTGTCGCGGCAAAATACCGGTGTGTCATCCAACACGATATTGACGTTGTTATCACCGGGAACGTCGTTTCGGTCGACCCAAAAATACCCTTCGGGCAGCTCGGGCACGGTGACGGAAAGCACCTTCGCCTTGGCATAGATCGAATGGAGCAGTCTGCCGCAAAGGATCTTGCTGCCGTTTGCACTCAGATTGTAGTCGTCAACATAGACCGAACGACCTTCGATCTTCGGGTCATGGTCTTTTTTCTTGACCGACCGACATATCTCTTTCATATACGCACCTCCTGATGCAGTAGGGAATTGATTTATACGATAATGATATAAGGGTTCTTTGTGCTGTCGAGGTTTCTCAGATAACTTTCGACATTGCTCTGTGACAGGGCGATACCGCCGGCGGTCGCCTTGGAGCCGATCCGGAAAAAGATCGCTGAGCCGGCGTTATAGACCGCTTCTGTGTTGAACTCCACAACGAAGCCGCGCTTATAATCCTCATAAGTGATCATCTTCTCCGCGGTTTCCCAATCCTTGTTGCCCGTACCCTCGACGCGCTGATTGTAGTATTTTGAGTCGGGATCTGTGACCCAGTAGGTGTCATCCGTGATCTCAAAGGACTCGAGATCTGTTTCCGGTTTGCTGCCGATATAGAAAGCATCACCAACCGGATAGCAGCCCTTCGGCGTCGCATGACAGTGCTCATAAATATCCGTCGATACGCCGTTATCACCGACGTATCCCGAACAGGTCAGCGTATCGTTTCCCGTCCATGTATCGCCCGTGCGATCATAGAAGCGGATCTCCGCCTTTGTGCCGTTAGATGAAACCGTCACCAGTTGGTAACAGCCCTTATCGTTGAGCTGCTGCTGCGTCGTACCGCTCTTGGTCAGCACATGCTGCAACGCGGCAGGAACGGGAGCGGATGTCTGATCTTGTTCGTCCTTTTTTTCTTTGGACTCAGCGCCGTCGGCGACCGATGAGGAATCGCCGGAATTGATTTCTTTGTCCTCATCGGAACTTTTCAGCGTAATCAGTTGGTAAGCCAACACTCCTATCAACACTGTAAGCACTACACAAAGGATCGGAATCCATATCAGCTTTGTTTTTGATGATTTGTTTTTACCGTTTTGATTTCCCTTGTAGGGATCGGCATATCCGCGCGCATTCTGATATGCGCCTGAGCCGCCGGCGTTTTGGTATGGATCGCCGCTGCCGCGGGATGCGGAATACACCGGCTTTTGGTATACGGGATCTGTGCGGTGTTCGTCTCCTCTCGAATCCCGGTAATCATCATGATATCCGGAATATACGTAGTCATTCTCGTCCACCGCTACCGTCGCGTTCGAATCGAGATCCTCCGTGTCCGCGGACATCGTCGCCTCATCGCCCGCATTCTTTGCGCGTTCCAACAATCCGAGCAGCTCCGTCATGTTTTGGCAGCGGTCTCTTTGATCGACCGCCATGCCGTACATCAGCACCCTTTCCTGTGCGGGTGAGATCGCCGCGCCCATCGCAGAGGGCTTTTGCAGCGTATCCTCCACGGCTCTGTCGAGCGAATCAACGGGTAGCTTCCCCGTAATGCAGTGATAGATCGTCGCGCACATCGCGTAGACATCTGTCCACGGACCCTGCTCGCCGCTGCGGCGATACTGTTCAATCGGCGCGTAACCCTTTTTGAGCATGACCGACATCGAGCGGCGGTCATCGACGAACTTCCTTGCTGAACCAAAATCCATCAACACAAGCTGACCGCTGCCCAGCCACATAATATTATCGGGACTGATATCACGATGGATCACACCGGCAGCATGGATCTTCTCAAGTGTTTTCATCACCGGTTCAAGCATGGTGAAGGTCTGATCCGCACTCATCATGCCGTTCAGCCTGATGTACTGCATCAATGTTATGCCCTCAAGATACTCCATGATCAGATAGGCGGTGTTGTTTTCTTCCACATAGTCGGTGACCGAGACTACACCCGGCTCAGCCGTAAACTGCGCGAGCGTCTGTGCTTCTTTCAAGAAGCGTTCTCTTCCGTGGATAAAAGTCTGATCTTCGTCCGACGAGCTGGCATATACTTCATAGGATCCATCGGTGTACCGATGGGTCAGCCCCTGCGGAAAATACTCTTTGATCGCGATAGCGTGACCGAGCTTACTGTCACGCCCGAGGTAAGTGATGCCGAATCCGCCCTCACCCAACACACCGTCGATCCGGTACCGACCGGCGATCATGCTGCCCGAAGGCAGATGGTGCGGTCGGGGCTCTTTGAGCACCACCGCTCCGCAGTATGGGCACGTCGCCGCACTGCCGATATCCTGTTTACAGTTATAGCATTTCATTATGGACCCCTGTTCTCATACTGAACACCAATAGAACAAGTCCTGTTATACTCGTGTTCGACATGAAACGTTTACGCTTTTTTCGATCTATGCGCCCGTTCTCTTACCGTTATTCATTCAATAAAGAGTATAGTGCCCACTCCGCCTGTATCACGACACGGGCGAAGCAAGCACTATATCTGTTACTTATTCAAATGAAATGACGATGTATCCGACGTCTTGATCGACACTCTTATTTGAGCTTCCAGGAACTGACGTTGCACTGACCGTCATCATTTTCACCGGTAGCAACAACCGTACCGTCTTTTTTCAACGCTACGGAAAAATCACCGCCTGCCGCTACCTCGGTAACGTCGGTCCAACCGCTCGTGTTGCACTGACCGTCGGTGCTGTAACCGACAGCGGATACCTCACCGTTCTCATGCAGCATTACGACATGGTCATTTCCTGCGTCGATTGCGACAACATTGTTATAGCCGGAAGTGCTGTTGGTAGAATTATCGCTGGTAGTGACAACGGTACCGTCCTTCTTCAGACCAACCGTTTGATAATCTCCGGCAGCGACAGCAATAATATCCGTCCAGCCGTTAACATTACACTGACCGAAGGTGTTAGAACCGGTCGCGACTACGGTGCCGTCCTTTTTCAGACCGACGCTGTGTCTGTAACCGGCTTCGACGTCGATAATATCCGTCCAGTTGCCGACTTCGCACTGCTGGGTAGAGTTATAACCGGTTGCGATCACGGTACCGTCTTTTCTCAGACCGAGGCTGTGGAGATAGCCGGCAGAAACATCGGTGATATCCGTCCAGTTAAGCACATCACACTGCTTGTAGCCGTTATAACCGACAGCGATCACGGTGCCGTCCTTTTTCAGACCGAGCGTATGCTCATCGCCCGCGGAAACGGAAACGATGTCCTTCCAACCCTGCACGTTACACTGTCCGTTGCCGTTGTCGCCGGTTGCGACTACGGTGCCGTCATTGTTGAGCGCAACGCAATGATCATAACCGGCAGATATCTTGTGATTTGTTTTTGTCGAAGAACCGGAGCCGAGTACGATAACCAATACGATGATAAGTGCGATCAGCGCTACGCCGCCGCCGGAAAGGCCGAAGATCAAGCCCTTGTTGACCTTCTTTTTCTCAGGAGCAGATGCTTGAGGCGACTGGGGCACGTTGTTATTAGGCACGTTGTTATTATAAGATACTCCGTTGAGGGGTTTCTGTGTCACGACCTTACTCTGTTGGGGTTGTTGCATCGGCTGCTGAGACTGTTCGGGTTCCTGCTGCATCGGTTGCTGCTGCGGCTGCTGATAATAGTTGTTTTGCGCGCCGTTGTTGTAAGCGCCGTTCTGAGCATCGTTGTTCTGAGGCTGTTGCTCCTGCTGCTGCGGCTGGTTGTTGTAATTCTGAGAATTATCAATTCCTCCCAGCATTTGCTGTGCTCCGCAGTTTGAACAAAAAGCGCTGGTTGCTCCGTCCGGAGCCTCAAAAACCTGACCGCAATTACTGCATCTGTAAAATGCCATAAAAAAACCTCCTGTATCATCTTCTCGGATGAATAATGTGAATACTACCGCACACCCCGATCATGCGGTGTTTGATTTATTATTTCGGCATAATCCTTCGGGGTATCAAGATCTGCCGTTATGCCCATATCTGAAAGCTCGATCAATCGCTGCGGGACATCTCGGAACACCTCCCTGAGACCGCCCTCACCCCGGTAGTTTTGAATTGCGGGGATCATCGATGCGTGTATCAGCGGCGGATGACCTTTTCTGTGGTTGCAGGTCGGAAAGATCACCATGTTCCTTCCATCGAATTCCCGCATCAGCGCCTCGAGCGTTTCACTCCCTACCGCCGGCATATCACCCGGCAGCAGAAAGAAAGCGTCACACTCCCATAGCGCATCCAGTCCGATCTGCACCGAACGCAGCATATCGGTAGTACGATAATCGGGATTGCGGACGATCGTCAGTCTTTCTCCGAACCGCTTTTTCAACACCCGCTCGACCTCATCGGCTTTGTTCCCCAAAACGACAACTGCCGTCGGCACAGCCTTGAGTACAGTCTCTACCGTACACTCGATCACGGTGCTGTCGCGAAACGGCAACAGCGGCTTGAACGACCTCATGCGCGAGGACATTCCCGCGGCGGGTATCACCGCGCCGAATCGTCGCTTGCTGTCCATATTCCCGGCCACCGATCTCATCTCCTCGTGTCCGTTTTCAACGCGATTCGCGACAGCCTCCGCGCCGCGTTCAAGCTGTCTGACAACACAGCGCTGATCCTATATCGATTAGAAACAAGCTATCTGTCTGACCATTTGCCGAATCGCTTTTTGATCGAATCAATGAACAAAAAACATATATGTATATATGGTATATTTTATCACAAAACACTATAATGTCAATTGGTTTTTCAATCAAATTGACTAAAATAACCAAAAACTTTGAGATTTCCCCGATTCGACCCCATTCGCCCTTGACAAATCCGCCGCAGAGTGATACCATATAGAGGCTGAAAGGCAGATATCGCGGGGTGGAGCAGATGGTAGCTCGTCGGGCTCATAACCCGGAGGTCGTGAGGTTCAAGTCCCACCCCCGCAACCAAAGAAACCGCATGGATAAGCCATTTTTGACTGTCCGTGCGGTTCTTCTTTTGCTCAAAACTCACGAGCTGATGTTTATTTGATGT
>JAHKVW010000029.1 GCA_020624805.1 bacterium | reverse complement strand
ACCATTCCTTCTCATTCTACAGCTTAGGCATTGAAAAGGAAAACAGACACGGCTGGCTACCGTGTCCATTACCTTAATTTATATTGTAGGAGATGATGATTGATGAAGATCGACTACCGTTTTGCACTCAAAAAGAATAACAGCCGCAAAAACAATAAGCTGATCAAGATCACCTCGTTATTTGTCACGTTGATATTGCTGCTGGAGACCATCTTCTCCGTCGCGGTCATCAGCGTCCTTGCGGATACCTATTACAATGTCCGCATCAATTATTATTTTGCGGACGGTACCCCCGCGCGTGACGCGTATGTCGCGACCTATCCGGCAGGCGCCGACGTCAACCTGACCGTCACCAATCCGACGATCGACGGTTTTGTCCCGATGACTGCCCAAGAGGGCGGCGACTCTGCTTTGACGACGACGTTCAACATCACATCCATCAGCGCGAGCGAGACCGCTGACGTCTATTATATCGCAGGATTGACGCACTACCGCGCGCTCTACTACAAGCAGAACCTGTACGACGACCTCTATACGCGCGATAATACCCTGCCCTCAACGCTGACCGACCGCTACGGTCTGACAGGCTCCAACCCCACCGATCTGGAGGATATCCAGTTCGAGGGCTTTACCAACCTGTTCCATGAGCCCGACGCGATCGCCGCCGACGGTTCTACCGTATTCCGCGTTTACTACGACCGTAATTACTACACCGTCAACTTTGACCTCGGCGAGCACGGCTACGGTCTTGACCCCGTCTACGCAAAGTACCAGTCCGCCTACCATATCACCGAGCCCAAGCGAATGGGCTATACCTTCATGGGGTGGCTGCGTACCGATAAAGATTCCAAGGAATTTGAGTACGCCTACACCGACTACGCCATCGAGCATCACCTCAGCGAAGATGAAACATGGAAATTCATCGACGAAGACGGCAACGAGTTGCTCGACGGCAATGGTGATCCGCTGTTCGACGAGCACGGCGAGCCGATCGACCCGGATCTTGACGTCAGCCAATATTACCTCAACTTCACCGACGGCACGATCCCCGCGCACGATACACACTACAAGGCGATGTGGGATCCCGGCACCACCAGCTACAGCGTCGTCTACTGGATCGAGAATCCCGACGGTCACGATATCACCGCCAATGATATCCAGGATCCGGAGCATATCCACAATGTTGACGAAGCAAGAGCACTGATCGCGCAAAACTACACTGTTGTCGCGGCAAAGGATATCGAGAACGTCCCCTCCGGTACACTCGTGAATCTCGATACCGAGATCAAAAACGCCGCGGGTCAGACGATGAAGATCAAGGAATTCTTCAAATATAACCTTAGTCCTCAGGCAGTCGATGAGGTAGACGGTCAAATCATTCCCCGTACAGACAGCCAAGGCAGGCCGCTGAACAAACAGAATCAGGTCATCGACTTCCCCGCCATCAGTGAAGCCAAGAGCGAGGAGCTGGTCGGCAAAGAAAAGTACTATGATTTTAACGAGGATGTTTCTCAACTACAGTTCAGCGGCATATTTGAAACAGACAGACAAAAAACGCATATCGAAGTGCTCGGCGACGGCACCACACGTTTGAATGTATACTACAACAGAAAAGACTTTACTCTGAAGTTCTTCTACGCAAGACAGAATTTTGAGAACGGTCAACTTACCAATACCTACAGTCTGACCAATAGCACCAAGAGCTTTTCGAACAAAGATTATGGTAGCAACGAGAATTACATGGAGGCTTTGGCAGCAGGCTCGTGGCAGTCAGGTATTGCTGAGTCCTTGCCGCATGTCAAGGAAGAGTACCTGAAAGAAAACGGCGGAAACCTCGAGGAAAAATACATCGATTATACGGATACCGGCTACAGTAAAAAGAAATACCGATATTATTACTATGAGGTAAAGGCAAGATACGACGCGCCCTTGAAGGGCAAATGGCTGATCGACGCGATTACCATCGTCCCCAAAAAAGGGTATGCCGGACAGAACTGCGAGCCCGGCAGCTGGGCGGTGGAGTATTACACCAATTATTATGCAAGCCATACCTCCGTAAATAACTTCACAGTAAAAGGTGTTTATGAAAAGCTCGGCGACGAACTGATGTTCAAGACCAAAGAAAACTCCTTACACGAGTTACACTATCTGCTCTCGTGGACGAATACGTCAACTTCGAATAACTGGAACTACGGAAACGACAGGATCCTTCACTTTACCTACGAAAACTATGTTGAACTGCTGCCGAGAGAGATCAATTTAATGGAAGACGACAATAATAACGATGGCAGTCCCGATGGTCCGCAGGCATTGATCGACGCAGGCTTATATGAGAATGTATATGTTCGTCAAACCAACACCTCGTATGAAGCGGTCGATCCCTCCGTACCGTTTGTTTACGACAGCAGTAAGCGCTATTACGGTATCAAAACAGAGAACAGAATCGAAACGACCGACTCCGGCTCCCAATACCCGATCAACAACTTAACCGATAAGACGAAAGCCGCTCGCAGCGATCAGGTTCCTACAGATTTAGCCGGTTTTAGTATCGAGAATAAACGGACAAACGATAAAGGACAAATTGTTCTCGACAACACCAATACGATCGTCGACTGGTCGGATGATACAAACACATACCGCCACGCGACCATCAAGTTCTTCTACCACCGCCTTTCCTATGTGCTGAAATGGCGTAACGGTAACCGTCTGGAAGAGGACAAGACCCGCGAGGTCATGTACGGCGCGCCGCTGAACTCCAAATATACACATGAAGACGGTGAACATCTGGCGGGCGAATACCGCTACTGGTATAACGGCGATCCTGTCTACTTCAATGAAGATCTGAGAGAGTATTACAACTTTATGGGCTGGTACTACACCCCCTACTACTACCGTATGGTCGATAAAGATACCGCGACGATGCCCGCGGAGGACGTGACCCTGTACGCCAAATGGGATCCCAAGATCATCAACGTCAGCTTCTATCCCACCTACAACGACTATTATGTAGACGCCAACAAGATCAACGGTGAGGTTCCGGTACACTACGGCGATTATATGGAGATGAAGGACATCCCCGCCAACGTCGAAGAAGACCCGAATAACCTCCGTCCCGACCTGATCCCGCCGACCACCGGCGCGATGTTCGCGGGCTGGTACTATCTGCGCGATAACATCCCTGTCCGTTTCGACCCCGAGAACGTCCCCATCACCGCGCTGAACCATGAGGCGAGCTTTTCCGAAGGCGCGCAGCTCAGGCTCTATGCGGAATGGGCGACCAAGGAGGCGGCGAAATATAAGGTCACCTATGTCGAACAAGACAATCCGGAGAATGAGGTTGCCGACCCCACTACGGGCAGAGCCTTTGTCTGGAAGACGCGTACCTTTGACGCGAAGGGCGGCGCCGATCTGAACGCCGACCACGCATGGTCCGAGGATGGCGTCAACTGGTGGCCGACGACAAAATCCCACTCCCTTGTCATCAGGGCGAACGCACAGGCAAGCGAGTACGAGCCGAATACCTTTACCTTTGAATATATCCAGAAGCGCGGCGTATACTACCGCGTCCAGTATTTGGACGCTTCCAGCCGCACGCCTCTGCTCGATCCTGCCGAGTTGGGTAAGGATGAAGTGTACTCCACCCACGGCTCCATCAAAGAGGATGCGCCTTTCATCCCCGGCTATACAGCCGAGAAGATGTCACAGTCGATCGTGCTTACCGCATCCACCGAAAGTAACGCCGATGCACAGAAAGAGGAAGAGCTCGCGACCAACGTGATCACCTTCTACTATAACAAAAACGATAAAAACTATGTTTATGAGGTCGAGTATTATAAGCAAAACACGGACGACGACGGTTACTCGCACTATCTGACCGAAAATCTTGAGGTGGAGATCACGGACGATCCCGATACGCCCGAGGTCGAATCCACCTATGTCGACCTCTCCGAGCTGTATCAGGAACGTGTTCCGCAGCTGATCGTCTCCGACGGCTTCACTCATGTGTCCGATCACAACGAGGTATACGTGACCGACTCCGGCGGTACGACCGTCACGACGGTAGCGGATGACGCCGAAGTGGAGATCACGGGTACGACAAAGACAACCATCCGGCTCTATTATGACCGAAACACCTACGACTACGTCTATCAGTATGTCGATTACCACGCGGAACAGGAATACAACCAAAAGAAAGCCGCCGGTGAAGATGTTACCGGCGAATGGAACGGTATCTTAAAGACCTTTGATCATAATCCGCCCGAAAAGGTCGAAAAAACCATCACCATCTCCGCGCCCACCGATACGACCTATACGATCGGCGGCGAAGATGTTCCTTATATCAGGATCGGCTCGGGCGACGTCACCCTGACGATTGCGCCGACAAATCCCGATAACCCCGACGTCAACCTCGTCAAGGTATATTATAAGAAGCACTATGACCGCGAGCTGGAATATAAGGTCGTATGCCAAAACGAGGATGATCCCTATACCGAAGTGGATTATGACCATGATACCGGCGATCCCCTCTACGGCGGCGTATCCCTGTCATTCCAGATGATCGACGACTATCAGAAGATCAATGACGTCACCTTCTATAACTTCAATGAAGCGACACACAGCGACGGCACACCGTTCCACTCCCACCGCTACACCTTCCTCGGTTGGTTCGATAACCCCGAGGGTACCGGTACCCCGCTTGTCGCGTATGACGAGAATGATCCTTCAAAGTGGCTGACACTGACCAAAGCCGATTTAGGCATAGAGGCAGATACCCTGCCCGAGGATGACACCACCTATTATGCTGTCGTCAAGCAGGACTTGGTGCAGGCGAACTTCGAGTTCCGCTATGTGGAAGAGGCGCTGCCCTCCGGCGGCGACTCCGGTGAAACACAGGAGGATATCCAGGCGGCTGAGATCGTCAAAAACGCGCCGATCGACGCCGACGGCAGCTATACCGGCTCTTGCTTCTCGTTCTCCAATCCGTTCAATTACGTAAACAACAGTCCCCTCCCGTATGACAAGGAACAGGGCTACACCCTCAGCATCGAGCCTAAGCCCAACGATAACAAGCTCTATAAATATGAGTTCACCGAATGGTGGCAGGAGGATTACTCCGTACCGGATGGTGAAGGCGGCTATAAGTTTATCCGTAAAAAGAACTGGAACGCCGACAGTGAATGGTCGCCTACAGCGCTGACGAATGTACTCGACAGGCACGAAGACAAGCATATCATCGCGGTATTCAAGCGCCGTACCGATATCACTGAGCTGCCCTACACCATCAACTACCAGTTCATCGACCGCTACGGCACAGAGCGCACCTTTGTCAAAAAGGGTACGCTGACCGCCGATCAGCTCGATGAAAAGAGCGAGAATTGCGCGATCACCAACGACGGCGATTATCGCCTGAACGATGAATTCATCCTTGAGAACGCTCCGTATGAGAGCAACTACGGCCAGACCCTGCGCTGGAGCAACAGAGAGGGTATGATCGAAAAGACCTCCGTCAAAGCGGGTACGGTCATCACGGAGGGTGATGAAGCGACGACAGATAACCTGACCTGTGCCACCATCACCGCCGTACAGGATACCAGAACGGTCTATGCCCATTACCGCACGACTCCCACCGGCGCGTACACCGATCTCCAGCTTCCCTATGCCGCGAACCATAAGATCGATGAGCAAATGCTGGCGATCAAAGCGCTCGACACCTATGAAGGCAGAGAGTTCAGCTACTGGGCTGTCAGAAAGAGCAATAACGAAAGCGATATGATCGTTGCCAAGAGTTATGATACGCTCTTTGACCTGTGCATGATGGATAGCTACTGGATCTCCCCGGTCTATGAGGATGCGGCGCCGACCGTCGATCCCGAACCGACAGATCCCGGTACACCCGCCGCGGATCCGACGCCCGCGCCCACACAGCCTGCTTCTGTCACGCTGGCGCATCTGGACTACTCCCGCAACCGCTGGACGGATGAAAACGACAGTATTCCCGCCGACGGTTCGACCGATCTGCTGTTCACCGACTTTGAGATCGCCTTTGAGGATAACAACATCACGATCCTCGGCAATGGGGATTATCAATGCGGCGTCGTCTTTGAGGCTTGCGCCAAATTCAAGGAAACCGGCGTGTTCCATCCCGAAAACGACTACGGATATGCCTCCGACGCGGAACCGCTGAAGGCAGCGATCCTTGCAGGAAGCAAAACGTATAACACGACCAATAAAACCGGCAACTCCACCATCAAATCAAGAAGTCTGCTGTACAGCCCGATCGACACAACCAACCTGACGAACAAGGATCGTATCGAACTCGCTCACTGCTTCCCGAACAACTGCACGATCGTCGGAGAGGGTGAGAACGAAGTCAGAGATTACAGCAATTCCAACGCACGCTATCTGATGAAGGCGACCGCCTATATGATCAAGGACGGTCAGGTCACACTGAGCAATTCGATCTACGTATGCCTCAAGACGGAATCCGAAAAGAATCTCGCCGCAGGCTTCGATCAGATCGAAACCATTACAAGCGGTTCCTCCGGGAACTGACCCAACTGATAAAGGAGGGGTATATGAACAAAAAAGAATATAGTTGCCCCGAACTCACCTTGGTTCAGTTCCGTCTTCAGGACGTCATTTTAGGAAGCCCGGAAGTCATCAGCAGTCAAATCAACTCCGGAGGATGGGATCCTCCTCCGGGCGATGACATCGATGAGATATGATAAGGAGTGCCTTATGAAACGAATTCTTTGTATTTGTATTGCTCTGGTGCTGCTTATCTTCAGCACGACAGCTGTCGCGCACGCCGCCGACAGCTATCTGGAGCTTGATGGGTTCACCTTTGACATCAACGATCAGGGTGAGGCTACGATACACGACTACAACGGCGAAAGCACGGATGTGACCATCCCGAACAAGCTGTTGCGCGCGCCTGTTGTCACCATTGACGCTTACGCGTTTTTTAACCAACCGATCACATCTCTGGATCTGTATAAGGCGACGGGATTGCTGAATATCGGCAGCTGCGCCTTCAGCGGATGCTCCTCACTCGAAGAGCTGTCTCTGCCCGCTAATGTTTCACTGGCATTCGGCTCATTTCAGAGCTGTGCGGAGTTGAGGGCTTTGACGATCGCCGACGGCATCGACACGATCCCCGAGCAGTGCTTCTACAACTGCCCTTCCCTGACGCAGATCATGCTCCCCGATTCCGTGACAACGATAGAGATACGCGCTTTCGGCGAATGCACCGGGCTGCGCTATGCGTACCTGTCCGACAACGTGACGAGCATTGCGGATAACGCTTTTGAGAACGACGATGATCTGATCATCCGATGTGAAAAGGATTCTTACGCGGCACAGTACGCGAAGGATCACCAAATCAAAGCAGAGTATCCGTACCGCTATATCCTCGGTGACGCCGACGGGGACGGACAGATCACGGCGCTCGATGTCACCTTCATTCAGCGTGTTCTTGCCCGTGTGCAGGACGATCCCGATCATCTGATCGCATTGAGAGGAACGATCGCGGGCGAGGAATTGAGCATTACCGACGCGTCGTTGATCCAGCGATCTCTGGCACAGCTGGCGATCGCTTATCCCGTCGGTGAGACGGTTTCGGGATATACCGCCGCGGAAAACGTATAGAGCAATCGATAAGCCGTTTGCTTTTGTATCAAGGTTACCCGCAACGATAATCATTCTGTTTATCGACTACCGATCAATATTGGGCGCTCTTCCCAAATCCGGGATCGAGCGCCCTTCTTTTTCCGAATAATACAAAACGTGGATAGGGTTGCTACCTATCCACGTTATTTTTATGACAGATCGGTTTCATGTGTAGTTCCTCTTGCATGAGTATCATCAAAGGGATACCGAGGAACAGCGGAAAGACCGTTCCGTTGATCATCACCATCAAAGCGAACAAGCCGAAATCGATATCCGGATAGATCAGCTTGACCGCGGGCGTGATGATAAGAGCTTCGATCACCGAGGAAACGATGACGACCGCCGTCAGCTTGAGCAGGCTTTTGCCTGTTCTCAGCGAAAAGGGCTCTTTGGAGATCCATCGCCAGAACGCATAAAATACGAACGGCCCCAGAAAATTCGCCGCGAAGCCCGCGATAGACGACCATCTCAGGCTGTCGCTCATGATATCCCCTATCAGGTTGCCGATCGCAAAGGCGAGACAGCCCGGGATCCCGAAGAAGATGCCGAAAACCGGTTTCAGCAGCATGACCGGACGGATATCGGTGAAGCCGGGAATGACGCTCATGACCTTGAATGGGATCGCGATGACGAGATAAACCAAGACCAGGATGACCATCAGGGCGCATAGCTTCACGGGTTTGGGAATGTTAGCGGTTTTCAGCGCCATTGACAAGCCTCCTTTTTCCTTTGAAGTCAACGATCTCGATCACGCTGCCCGCTACGATCAACAGCGCTCCGATGATTTGAAAAGCAGTCGGGATCGTGCGTTCGATCAGCGTTTCCGGCAGAACGGCGCCCCAAATCAGCGAAAAGACGATCTCGAGCGCGTAGATGATGGTCGCCTCCGTCGCGGTAGCCCGCCTTTGCGCGAATATATTCAACGTCTGCGCGAACGCGACGATAAAATACGCATAGATGAACAGGCTGGCGACGATCGTACCCGACCACGGGATCGCGCTGAAGGTCGACGGCTGTAGGACGAACCATATGATAAAGCTAAAGACGGAAACGAAGATGGAAATAAAGGTTGAGAGCGTGACAGAATCGTGTTCGTGCGCAAAATCGTTGAGCTTCACAATAAAGACGGCACGCACGAGACATCCCATAAACATCAGGAAAAGCCCCGTAGGATTGATGTTCGCTACATTCTCGCCCAGCGCGCTGACGATCCCCAGCAGGACAAGGGCAACGGATACCCATGTTCTGACCTTGACCTTCTTTCTCAGCGTAAAGAGTACGACGGGCAGTACCACCACCGTCATCGAAAAGGTGAACGCTCCCGAAGAAACATCAAAATAGTTCAAGCCGTAGAGATACAGGGTATTATAGGTGCAGTTGAGCGCCCCCAGTACCAAACACCGCAGGATGAGTTTCTTTTTCGATCGGCGCAGTTCGTTCCCGATGCGCTTGAAAAAACAGGCGGCAAGGATCACCGACGCGATCGCGTTGCAGATGAACGTCGTCGCAAACGGCAAAACACTGTCGGGAATACAGGCAAAGATGATGACCTCTGTCGACCAGCACATCGTAACACAGATCAGACAGAGATTCGCCTGCAGTCTGTTCATAGTCTATCCCCTTTCCTATCCTGGTTGGGTCCTTTGCATACATATGGATTAAAATCGCCTTAATCTACGGGTATCATAGCATAACATCATGAAAATGTCGATACTTTTTGTGTATTTCATTACGAAAAACACTGAACTTCCGTGATGCGGGATACGGCTTGTTTCACCGAGTGTATCTCTTGCATATTTTATCACGATATGATAAAATAAACCGAAAGTACAGGCAGACACAAACCCGCGAAAGGAGATCAATATGTTGACGAAAAAGGCTCTCAGTTTATTGTTGGCGTTATCCATGATCATCGGATGTTGCTGTGCTGTCGGGTTATCCGCCCGCGCGGTCGAAAAAGACATGGCGCTGACAGCAGAAAGCATCAACGACGGTGATTTTAACGCCGATTCCGCAAGCGACCGGCAAAAGCTCCTCGATCTCGAAAGGGATCTGCCGGGCAAGCTCGATCTGCGCGATTATAACGGGAAGAACTATGTCACCCCCGTCAAGCTCCAGAATCCCTACGGCTCCTGCTGGGCGTTCGCGATGGCGGGCGCGGCGGAGATCTCTTATCTCTATGAGAACGACATGGGCGTGCCGACGGGTGAGGTGAACGATCAGGTCGATTTCTCGGAAAAATACATCAGCTGGTATATGCACCACGCTTTGACGCAGGATGACGTACTGGCGGTCTCGATCCCCGCGTCGCAGGTCGGCGAAGGCTTCGATCTTTCCGCGGCTGAATCGATCGACCGCAATTTCGCGTATGATATTGCGGGAAATCCGCTATTCGGCGTGAATTTCTATGCTTCGGGATTCGGCCCCGTTGACGAGAGCACATCGGTCAACGGCGAATACCCCTATGTCTATGCCGGAAAGAACCGCTGGCGCAACTCCGACCCCGACGAGGTCAGCGAAGAACTGGCAACCTTACGCAAAGCAAGGGTATATCTTGAAACAAAGCGTTATGCTCAGTCTTTTGCCGACGCCGGCGTTATCGATTCCGTGGATGACTTTGACACGTGGTTTGAGAACAACTGGCTGCAGGATATGAATTATTACAGAAGCACACTTGCTCAATCGGGGTATTCCGCGGCTGACGACTGGACGCTTCCCAATACCGCCGCCTATCGTTCTCCCGAGATCGAGGCGTATTTCAAGAGCAGTTTTGTCCTCCCCTGTCCGTGTACCTTGGATGATGATGGCAAATATCAGTTCGATCGCTCCGGCGTCGCGGCGATCAAATCCGAGCTGTCCAAGGGCAGAGGCGTATCCATCGGTATGCTCGCGGATCAAAGCCGCCCCAACGAGGATATGAACGATGAGGGATATCTGAACACAAAGAATTGGGCGCAGTACTACAACGGCGCCACTACGATGAACCATCTGGTCACGATCGTCGGCTATGACGATAACTATGCCAAAGAAAACTTCACCAGAACGGTCGAGGGCGAAACGGTCGAGGGCAGTACCCCGCCCGAAAACGGCGCATTTATCGTCAAAAACAGCTGGGGCTCTTTGACGGATGAGGATCGCCGCACCGCGGGTCAAACACAGTACGGCGACGCCGTCTATCAAAGCCCGAACGCAAACAAATGGGGCGTCAACGACAGCGGCTACTTCTACCTGTCCTATTACGATCACAGCATCCGCACCCCCATCGCCTTCTCCTTCTACGACGATGATGAAACCGAGTTCTATGAGCTGAACTGCGACCAGTATGATCTGATGCAGGATGTGGACTACAGAGAGTTCAGCTATAATACTTCACGCGCCGCGAATATCTTTACCGCGGAGGAAGACGAATATCTCTACCAGATCTCTTCCATGGTATGCAACCCGATGTCCTCGATCACCTACAAGGTCTATGCGAACGTCACCGACGAGCCGGATTCGGGCGAGCTGCTCGAAAGCGGAAAGGTGTTCAAGGAATACGCGGGTTATCAGCGGATCGATCTGCAAAATCAATATTTCCTGAAAAAGGGCACGCGCTATTCGATCGTGATCTCACAGGAAACGAGCGATGATGAAGGAAGCTATATGCCGATCTCTGTCAATGTCTGCACCAATTACTTCGCGAGCAGCGGCACTGTCATCCACTCGGTAATCAACGAAGGTGAGAGCTTCATCGATCAGGGACACGGCAAGGGCTGGGAGGATTTTTCCCGAATGAAGGAAGAGGCGGAAACGTATTTCTTCAATAAAGCAACACGGGGAGATTCGCAGGAATCGATCAACGCGAGGTTCCCGAACGGCAAAAAGGATTTTCAGGTCGATAATCTCCCCATCAAAGCGTTTTTGATCCCCGCCGACACCGTGACGGAGGGCTTGATCGGCGACGCCGACCGCAACAATGAGATCACTGTCACCGACGCGACGACGATCCAGCGCTTCGATTGCCAAATGACCGACTTACCGAATATGGCGCTTCAATTGGCGGATGTTGACCTTGACGAGAAGGTCACGATCCTTGACGCGACATGGATCCAGCGCCGGGTCGCCGGAATAAGCGCTCCCGACGCCATCGGAAAAGTAATTTTGTTGAGAAATGAAAATTAGCTATTGCAAAAAAGCAGCAGTAACGGCTATGTTACTGTTGCTTTTTTGCCCTCCGGTCGCGAGCGAAGAATGAATATATAGAGCGTTACCGCCTCAGAACAAATGAAGATCGTTGAGCATCATTCGTTTGCCTTAGTAAATTTGTACAAAAGTTTAGCAAAAATTTTATGAAATAAAGTATTGCAATTTGAAAGGAACTATGTTAAAATGATGGTGATATATTAAAAAGGGCAAACTCGCTGAAAGGCGAGGACGCAAAGCTCTGGTGTCTAAATAGCGATTCTATATGACCGACCGGCTGCATAGTTTTTTACGAGTGTAAGAAACTGCGCAGGCGGTTATTTTTATTATCGGCAAACCCCCGATCCCGCGTCACGCGGCTGACGGTTTGTTAATATAATAAATGGTATTAATCACCCAAGCAAAAGACAGATAAGAAAGGATGATTATAATGAAAAAGATAATGTGTGTATTACTGGCGGTTTTCCTGCTGGTATCCGTGATCCCGCTGGCGGCAAATGCGGCTGAGGGGGATTCCAAAACGATCACCATCAACGAAAACGGCGACTATGTTCTCGATGAAAACGACTACAACGCGGTCGATATCGACGGCGTTACCGGCAAGATCACACTTGCCGACGCGGGCGTATTCTCCACCGGTCGTTCCGCGATCAAGGTCAAGAACAACTCCGACGTCACCTTTGTATTAGAGGGCTTCAACACCATCGAAGGCGACTCCAACGCGTATTCCTGCGGTATCGAAGTCGAGTACGGCTCCAAGGTCACCTTTGAGGGTCAGGGCACTCTGAATGTTACCGGCGGTCTTTGGGGCGCGGCGATCGGATCTTACGGCACCGACCGCAACATCCCGGCTGACCAAAGAGTCAAGGTCGGCGAGATCACTATTAACAGCGGCTATATCAACGCTTTTGCCGGCAGAAGAGGCTCCGGCATCGGCTCCGGCTATCATGTTGACGCGAACCTCATCACCATCAACGGCGGCGTGATCCACGCTTACGGCAACGAGTGCGGCGCGGGTATCGGTACCGGTTACGGCACCAGCGGCGGCGCGATCGGCGTTGCGGCAGTCGGCGATTACAGCGCGGGCCGTATCGTCATCAACGGCGGCGAGGTCTATGCGGCTACCGCATGGAACCAGGGCTTTGATTACAGCGATCTGGCTGCGCTCAACGCAAACGATCCCGGCACATTCGCGGCGGGCATCGGCGGCGGCTACGGTTCCTCCGCACCCGACATTGAGATCAACGGCGGTAAGGTCGTAGCGATCGGTTCCTGCGGCGGAGCGGGTATCGGCGGCGGCCGCGGCACCAGCAGCTCTTCCAAATACAATAAAGACACTTATACAGTCAACGTTAAGATCGGCGGCAACGCTGACGTTACCGCGATCTCCGCAGACAGCAGAGGAAACGAAATCAACTCCGGCGGCGCCGCGATCGGCTCCGGCAGAGGTTCTCATACCGGCGGCACCATCGAGATCACCGGCAATGCCAAGGTGACCGCGATCTGTGCGACTCAGGCTACAGCGATCGGCGCAAGCAAGCAGAAATCTCCCGTAGACGGCGCTACTCCCGTGGCTGACAGCATCGTGATCGGCGACAACGTTGAGCTCTTTGCGGCGACAGCAGGCAATTACGCAGTCGATAAGGACGCTGCTTCTCTGTCCATCAACGACAATTACTTCGGTTCCTCCGACAGATGGTTCTTCGGTGAGAGCGCTGCCGCGATCACTGACGTAGCCAACGTCAAGGTCGAGAGCACCAAGGGCGATATGACCTACTCCGCTCCCGCGGGCACCGTGTCCGTATGGGCTCGCATCAAGAAGCAGGAAACACAGCCCGACGAACCCGTCACTCCCGATGAGCCCGCTGATGAGGGCAAGACCGGTCTGAGAATCGACGTTCCGCTGAAGATGGCGGTCGTATTTGAAGACGGCACCGTATACTACGGCGGCGAGATGAAGGATGTCACCGTCGGCAAGGAATATGCTTTCCAGATGTGCGCTGTCAACTGGGACAACGGCAAGTTCGACGATAACGGCAACGGCATCCGCGGTACCGTCGTTTACAGAATGGAAGTCGTTCATCAGGATGAGTTCAACGAGCTGGCTAAGACAGCTAAGGAAGATCCCGACAGATACACGGTCAAGGGTATCGACATCATCGACAACGTAGGCAAGAAGATCATCATCAACATCGACGCGAAGGATACGCACCTCGAGACCGACGTCAACAACTTCTTCATGGCGTACCGATTCCACTTTGAGGGTCAGGATTACAACAAGCAGACCGGTATCCAACAGGTCATCAACACACCTCTTGAGAGCCTGTCCGTCAACCTGCCGCTCGGCTCGACCATCACCTGTGATGCTTATCACAACTATGAAAAGGTCAACAGCGCCGATATCCTCATCACCAACAACTCCGGTGAAGGGATCTATGAGGATGAGTTCCTCACCAGCGTCAACGACTACACCTGGAAATAATATTTTCAGTACCTTGAAATATCGCTGAAAGAGCGGCGCAAAAAAGCCGTTCAAAAGCATAGTAAAATAGACAGTCACGATAATTTTGGCGGCTGATTTATTGGTTATCTATCCAAAAGACTATTCCTTGACTTGATTTTTTACGAGTCAGGGAATATTCTTATAAAGGGGCGATTTATCATGAAAAAAATCACATTAAAACTACTGACATTTCTCACCGCTGTTATCCTTGCGGCATCGGCTTTTTCCGCCTGCGGCGTAGACCCCAATGTGAAGCAGGAGGATGAAGCGACAGCGGACTATAAAGTCAAGATCGACGATGAAGATCAGGAGACCGAACGCGACGGCTACTATGCCTACGGAAAAGGCAAGACCGATCCCGTAAAGATCGGTGACGTCACGGTCAACGTCAAGGACTACGCGGTACGCTCTTATGAGCTGGGATTTATGATGGCGCAAAAGAAGTTCGACAAGCCGAAGGATATCCCGCTCGAGGCTGCCGTGCAATACGCCTTTATCCATGTTTTCTATGACGATTTCTACACCATCAACAATAAGACGGTGCAGTATCGCAGCGCACAGGAAAAGCAGATCCGCGACGTCCTCAAGACACAGTTCGGCACGGACGACTACGACGTTACCTCTTCCATGCTCTACAACGCCGACAAAAAGATCTTTGAGATGTGGATCCCCTCTTACGGCACCAACATCTATTACACTATCGACGCGGTCAACGTCAGCTCGGATGAGGCGGAGATCATCACCACCTTCTACAATGAGCTGGAGCGCAAGACCTTGTTCGGAAAAGCGACCATTACGGTCAGGGTCCGGGACGACAAGCCCGTGATATATTCACTGAAAGCAGAGTAAAGGGTTCAATATGGAAGATAATAAATTAGCGAGTGAAAACGCCCGCCTGCTCGGTGCTCTAAGAAAGATCAGGGAGCACAACGAGGAGATCAAAAAAATACTGGACGAAGTGAGCGATCTGCTCGTGACAAACGAACAGACCGAGTCCGCTCCGGTGACGGATGAGGACGTCAAACAGCTTTTGAAAAAGTATTCTCGTCTGCACTGACGTAATGATACTGATACTCAATAAAAGCAGACCGATAAGATTATCGGGCTTTTGAGTTTCGGTATGATAACAGATTTTATTCGATGGAGCGCAAGCAATGAAAAAGATCGGCATAAAAAAACTGAATGACAACTTCACAAAAGGGGGAGTGTTCCCTCTTTTAGGCATATCGCTGATCATCCTTTTGCTGACCGTCGCGGTCTACTTTGTCGCGCACTATGTCGCCAACAGCTATACGGATGAGAACCGCTTTTCCAACTGGAACTATCTGTATACCGAAAAGGCAGGCTCCGTGCCCGACGGCGAGCTGCGCATCTATAACGCGCAGAACCCGATCATAACGGAAGGAAAAAAAGGCAACATTTATTTCACAAATACGCTGGAACCGTCGGATAAAGCGAGCAACTTTGTGCTCATCACCGATTTCGCGCCGGTCAAGATCCTTCTCAACGGCAAAGAGATCTATAATAACCAGTTCGATACGGCGGAGTATGTCGGCAACTGCTACAACGCCGTCACACTGGAGCCGTCCACTCAGGAGCGACAGCTGGAGGTCATGCTCAAGCTGCCCCTCTCAGTGCGGTTTGAAACCTATCTGAATCCTCCGGGTGACCCGGCATTCACCAATATGCCCGGCTTTATGATCGGACTGATCATGATGGGAGCCGGACTGTTGGCGGCAATCGTCTTCGGGATCCTCTCGGCAGTCAAAAAACGCCTGTTCCGCTCGATCATCGTATCGGGACTGCTGTTCTATGTCGGACTCGCTCTGGCGCTGTATATGCTGCCTGAGGTCACCTATCTCTTCAACACGCCGAAGTGGATGAACATTACCGCTCTGCCCGTACACCTCACCTTTATGGTCGTGCTGTTGTGCCTGAACGGATTGTTCAAGGAATCGCGCAAAACCGCGATCGCCATCCTGTTCGCGTCCGGGATCTCCGCGATCGCGGTGCTGGTAGCGTTCAATCCGCTGACCGTCAAGCTCGCCATCCTGCTGATGTGCCTGCTCACCACGGCTGCCGCGGTGTATGTTGCCCGCACGGCGATGGTACAGCTCGACAGACGTATCCAATACGCGGCGCCCGTCTTTGTGATGTGCGTATTCTGCGTGATGGTCATGGTACTCGCGGCGATCTTTATGAGCACCCGCCAGAGGTTCCTGTATATCTATAACGTCACGATCTCCTCGATCGTCATCATGTGCGTGCTCGAATACATCTACATCCACGATTTCCGGCTGGAACAGCAGACCATCGATGTGCGCGATCAGAGCGTCAAATACAGTAAATCGGTAGAGGGTATCTCGCAGTTTATCCGCAATATGCTCGACTGCCGCGACAAATCGAAGTTTTACGATACAGCTGTCCGCGAGATCCTTGACCTGATCGTCAAGTATAATCCGGACAACACCGATATCCGCTACTGCGTCGCCGTAAAAGACGGTGATACATACACGGAAGTGGTCAACAACGGCATATCGTCCTGCAACTATGAGATGATCGAGCAAAACGGACGAAAGAATGATAAGGAATGTCTGTTTGCCGGAACATATTTTGAATATATCCTCAAAAACAAAGACGAAGTCGGCGCCATCTTCCACTTTGAAAACATCAAAGACGGTATGGACGTCTTCTTCATAAGCATGATCGAAGCGACCTACTGCGGTCTGGTGACCACCTATGAAGATATCTTCACCGACGGCACCCACCGCGATATCAACGTGATCTTTGCCGAGCTCGCCGAAAACACAGAGCTCGATAACGGCTGCAGCGTCGATCACCTGATCAATATCAGAAACAACAGCCGTGAGCTGTGCCTGAGGATCGGCATCGACGAAGAAAGAGCCGAGCATATCTCCATCGCCTCGGAGCTGCACGATCTGGGCAAGATCGCCGTACCGAAGGACATCATCCACAAGGAAGGCAGGCTGACCGAGGAAGAGCGCGTGATGATCAACAGCCACACGGAGTTCGGCTATACGATCCTCTCGGCGTATGATGACGACCCCATCCTCGCCACAGCCGCCGTGATCGCGCGCTATCACCACGAGCGCTACGACGGTACCGGCAACAACGGCCTCAAGGGTGAGGAGATCCCCATCGAGGCGCGCGTCGTCGCGGTTTGCGACGTATATGACGCGCTGATCTCCGAAAGAACCTATAAAAAGCCGTGGAGCAAAGAGGACGCGATGCATTACCTCAAGGAGAACGAAGGCAAGCTCTTCGATCCCGATATCTGCGAGAAGTTCATTGCGTTCATCGGCGAAGAAGCGGAAGCCAAGAAACCGGCAGCCGCGCAATAACCGACTGTAAGGCGGTGTGTTCATGTCAAAAGAAAAAAAGAATAAACAGAATGACTATGTCCCGACCACGCCTGAGGAAAAGGCTTTTGAAGAGCAACAGGACGCGCGCAAGTCAAAGGTCAAGTTCTATATCAAACGATTCAAATGGTACCACATCGTGGCTGCCGTCATCGTCCTGTTCCTCATCCTGCTGTTCGGCATATGGCATCTGATCCCCAAAAAAGTGATGAATGTCGCGGTACTGGACAAAACCGTGCTCGCCTACGCGGATGACGAAAACATCATCAAGCATACCGTCTACCGTAAGCATCAGGGCTTTTACTGGATCCTGCATCAGCAGCGGTATGTCAATCCCGAGGGACAGTTCTACGATTATAAAAAGGATTACTTCGGCCCGATGCTCGATGAAGAGGGCAACTTCGACCACAACGTCGAGCTCAAGGACGCGGAGTCTACGCCCGATCTGCTGTATCTGTCCGATGCCTACGGGCTGGGCAACGATACCTTCGGCCATTATAACGGCGGTTCTCCGCTCAACGGCGGTATCTCGGAAGACGATATGTCGTACATCTCCTTTGCGCATGAGAGCGGCGCGCCGATCATCACGGAAAGCACCTTCTTCAGCTCCCCGCTGTCCGACTCGGTACGCGCTCAGCTGATCGCGCTCACCGGCGTCAATCCGACCAAGTGGATCGGCAGATATATCGTCGATCTGGAGGACTTTACCGACGTTCCCGACTGGGCGCCTCCGATGTATGAGCAGCAGGAAGGCGTCGAATGGCGCTTTACCGGCCCCGGTATCCTGCTGGTATCGTCCGACGGCAAGATCATCATTCTGGAACAAAACACGGATTTCTTATCCAAGGATCTTCTTAGGATCTATATCAACGAAGAATACCGCAAGGAATTCTCCGGCTGTGATAAATGCAACTTCTACAACTGGTTCGAGCTGGTCGAACCGAACTACGGCGTCGAGACGATAGCGACCTTTGATTTTGACCTCAACGCCACCGGTATGGAAAAGATCAGTGAGATCAGCAAAACGCCGCGCTTCTGCGCGGTCTCCCGTAATCAGGAGGAGGGCTACGCGCCCGTCTACTACTTCGCGGGCGACTGCAACGACTATGTCAACGGCGACCGCTACGGCGATTTCCTGTTTTCCAATCAGTTTTTCAAATTCCTGTCCTATGACAGACAGGGCGATATCTCCAACTTTTACTGGCGGTTCTATAATCCGCTGATCCGCCATATCCTGTCCGATACCAAGAGCAAGCAGTATGTGGAGGAGAAGGAGAATCACGCGGAGGTCGCTCGCGTCAATAACGGCAGCTTCCAGATACTCGAGGACGAAAAATGGCGCGGCATGACGCTCAAGGCAGCCGCTTTGAACGCGCAGGAGCCCGGCAAGGCGACCTATTCGCGCGATTTCACCTTCTATGAGGATCTGATCAAATCCGCCGGTGAGATGGGAATCAACTGTCTTGTGGCAAAGGATCTTCTGCCGCCGGAATTCTACGCGGCAGTCAGCCGCTATAACAAGAATCCGGAGAACGGCACGATCTACATCCTCCAGCGCGTCAACGTCCCCGATGAGCTCAGCGCCGAGGATTATCTGAAATCCGACGGTCTGGAAAAATGGAAGGACGCCGTCACGACGTCGATCAACGCCCTCCACGGCAACGGTCACGCGCAGAGTGAAAAGCTCGGCGCGGCTACCTACTTTATCGATGTATCGGAGTATGTACTGGGCGTGAGCATCGATCCCGCGCTGACCTCAAAGAACGTCGCGGCGATAGCCGGACTTTCCGACTACTCCTACAGCGGCGAATATGTCAAGGACAGCAAGGGTGTCGAGGGCTTTGCGGCGTATCTGTACGATACCGCTCAAAAGGTCTCCTACGACGATTATGATTACTATACGCCCATCTCCGTCTGCGGTTCTTATAATATGATCAAGGGCATGTCGGGCGTAAAAGATAAAAACGCGTATGTCTTCAACGACATCGTCTCTGCCGACTGCAAGGAATATTACTTCTGTGATATCGATCTTGATAACGATAAGATCGCCGGCGGCGGCAAGAATTCCGACACCATAGAATCAAAGTATATGAGTGCTTTCAATGAGCTCAAAAAGGTCACCTCGCCTGTACTTGCGTCGGGTGTATCGTTCTCGGACGTAAACGCTGTTTACGATCAGGACGCTGTCACCGAAACACAGCAGGGCGAGCGGATCACCTCGGCGCTGAAGGCCGCAAAGGACAGCGGTATCTTAGGCGCGACCGTATATGACCTGAACGACAGCTGGAGCGAGGTCAGCGAGGATATGGAATTCTATACCTCCGTTTCCGACAGCTATCTGTGGCACAACACCTGTGACAGCAAACAGATGTCCGGTCTGATCGCCATGGACAGCGTGATGCCGGAAACGCCCGGTCTGGTCCTCTCCGACGACGACATGGCGCAGGCGGTCTCTATGTACAGCGACGCGGGATATCTGTATATCACCCTGCAGCTGTTGCAGGAGATCGATTACAAAGATAACGCCATGTTCATCGGTCTGGATACCTTCCAGCGCAACGACGGCGAGTATTACTACGCCGACGACTTCACGGCGAACTCCCTCTCCGGTATGGAGTATTCTCTCCGCTTTGAGGGCAAGCAAAACGCCGCGCTGTACGTTATCGATACCTATGACCGCAGCAAAGACAGAGCATATACGGAAGAAAGCTACACCGGCGACTACAACAAGGTGGCGGATCTGAGCTACGGCGGCTTTACCTCGGGTGATACCCAGTTCTACCAGACCGGCTCGACCATCTATATCCGCCTGCCGTGGACATGGCTCAACGTCGCCGATCCGTCCAAAAAGCTCGTGATCAACGACGACTCGTTCAAGGGAGATACCGCCAAGACCGTTACTACCAACGGCGCGCTGATCTCCGTCATGATCGGCGAGCGCAAGGAGGGCGACGTCATGTATGCCTTCCCCATGGATAAGCACGACCCCGGATACAAAGTATTCCAGTGGAGCAAATGGGAGACCGTCAAATACACCTCCCGCCACAAGGAGAGCTTTGATATACTCAAACAATATTTTTCGGGACAATAAACAAGGGGCTTGAGAAAAGCCCCACCTCCCGTCAGCCGTAATAGTACGGCTGACGGGGAGGCCGACAATCAGGAGATAATCGCTTGAAGATCGAACTGTTAAGCGTTATCGGGTTACTGCTGTGCCTGCTGATCATCGGCATAGAGTACATTCTTCTTTATCGTTTGGCTGAACTGCAGGATGAGCATACAGCCCGCAACGATAACATCAGGCGCAGGCTTGATATCCACGTGGAAGGGGTGCTCTATGCACCCACCGAGGGCAGCCGTAACGCCGAGATAACCGCATTGGCCGACGAGATAAACGGAGATTTCACCGTTTATGAGATGGCTGTCAAGGAAATCAAAGATCATCAGGGCTCCGGCTTTGATGATGAAGCAAAAGAGAAGCTGATCGAGCGCATCAACACGCAGGTCGATCCTGTCGCGATGTACGCCAAGATGCTCGACGAGGGCGACGTCTACCATAAGGGCTATGCCTGCAGAAGGCTTGCCGATCTGGAGGCGATGGAGTATCGCGATAAGATCAAGGAATGTGTCGGCAGCAAGGACAGAGATCTGGCTTATAACGCCGCGATGGCGCTGTGTCAGATGGGCGACGTCTATGAGGTCGCCGAGTACCTGCTGAGCATCGAGAACGATACCCAGTATTCGGGCAGGATCGTCAACGAGTTCTTTGCCCAGTTCACCGGCGACAGAGAGGAGCTCGCGGCTAAGCTCTTTGAAAAATGCAACAAGTACATGAAGTGTACGGTCATCAAGACGATCGCGCAGTACAAGATCGACGGCTTCAGAACCATGTATATCGAGGGCGCGTCGGGCAACGACACCCAGCTGAAAATCGCCTGCGTCAAGGCGCTTGCCGCGTTCGGCTATCCTGAGGATGAGCAGATCCTGCAGATCGCCGCGGGCGATAAGGACTGGGTGATCCGTTCCTCGGCAGTCAGAGGACTGTCGCTCTTAAAGACGCAAAGCGCGCTCAATACCGTCAAGCACGCGCTGGGCGACAAGGAATGGTGGGTGCGCCAGACGGCGGCTCAGTCGATCACCCGCATGGATATCTCGCCCAAGGATCTGGAAGAGATCTTAGGCGGATACGACCGTTTTGCCGCCGACGCGATGAAGAACGTCCTGTATAAGACGGTCGACACGTGATCTTTTATCTACACAAGCTTTTTATGATCGTTTAGGCACGCCTATTGACGATCCGTTAACGCAAAGTATCTGATTAGGAGGAACAGACTGTGGGATTTTTGAATGCGATACGCCACTTTATCGTTTTTTTCAATTACTTCTGCATGGCTTTTACGCTGTTGCTCAACTTAATATACATCGTCCAGCTGTTTGTGTCTTTTTTCCGCGTAAACCGCAACTATAACAAGACCTTTTCCGATGATTATCTCAGCTATGAGGACAGCGAAAATCTCCTGCCCATCTCGCTGATCATCCCCGCGTTCAACGAGCAGGAGCATATCGTGCAGAACGTCCGCTCGCTGATGAAGCTGAATTATCCGCATTTTGAGATCATCGTCGTGAACGACGGCTCGACGGACAAAACGGGCGATAAGGTCATCGAAGCCTTTCATATGCACAAGATCGAGACCTCGATCCGCTACCAGATCCCGACCCAGAAGATCGAGGCGGTCTATTACAGCAAGACCTACCCCAACCTTTTGTATGTACAAAAGGCAAACGGCGGTAAGTCCGACGCGCTGAACGCCGGCATCAATATCTCGAAATATCCGCTGTTCACCTGTCTGGACGCTGACTCCCGTATCGAGAAGGACGCGCTGCTGCGCCTGTCGATGGAGTTCATCAAGGATTCCCGCACCGTCGTCGCGGGCGGTATCGTGCGTATCGCGAACGGCTCCAAGATCGTCGACGGCGAGCTCAAGGGCTTTACGATGCCCAAAAAGCTCATCGAGCGTTTCCAGATCGTCGAGTACTATCGTTCCTTTTTGATGGGACGTGTCTTTTGGGCGGCGTCCAACTCTCTGCTCATCGTATCGGGCGCTTTCGGATTGTTCAGAAAGCAGACCGTTATCGAGGTGGGCGGCTACAAGAAGAACACCATTGGCGAGGATATGGAGATCGTCGTCCGTATCCACCACTATATGCGCAAGCATCGCAGAAAATATAAGGTCAAATTCAACGAATTTTCGGTTTGCTGGACACAGGGCCCGATGTCGCTCAACGACATCCGCAGCCAGCGCCGCCGCTGGCAGATCGGTCTGATGGATACGCTGATCTCGCACGCGAGCATGACCTTCAACCCGCGCTACGGCTTTGTCGGACTGGTATCGATGCCCTACAACTGGATCTTTGAGTTGTTCGGCGCGCTGGTCGAGACGATCGGTTATTTCCTGATACCGTTCACACTGATCATGGGCGAGTTGAATATGTTCTTCTTCGTCATCTATTTCCTGTTATCGGTATCCTTGGGCGTCATCCTCTCCGAGGGCAGCCTCGTGCTGGAGCAGTATACCCACCGCGCCGCGATGACTGCCAAGCAGAGTATCGCGATCTCCGTATACGCGATCCTCGAGAACTTCGGCTACCGACAGATCATCACCATCTTCCGTGTGGAAGGTATCATCAAATACCGAAAGCTCCGTAAAACATGGGGCAAGATCAAGCGTAAGGAGTTTGAACAATGAAGAAGATCGTCATCTCTGTTATCGCTACCATTGTCGTGCTCTTTTTTCTGGCGCAGACAGGCTTGCTCGCGCCGTTCGGTATCAAGCAGCTCTCTGTCTTCGGCCGTGAGAATAGGAAAAGCTCCGACGTAGACACCTCGAGCGAAGAATACATGGATACCGCCAACAACCTGAGCTACCGCTTCAAGGCGGAGGGTCAATATTTCAGCGTGTATCAAAACGGCGGCTGGAAAGAACAGTTCATGACCGGCGTCAATATCGGCGCGTCGGAGCCCGCTCTGTTCCCCGGCGATCTCACGATCAGCTATGAGACCTATCTGAGATGGTTCAAATACATCAGCGAGATGAACTGCAACTGCATCCGTGTCTATACCACCATGCGTCCGCAGTTTTATCTGGCGCTCAACGATTTTAATAAAGACGCCGAAAAACCGATCTATCTCTTTCAGGGCGTATGGGTCAACGAGGATGATATCGAGCGTCTGAGCGACGTCTACGCCGAGAATGAGAAGATCCTCACAGACTTCAAAAAGGACGTTCTGACCACCGTTGACGTCATCCATGGCAACGCTGTCATCCCCGAGAGCCCCGGTAAAGCCTCCGGTACCTATCGCACCGATGTATCGCGCTGGATGGCAGGCTGGATCGTCGGTATCGAGTGGGATCCCAACCTCGTCATCAACACGGATGAGCAGCATCCCGATATGCGCGACTACGACGGCAATTATCTGTTTACCCAGAGCGCTACGCCCTTTGAGGCGTTCTTATGCCGTGTCGGCGACGCGCTGATCGACCATGAGACCGAGCAATACCAGTTCCAGGTACCGCTCGCCTTTACCAACTGGATCACCACCGACCCGCTGAGCCATCCCAACGAGCCGCATTTCGATGAGGATAAGGCGACCGTGAACACCGAGAATATCAAGTTCCGCAACTTTGAACCCGGCATGTTCGTTTCCTACCATATCTATCCCTATTACCCCGACAGCCTGAACTATCAGGAGGACTATCTGTCCAACAAAGACAGCGAGGGCAAGGTCGATACCTACTCCGCGTACCTCAAGGATCTGAAGCTGGTACACACCCTGCCGATGCTCGTCGCCGAGTTCGGTATACCGACCTCTCGCGGCATGGGTCACGAGAGCGTGATGGGCTACAATCAGGGTCATGTCGATGAAAACGCGCAGGGCGCGATGCTCACGGGCATGATCGACTCCATCTATGACACGGGCTACGCCGGCGGACTGGTGTTCACATGGCAGGACGAGTGGTTCAAGCGCACATGGAACAACGTCATGTTCGATATCGCCGACCGCCGACCGTTCTGGTCGAATATCCAGACCACCGAGCAGTGCTTCGGTATTCTGGCGTTCGATCCGGGCGCGAAATACACCGTCAGCTATCCCGACGGCGATCTGTCCGAATGGGATAACGCCGAGGCGACCGTGACGAACGATCAGGGCGATCTGTACGTCCGCAGTGACGAGCGCTATGTCTACATCATGGTCAAGGCAAAGGATTATGACTTCAATAACGACACGCTGTACATCCCGATCAACACGATCTCGGGACAGGGCAACACCAAAGCGCCGGATGATAAGCTGACCTTTGACGAAGGCGCGGATTTCCTGATCAAGCTGCACGGCGCGAGCGACTCCCATATCTATGTGGATCGTTATTATGACGCGTTCAATTATCACTTTGTCGAGTCCCGCATCCTGTCGGATTTTCCGGTGCTGAAGGATTCCGATAAAAAGGACAGCGGCAACTTTGACGAAATGATGATGTGCTACGGCTACAACCTCAAGGTAGGCGGTACCGGCGTGGAGGTGCCGGATAAGGCATATGAGACCGGTAAGCTCCTGTACGGCAACGGCAATCCCGAATCGGAGGACTACGCCTCCCTCACCGACTTCTGCTACGGCAACGGCGGCGTTGAGCTGCGCATCCCGTGGCAGCTGCTGAACGTCATGGATCCCTCCTCCAAGCAGCAGATGGGCGACTTTCAGGAGGAACAGGTCTTTACGCCGCAGGATTTCGACGCGTTCGACTTCGGCTTTGGCTATACCTCGGACGATAAGGCGCTGAGCATCTCACTGTCCGGCAGCTACACCTATGACGAATGGACGATCCCCACATGGCACGAGCGATTGAAGCCCTCTTACTATGAGCTGCAAAAGTATTTGCAGACCTATCGCGATAACGAAAAGAACAACAAAAAAGGGGTGACAAAATGAAAAAGATAACAGCGCTGCTTTTAGCGTTGATGATGCTTCTTCTTGTCGCCTGCTCCAAAGAGCAAGATGATAAAAACGCCGGTGTTTCCGGGCAGATCACTCTGCCCGACACACAGGGCGTTTTTATGCCTTTTTACGCCGCTGATAACGGTTATCTCTATCGCAGCAATACCGGCAAGCAAAAGGGCGAACTGTTCTATGTCAACGGCGTCAATATGGGCTTGACGGAGCCGCAGACCGATTTAGCGGCGCCCGATACCACCTATGACACCTATATGGATTGGTTCAAAAAGATCGCCGCCATGAACGTCAACACCGTGCGCGTGTTCACGATCATGAACCCCGATTTTTACCGCGCCTTTGCCGATTACAATGAAAACAACAGCAACCCGCTGTATTTGATTCAGGGCATCTGGTTCTCGGAGGATCTGATGTACCAGCTGACCGACGCGCTTGAGAGCGACAAGATCCTGATCACGGCGTTCAAGCGCTCGGTCACCGAGACGATCGACGCGATCCACGGCTCCAGCGACTACACAACCTACGGCAAGTTCAGCCCCGCGATCTATGACCGCGATATCTCCGACTATGTGGTCGGCTATATCCTCGGGCTGGAATATCCCGCCTCGTTCGTGGAGGAGACCAACGCCTCCCATCCCGATATGGCGAATTATCAGGGAAAGTTCCTGTCGACCGCCGAGGGTTCGACGCCGTTCGAGGCGTTCTTGTGCGAGGTCGGCGACACGCTGATCACCTATGAGAGCGACGCCTATTCCTGTCAGATCCCGGTCGCGTTTTTGAACTGGCAGACTCTCGATACCTTAAAGCACAGCGCCGAGCCTTTTGCCGAGGAAGAGGACGCGCAGAGCGTCGACACCGAGAAGATCAAGGCGGCGGACGGCTATTACGCGGGGCTTTTTGCCGCGGTGGACGTATACCCCTATTATCCCGAATTCATGAACCACCAGAAAGAATATGTCGAGGCAGACGATAACTATCTCGCCTATCTCAACGATCTGAAAAAGACCTATACCGTGCCCCTGCTCATCGCCGAATACGGTCTGAGCACCTCGCGCGGGATCGCGCACACCGGGATCAACGGCTACCAGCAGGGCGGGCTGACGGAACAGCAGCAGGGCGAGCTGGACGCGCGGATGGCACGGGATATCTGCGACGCGGGCTGCTGCGGAGGACTGCTCTTCTCATGGCAGGACGAGTGGTTCAAGCGCACATGGAACATGGAGATGTACTACCCCGACAAGCCCGCTGACCGCACACACGACCTGTCGTCAGCGGAACAGAGCTACGGCGTGATGGCGTTCGACGTTTCCGCAGCCTATCCCGACGGCGACACCGCGGAGTGGAACGGCAACACCGGTATCGGCGACAGCAGAGTATGCGTCCGCTATGACGCGGAGTATCTGCATTTGCTCGTATCTTTGCCGGACGGATTCGACTTTGAGAAAGATACCTACTACATCCCCGTTCAGGTGACAGGTGAAGGCAGTACCGCCAAAAAGGACGGCACCCTGCGCTTTTCGGAGCCGGTCGATTACCTGATCGAGCTCAAAGGAAAAGAGAAATCCCGCGTGCTGTGCGACGCCTACCGCGATGTGTTTTATTACCGCCAGAACGTGATCCGAAAGATCTTCGGCAACGACAAGGCGGAGCCCGCCGTAAAGAACAGCGGCGAGTATCATCCCACCTACATGCTGACGGCAAACGAGATGTATCTGCCCGACGAGGACATCACGCTCGAACCGCAGTATTATGAGACCGGCAAGCTGCTCTACGGCAACGCGAATCCCGACAGCGAGGATTTCAACTCGCAGGCGGATTTCTGCCTCGCGGGCAACAAGCTCGAGATCCGCATCGCGTGGTATCTGCTCGGCATCAAAAACCCCCGCACAAAAGCGTGTATCGGTGAGCTGACCGGTAAGGAGCTGACCTACACCACCTTTGACACCATCAAGCTCGGCGCGGGAACACAGGGAGAGATCACCCTGTATGACACCGAATTCTCCGGACTGAAAACCACCACATACGATCAAAGGCTGAAAAAATCGTATGATATCATGGCAGAAGCCTTCGGATCATTGCCTTCGTTCGATATCAAAAAATAAAGGATAAACAAAGCACTGTCCCACATATAACACGACCCCCTGCTTGATCGCTCAGGCAGGGGGTTAACTGTATCATATGGTTAATTAAGATTCCGGCGAACTGACCGGCTGCTCTTCCTCCGTCGGTTTGCTCAGGATGATGATGTAATCCATCGTGTTGGTCTCGTCGGGGATGTAGTTGCCGACCGCGTTCAGCGTCACGCGATCTCCGTTGGCGTTTCTCATACTCACCGTCGTCGAGAACGGTTCGGTTTTTTGGATGTGTTCCAAAACCTCTTTATAGACGGACAGGTCGTTTTCGGAACCGATCCTGTCGATAAAGTTCTCACCGTTCAACTCGGTTTCCAACTCATGCGCGCTGATGCCGATAATGTTCTCAAGCCCGTTGAACAGCACGGTAAAGCGAATATCACCCTCGGAGGTGCGGGACAAAAAGAGCACCGTATCTGTCGAGATATGAGAGAGCAGCGTCATTTGCTTTTCAAGGTTACTCAGCTTGGTGATATTGCGCACGGAGCCGTAGAAGATCTTCTCCTCACCCTCGCTGTGCAGATAGTAGAAGTGCATGTCGAAGGTGGTCAGCGTTCCGTCGGTCTTGTAGAAATGCAAAAGACCCTTGGAGCCGTTCAGCCGATCGCGCTGCGCCAGCCGCAGCAGCTCGGTCATGCGCGGAATATCCGCCTTAGGCAGAAAGCGCTGGATGCAGACCAGCCGTTCCGAAAAATCGGGTACGTCGACCGCCTCATAGAACTGTTCGTTGTATCGCACGATATCCACGTCGTCGCCGTGCCACGAGTACAGCGCGCACGGACCGAGGATGCTGTTGAGCATGGTATCGCTGTAGATGTTGTTATCGAGCAGTTCGCGCAGACGGAACTGCTGGTTCGCCTTAAACGAGATACCCGAGGTATCGATCTTGTCGGGATCGTCGATCAGGCTCTCAAAATCCGTGATCGGCATCGGGCGGAAGAAATAATACCCTTGGATATAGCGGCAACCCATATCGATCAAAAAGTCCTTTTGCTCCTTGGTCTCAACGCCCTCGACAATGATCGGCACGCCGATCGTCTTGGTCAGGTTAGTGACCGATTCCAGGATCCGGATGCTCTTTTCTTCGTTGCTTTCATTCATGTTCAAAAACTGCGCGTCGAGCTTGATGACGTCGATATTCAGGTTTTTGAGCATGTTCAGCGTGGAGCTGCCGCTGCCGAAATCGTCCATCAATACCGTAAAGCCTTTTTCCCTTAACGAACGGACAGTCTCCATGACGAGCGCCGTGTTGGTGATATAGGAGGATTCGGTGATCTCGATCTTGAGCAGGTTGCGCTCCAATTCATATTTTTTGATCAGGTTTTCAAAGATAGCGGGAAGATCGGTGTGCAGGATATCGGAGACCGATACATTCACCGAAACGGGAAGCGGCGTGTGACCGCTCTTGATCCACTCATGCTGCCAGCGGCAGACGTCATCCCAGATATACAGATCCAGATCGGAAATGAGTCCGCGCTTCTCGAGCACGGGAATAAACGTGTCGGGCGGGATGACCGTGCCGTCGGGCTTGATCCAGCGCGCCAGCGCCTCGGCGCCGACGATCTTTCCCGATGACGCGCGGCACTGCGGCTGCAGATAAAAGACGATCTCATGCTGTTTGAGCGCCCGTGAAAAATCCGTCAGCACGCGATACTCCGCGTTGGTGCGCGAATACATCCCTTTTTCAAATATACGGATGCGGCTGTGGTAGCCTTCCTTCGCGACCTGTGCCGCCAACAGCGCACGGTCGAGCATATCCATCAGCTCGTACTCTCTCTTGACGATACAAATGCCGAACGCGGGCAAAAAGCTCGAGCTGTTGCCGCGCGAGCCGATCAATGCAGAGATATCCTCATAGATATGACCGATCAGCTCCATGTCGTAGGGGATCAGCAGACAGAAATCATCCTGTCCGAAATAGCCCGCCGAGCCGCCGGTACGCTCGCCGGCTTCGAGCAGCGTCGCGCCGATCTGTATCATCAACAGGTCGCCCTCGCTGTGACCGTACCACTCGTTGAAGAGCTTGAAATTATCGATATCGATACTGACCAGACACCATTCCGTATCGGTGTTCTTGATACGCTGCTGTACGTCCTTGACAAAGGCGCGCTTCTTCAGCAGTCCGGTCATCTCGTTGCGGTTGTTGTCGGCATATACCGCTGTGTCGGTCAGACCCAGCTCGCGGATCTTTCGGCTTTGACAGTCAAAGATATACATACGGACGACATTGGGTTCCAGTCCGTACTCCTCTCCCGCGATCAGCACCATTTCCACCCAATGCCAGTTTCCGACGATCAGCCGAAAACGGTATTCTTCACAGCACAATCCCGGGAGCTCGGAATCGGACAGACGGTAGAGGATCGTTTCCGGATTCATCAGCTCGATAAATCTTTCGCGCTCAGCGGGATGGATCAGTTCCTCGGACATACCGATGAAAACCTCTCTGTAACTGCCCTTCGTCAGCGGCATGGCATATTTTTTTGAAACGTGAAAAACACTCTTGAAAGTCTGTTGCTTCACATTGATCTCGAGCAGCTCATCATAGGATGAATTGTCGAGAAATCGCACGATTGTTTCGGGCTGTCTGACATGCTTCAGCAGATCGAAAAAACCAGTGTCCATGACCGTTACCTTTCCTTTAACAAATCGCCGGGAATTCAAACTAATCATAGTATTTTTCGGCAATTTTTTCAATATGGCAGCCATAAAATCGGAATTAGTCATATAATTATATGGCAGATTTTATGAAATCTACACAAGATAAAACGGTATTTTTTTCCTCACGGCGCCGTTGTACGCTTCGGAGTGCACAGACAGTCGGAAAAAGCCACCTTTTTTTCGTATAATTGTTGTATTTTTTGTGGTGATAGTTTATAATAAATTGGTTAAGATGTTAAGGCAAACACGCAAGATTTCTTGCGGTGTTGCCTACGGAACGGAGAGAGCCTATGTCGACACCGAACGAACTGTTTCAAAGCGGATATATGACCTCTGCGATCGAGTGGATCGGAGAACAGATCCCCGGAGGATTTTTCATCTACCGCGCCGACGCGGAGATGGAGCTTTTGTATGTCAACAGCGCCGTGCGGATCATGTACGGCTGCGACACGGATGAAGAGTTTCGCGAGCTGACCGGATACACCTTCAAGGGTATGGTGCATCCCGACGACTATGAGTCGATCGATCAGTCGATTGAGGAGCAGATCCACGATCAAAAGGCGGCAAACCGCGATCACGTGGAGTACCGCATCATCCGCAAGGACGGCAGTATCCGATGGGTCGACGACTACGGCCATTTCGCCCAGTTCCCCGGTTACGGTGATGTGTTCTATGTGTTCATCAGCGATATCACCGAGCAGTATCTCGCCAAGGAAGAAAGCTACCGCCGCGCGGGCGTCTACAACTCGATGCTCGAACAGCTCCACTCTGCCGCCGATACCAGCCTGACCGTTTTTCGCAGTAACCTGACCACAGGACTGATCGAAGAAGCACACGGCGTCGATCTCTACCAAACAGATCGGGCAGGCGTACTGTTTGAGGACGCGGAACGGGTTCGTCGGGAGAGTCTGCTCGTCGACGGCGACAGAGAGAAATATGAAGAATGCTTCCGTATCGAGCAGCTGATGGATCGCTTTTATAAGGGCGCTCCGCCCGCGACCTTTGTCGCCTATTGCCGTCGGCAATCGGGGCGGCAGTGCTTTGTACACTTTACACGTTCGGTCGCCCATGCGCCCACGAGCGGCGATCTGATCCTCTTCGGCACGGAGAGCGAATACAACAACGAGAAGGTCGCCGAGGTACTCAACGAGAAGGTTCTCGCACAGCAGTACGATATGGTCACCTATATCGTCGACAACAACTACAGCGTCGTGATCGGCGACGCTTCCAAGATAGGGAAAGGCAGTATCTTTCCCAAGCACCACAGCGGCTTATATGCCGACTATATCCACGATCAGGTGTTGCCCGCGGCGTCTGAGAGCATGCACGATATCGCGGCGCTGGAAGAGGCGCTTTCGATCGACACCATCGCGGAGAATCTGGAGGACAACGAGTCCTATACCATCAACGTGACTTGTGAGATCGACGGCGCGACCTATTACAAACGGTTCACCTACTATGTCATCGACAGAGAAACGCGCTTTTTCCTGCTGCTCAAGTCCGACGTGACCGACGTGCTCCGACATGAGCGTGAGCAGAACGACATTTTGGCGCTCGCGCTGAAAGAAGCGGAGCACGCCAATGTCGCCAAAACCGCCTTTTTGTCCAGCATGAGTCACGAGATCCGCACCCCGATGAACGCGATCATCGGGCTCAACAGCATCGCGCTGAAGGATCCGACCCTCAGCGAAAAGACAAAGGATTATCTGCTCAAGATCGGCGAAAGCGCGGGTCATCTGCTCAACCTGATCAACGATATCCTCGATATGAGCCGCATCGAATCGGGCAGATTGACGCTCCATAAAGAAGAATTCAATCTGGCGGAAATGCTGGAACAGATCAACACCATCGTCCAATCCCAGTGCGACGACAAGGGCCTGAGCTTTGAATGTCATATCAACGGCGCGGTCGACGACTGGTACTTCGGCGACGATACCAAGCTCAAACAGGTCATCATCAATATCCTGAGCAACGCGATCAAATTCACCGACGCGCCGGGAAATGTGACCTTTACGGTCGATCAGATCGCCTGCTTTGACCGCCAGACAACGCTCCGCTTTACCGTGCGCGATACCGGTATCGGAATGGACAGGGACTATCTGCCGAAGCTCTTTGACCCCTTTACGCAAGAGGACGCCAGCCGCAGGAACAAATACGGCAGTACGGGACTGGGGATGGCGATCACCAAAAGCATCGTAGAAATGATGAACGGCACCATCGACGTCACGTCGAAGAAGGGTGAAGGCTCGACCTTCACAGTGACCGTTACGCTCAAAAACTGTGAAAACGGCAAACGCAATACCAAGGCGTTCGACTACTCGGCGATCAAAGCGCTGGTCGTGGATGACGATCCGATCGCGCTGGAACACGCCGGCATCGTTCTCGATGACATCGGCGTTTCGGCGGACGCCGTATCCTCGGCGGATGAGGCGATCTCGGCGATCGAGATCCATCACGCGAAACAGGAGCCCTATAACCTTGTGCTGGTGGATTGGCGGATGCCCTATCGCGGCGGCGCGGACGTCACGCGTGAGATCCGCCGACGATACAGCAACGAGACCCGCGTGATCGCGCTGACCGCCTATGACAGCGTCGACGTCATGGATGAGGCGATCGCGGCGGGAGTCGACGGCTTTATCCCGAAGTCGGAGTTCCCCGTGGTAGTCAGCCGTGAGATCGAACGCGTCATGCACCTGCCCGTCAAGGCGGCGAAGAGCCGCGTTGAGCTGGCAGGCAGAAGGATCCTTCTCGCCGAAGATCTGCCGATCAACGCCGAGATCATCAAGGAGCTGCTGTCCATCAAGGGCATGGCGACCGACCACGCCGAAAACGGACAGATCGCGCTCAGGCTGTTCAGCGACAGCGAGCCGCATTACTATGACGCGGTGCTGATGGATGTGCGCATGCCGGTCATGGACGGTCTGGAGACCGCCGCCGCGATCCGTGCGCTGCCCCGCGAGGACGCCAAAAGCGTCCCGATCATCGCGCTGACGGCAAACGCGTTTGATGAGGATGTACAGCGATCCTTGCAGGCGGGCATGAACGCTCATCTGTCAAAACCCGTCGAGCCCGATCAGCTTCACCATACGCTGATGGAGCTCATCGACGCTGATTTATAATCGAAATAACCGGTATGGAGGGATCCATCCGTAACCATAATTTGATGGAGCATACCATGATTCGTATTCAGGACACACAACAGAATACCGGCGGGCTGAGCAAATACCTCTCCCCTGTCGCGGTATGGGCACTCGCCTTCGGCAGCGCTGTCGGATGGGGCGCCTTTGTCATGCCCGGCACCACCTTCCTGCCCATCGCGGGACCGTGGGGCTCCGTGACAGGACTGTTGATCGGCGCGGCGATCATGCTGATCATCGGGCTGAGCTACCGCGTTTTGATGGCGCGGTATCCCGACGCCGGCGGCTCCTATACCTTTGCCGCCAAGGTACTCGGAAGCGACCACGGCTTTTTGTGCGCGTGGATGCTGCTGTTGACCTACGCCGCGATCATCTGGGCGAACAGCACGGCGCTTTCTTTGATCGTCCGATTCCTTTTCGGCGACGTATTCTGCTTCGGCTTTTCTTATCAGATCGCGGGCTACACCGTCTACATGGGCGAAGTGCTGTTGTCCGTCGCGATCATCGCCGCCGCGTGTCTGGTCTGTGTCGCGGGAAAACGCCTTTCGGCATTTGTACAGACGCTCTGCGCGATTCTGCTCTTCGCGGGGATCGCCGTGTGCTGTGTCATGATCGCTGTCCGACGCGGAGGGCTCGGCGATATCACGCCCGCTTTCTCGTCACAGGGTGAGCCCGTATCCCAGATCATGGCGATCGTGCTCCTCGCTCCGTGGGCATTCATCGGCTTTGAGTCGATTTCCCATTCTGCCGAAGAGTTTCGTTTTCGACAGAAAAAAGTCCTGTTGATCCTGATCGCGGCGCTCGCCACCGGCGCGCTCGCGTATATCATGCTCACGCTGTGCGCTGCCGCGGCTACCCCCGACGGCTTTTACAGCTGGAGCGAATACATCGGTGTATTATCCGACATAGAAGGCATCCGCGGTCTGCCGACCTTCTACGCCGCGCAAAACGCCATAGGAACGGCGGGTCTGATCATCTTGGGCGTCGCCTCCTTCTGCGGCATCTTCACCGGTCTGATCGGCAATATGATCGCGCTGAGCCGCCTGATCTATCGTATGTCCGCCGACGAAATGCTTCCCAAACAAGTGGGAAAGCTCAACAAAAAGGGGATCCCCTCACGCGCGCTGTGGTCTGTCGCAATTATCTCCATGATCATCCCGTTCTTCGGCAGAACCGCGATCGGCTGGATCGTCGACGTCACCACCATCGGCGCGACCGTCGTCTACGCCTATGTTTCGATTTGCGCCGCTGTGATCGGCAAACGAGAGAAAAAGATCTCCACGCTCCTGTTCGGTGTGATCGGCGCCGTGATCGCCGTGATTTTCGCGGTGTTCTATCTGCTGCCGCATATCCAGTCACAAAGTGAGCTGGCGGCGGAATCCTATATGATCCTGATATTGTGGAGCCTGATCGGTATGATCCTGTTCCGCGTGCTGATGCGGCGCGACAAAACACGACTGATCGGTAAGAGCACCGTGGTCTGGATCATCCTGTTCTGTCTGATCCTGCTGGTATCCGTATCATGGGTGAACCGCACCACCCTCGATCACGCAAAGGCAGTCACGCAGGAGGTGCAGGAGGTACACACCGATCTTGCCGGGCAGGCGGGATTGGAACCCCACAACGACAGCGTCAAACAGACGAACCGATTTCTGGATGAACGCTTCAACGGATTTGCCCAGACCGTCAGAAAAAATATCCTGATCCTCGGCGGTCTGCTGCTCGGATCACTGCTCCTGATATTCAGCATCTTTTCCATCATCAAAAAGCGGGAACAGCTCATCGAAGCCGAACGGCTTCTTGCGGAAGAAAACAGCCGCGCCAAGAGTGCCTTTCTCTCCAACATGAGCCACGATATCCGCACGCCGATGAACGCGATCACCGGCTACACGGCGCTGGCGCTGAAGGAGGAGGGCGTGCCCGAATCGACCCGCTCCTATCTGGAAAAGATCGATACCTCGGGAAAACAACTGCTCTCACTGATCAACGATATCCTCGATATGAGCCGCATCGAATCAGGCAAGATGGAGTTGGATCCGGCGCCTGCCGATCTGACCGAGATCCTCGACGAGACCTGTCATATCTTTGATATACAAATGCAGGCAAAGCCGCTGACCTACACGGTGGATCACAGCGACGTCAAGCACCGCTATGTCGTCTGTGATAAAAACCGTCTCAACCGCATCCTGCTCAACCTGATCTCCAACGCCTATAAATACACACCCTCCGGCGGCAGCGTCAGCGTCAGGCTGACAGAGCCGGAGACGACCGCAACAGAAACGACCTATGAGATCAGCGTCAGCGACACGGGCATCGGCATGAGCCCGGAGTTCGCCGAGCATATCTTTGACTCGTTCGAGCGCGAACGCAGTCAAACCGTCAACGCGATCCAGGGTACGGGTCTGGGGATGGCGATCACCAAAAGGTTCGTCGAGATGATGAACGGTACGATCTTTGTCCAAACCGAGCAGGGTAAGGGCACGACCTTTACGGTGCGATTGCGCTTCCCGCTCGCGAAAGAGGAAGATGTCCATGCGCCCATTGCTCAGGCAGAATCGAAACATATCGATTTCAGCGGCGTTCGGATCCTTTTGGCGGAGGATAACCCGATCAACAGCGAGATCGCCTGCATGATCCTCACGCAGGAGGGCTTTATCGTAGACGTCGCCGAAAACGGACAGGTCGCCGCCGAGATGCTCGAACAGTCCGATGCGGGCTATTACAGCGCGATCCTGATGGATATCCAGATGCCCGTGTTGAACGGCTATGACGCGACGCGCAGGATCCGTGAATCGGCGGGTGAGAACGCCCGCATCCCCATCATCGCCGTTACAGCGAACACCTTTGAAGATGACAGACAAGAGGCTTTTGACGCGGGAATGAACGCCCACGTCGCAAAGCCCTTTAACCCCGACGAGCTGATCGCGACGCTCGCCGATTGTATCAAAGCAGAATGATTCCGAAAGATTGATACGGAGAGTGCCATGAAGAATTATATGACAGCAAGCGGTATCAAACGCCGCGTGCTGATTGTCGATGATGAACTGATCAACCGGGAACTGCTCGGCGCGATGCTGTCACAGACCTTTGAGATCGCAACCGCGTCCGACGGTCAGGAAGCCATGATGATGCTGACACAGCCCGACGCGGATTATTCGCTGATCCTGCTCGATCTGCTGATGCCCGTGATGGACGGCTTTGAGGTGATCGAGCGCTGTCAGGCGGATGAAGCGCTCAAGCGGATCCCCATCATCGTGATGACGTCCGAAAAATCCGCCGAGGTTCGCAGCATCCGTATGGGCGCCGCGGATTTCATCACCAAGCCCTATGACATGCCCGAGGTCATCCTCGCGCGATGTGAGAGGATCATCGAGCTGAGCGAGGACAAGAGCATCATCCGCTCCACCGAGCGCGACAAGGTCTCGGGGCTGTATACGCGCAGTTTCTTCTTCGTGTACCTGCGTCGGATGATCCATCGGCTCGATCGCCCGATGGACGCGCTGGTGCTCAACCTCGACCGCTTCCATCTCATCAACGAGCTGTTCGGCCGCGGCGAGGGCGACCGCGTGCTCGCCTGCATCGGCGGGATGATCGATGAAAAGCTCACACAGCTGCGCGGTATCGCCTGCCGCAGTGAAAGCGACACCTTCTTCATCTTCTGCGAACGGCAGGAGGAATATGAGCCGCTGTTGGAAGAGATGCAAAAGAAGCTCGCGGAATTTGCCGGATCGCGCAGTCTGCGCCTGAGGGCGGGCGTCTATTCCTGTGAAGGGAATGAGGGCGAGCCCGAGTCGTGGTTCGGCCGCGCCAAGCTGGCATGCGATCGCATCCGCGGTCAATACGGCTCTTTGACGACCCGCTACAACAACGAGCTGTATGAACGCACGGTCTTTCATGAACGGCTGATCGGCGACGTCGACGCCGCGATCGACAACGGTGATTTTTTCGTCTATTTTCAGCCGAAATATCAAATACAGGGTGAGTGTCCCGTGCTCACCAGCGCCGAGGCGCTGATCCGCTGGATCCATCCAGAGCTCGGATTTATCAGTCCGGGCGAGTTCATCCCGCTCTTTGAACAGAACGGTCTGATCCGTCGGGTGGATCACTATGTCTGGCGCTGTGCCGCGCAGCAGATCAAGCGCTGGCGCGAGCAATACGATGTGACCGTCCCGATCTCGGTGAACGTGTCGCGCGTCGATATCTTCGACCCCGAGCTGGAGAAAAAGCTCTGCGATATCCTCGACGAGTTCTCCCTCACCCCCGATGAGCTGATGCTCGAGATCACCGAGTCCGCCTATTCCGACAGCGCGGATCGGCTGATCGAGGTGGTCGGCAGCCTGAGAGATAAGGGCTTCAAGATCGAGATGGACGACTTCGGCGCCGGCTATTCCTCACTGAATATGCTGACCGAGATCCCGATCGACGTATTGAAGATCGATATGCAGTTCATCCGCCGGATGCTGTTGGATGACAAAAAGCTCGGGCTCGTCAGACTGGTGATGGATATCGCTCGGTTCCTTCATGTCCCCGTCGTGGCGGAGGGCGTAGAGGAAGAAGAACAGCTCAACGTGCTGCGGCAAATGGGCTGTGATATCGTACAGGGTTATTATTTTTCGCCGCCGCTGCCCGCTGAGCGCTTCGGCGAATTGATCAATCAGGAATGTCAAGGAAAGGAAGAAACATCATGTTAACGATCGAAAAGCTGAACGATTTCGGAGCAAATACCGAAGAAGGTCTCGGCAGATGCGCCGGCAATGAAGCGCTGTATCTTAAGCTGGTGGGCATGATCCCCGCGGAAGCGAATTTCGATAAGCTGCAAGCCGCGTTACAAGCAGGCGATCTTGACAGCGCGTTTGAGGCGGCTCACGCGCTCAAGGGCGTTTTGGGCAATCTTTCGCTGACCCCGATGTATCAGGTTTCCGTCGAGATAACAGAGCTGCTGCGCGCGCGTACCGAAATGGATTACACCCCGCTCCTGCAAGACCTTTTGACAAAGAGAGATACGCTCGGCGCGTTGTGCGCCGACTGATCGGAGGATCATCATGGCAACGAAACTGCGATCAAAAACTCTGCAAACCGGGGCGTCGCTTTTCGGCGTCATCGTCATAGGCGTCCTGCTGAACATCCTCGGCATCAAGCTGAACGAAGTACTGGGGCTTCCGTTTTATCTCGACAATGTCGGAACGATCCTGTCCGCGATGGCGGGCGGTTACATCCCCTGTATCACCGTCGGCTTCTTTACGAATATCATCAACGGCTTCTCGAGCCCTTCTTCGATCTATTACTGCATCATCAGCGTGCTCATCGCGGTGACGGCGGTTTCTTTCGCCGAAAAACTGCGACGACTCAAGATACCGTATATCCTGCTCTCGATCGTGTTCTTCGCGTTTTGGGGCGGTATTGTCGGCGGATTTCTGACATGGTTCATCAATGGGCTGACCTTCGGCGAGGGTGTTGCCGTCGATTTTGCGGAAAAGATCAACAACGTGATCCCGATGGGCTATTTCATGTCCAACATGACATCGAACTTTTTGATCGATTTTGCCGACAAGGCGCTGGTCACCGCGCTCTCGCTGATCATCTACAAGCTGCTTCCGTCAAGCGTTCTTGACTATGTCCAGACACGAAGCTGGTATTATGTCACCTTGATAGAGCGGCGCAATCCGCATAACCGCAAGCGGCTTTCCCTGCGCTGGAAAGTAACGCTTGTTGTCGCGGTCTCCACTACCCTGGTGGTATCGGCAGCGATCGGTATCAGCGTTTTGCAGTATCATGATTCGACCGTCGCCGAATTTGAAGAGGACGGTCACCACGCCATCCATGTCATCGCCGACAAGCTGGATCGTGATCGGATCGATGAATATCTGGAGAAGGGCAGAAAAGCGGAGGGGTACACCCACATCGAGGAGCTCCTCAGCACGATCGTCAACGTATCACCCGACATCAAGTTCGCCTATATCTATCGCATCAGCGAGGACGGTACCCATGTTATCTTTGACGTCGACTCCGAAACTGTCGAGGCTGACGATCCCGGCGAGGTCATCCGCTACGATAGTTCGATCAAAAAATACAAGGATCGGTTCTTAGCGGGTGAGGAGATCCCCACCGACATCTCGATCGATGAGGACGGATGGCTGCTCTCGGTCTATGAACCCGTCAAAAACAGCGCCGGTCAGGTGAAGTGCTATATCGGCATCGATATGGACATGGGACGTCTGCGCTCCGATGAGATCGCCTTCCTCGCCAAGATCATCTCCCTGTTCCTCGGCTTTTTGCTTTTGATCCGCACCTACGCGGTCTGGCTGGCGGAGCGCCATATCGTCAAGCCGATCAACGCCATCGCCCATGTATCGCGTCACTCGGGCTATGATACTCCCGAGGCGAGAGAGAAGTGGATCCGTATGCTCAACGCGCTGGATATCCGCACCGGCGACGAGATCGAGACCCTCTATGAGGATTACAAAAGAGCGGCGCATAATACCGTTCGCTACATCGAAGAGTTCCAGCATCAGAGCGAACAGCTCACCAGGCTCCAAAACGGGCTGATCATGGTGCTCGCCGATATGGTCGAGAGCCGTGACCAGTGCACGGGCGATCATGTTTTCAAAACTGCCGCATATACTGAAATCATCCTGTGTCAGCTGCTCAAGGAAGGCATCTACAGCGATCAGCTGACCGAAGAATACATCACGGAGGTCGTCAACTCCGCGCCGCTCCACGATGTGGGCAAGATCACCGTATCCGATGTGATCCTCAACAAGCCCGGCAAGCTCACCGACGAAGAATTCCGCATCATGCAGAGCCATACCGTCGAGGGCGGCAAGATCATCGACAAGGCGATGTCGATCGTGGACGAGGACACGGGCTACCTGACCGAAGCGAAAAACCTCGCCCTCTACCACCATGAGAAGTGGAACGGCAAGGGATATCCCGCCGGTCTCAAGGGCGAAGAGATCCCGCTTTCGGCACGTGTCATGGCGGTGGCGGATGTGTTTGACGCGCTGGTATCCCGCCGCAGCTACAAGGAGCCGTTCCCCATCGAGAAGGCGCTCTCCATCATCCGCGAGGACGCGGGATCGCACTTTGATCCTCTTGTCGCGAAGGCATTTCTGGACGCGGAGGATGAGGTTCGCCGCATCGCAAAGCTCAATCTGGAGCCGTGATTTCAGCCTGTATATGGGTGATCTCCTTGATTTTTGGGCATTATTACCATTGATTTTTTACTCAAACACAGTTAAAATGCTTTTATTCAACCACGAACTGCTTTGGAGTTAATACCCTTATCCATGGTTTTATCCTTCAGAGGTGATGGAATGAAAAAAAAGAACAGAATGGATCAAAGATTGGTTCTTCCCTGCCATGAGCAGAGAGACCAAAAACGAGATCGATTCGCTGAATGTTACAACCATTCACTATGTTTCGCTCGTTGTCGGAGTTGTACAGCTCATCTCTTTGATCTTATTCTTTATCATAAACCACAACAGAATCACCGACACGGAAGTCATCGGCGCCGCGATCAGAGTCGGCCTGAGCGTCTTTCTGTGCCTGCTGGGTTACTTTATCGCGGGAAGCCTGATGAAGCGGCCCGACACCGTCAAACAGCACCCGATGGGCGTCAAGGTGTTTATCGGCGGATTTGTCATTCTGCTGATCATCTGGAGCATGTATGTATCGGTATGGAATTATATCAATCACCAACAGCTCCTCACCTTCTATACCATAGGACTGATCCTCGTCCTGTTCGTCAAGCTCCATCCCGCTTTTACGACGACGGTCATCTTCGGCTCCTACATCCTCAACTATCTGATCCTGAATTTCGGATTTGAGGAGGGTGTGATCAACCCGTATAATTATCTGATGTTCGCGGCACTGTCGGTCGTGGGCGCTATCATGAACTATCGCATGACCGTCGGCTATATCTCAGAGAAGAACAAGGCAAATCTGCTCAACGACTCGCTGGAGATCATCGCCAACCACGACAGCATCACGCGATTGCAGAACCGCTACGCGCTGAATCAGCATGTCCCCGACTATATCGGCAATGACATCTGTATCGCGATCGGCGATATCAACAGCTTCAAAGCCGTCAACGACACCTACGGTCACCGTGTGGGCGATGACGTGCTCAAGGGCTTTTCCGATATTCTGGTAGAGATCTTCCCCGCCGACAGCGTGTTCCGTTTCGGCGGTGACGAGTTCCTGATCATCGAGAAAAACAACGACCTCGACGGATTAAACGCAAAGCTCAGACAGGTCAACGAGCGGTTTTCAGCGCTCAAGATCTCGGATGTCGACTCAAAACTGGGATGCTGCTTCGGGTGCGTGACGGCATGTCCGAAAGATCCCACGGAATTCTTTGAATATCTGACACAGGCGGATCAACTGCTGTATCAGGAAAAACAAAAGATCAACGCAAAACGTTGATCCGAGCGTGTCGAAAAAGTATCAATATAATTTGAGCAGTCGATTTCCAAGGCTCCTTTTGGTAAAAGGAGCTGTCGCCTGTAGGCGACTGAGGAATTGCATAAATTGATCGACCGAAGGGAGAAACCTACAAATTATTAAGGCTTGATCAACACTATTCTAATGGTAACTCGCTTTGCTCAAACATTTGATGCAATTCATCCGCCTCCATTCGGAGGCACCAAGGAAGGCTTTTACAGGTTTTTCTACACTCTAAAGCAACGCGAATCGTTGAAGCAATCAAAAAAGCACATTCGGCATTTTCAGTCGAATGTGCTTATCTTTTTCTTATAAGAAGAACAATGTTTATTCGCCGTTAAAACGCAGGCAAAGCATGGTCAGATCATCGAACTGGACCGCGTCGCCGACAAAGGTGTTGACTTCGTTTTTCACATTGATCAGAACCTCTTCCGGCGTGCCTTCGGGCTTGATGTTCAGCGCGTCCACCATCCTGTCGGTGCCGAACTGTTCCTCTTCGATGTTGTTCGCCTCGGGAATGCCGTCGGTATAAAGGAAGATGGAATCGCCCTTGCCGAGCTTGAACTCATAATCCTTGTATCTGATACCTTCCATACCGCCGACGACAAAGCCGTGTTTGTCCTTGAGCAGCTCGTATTTTCCGCCGTCTTTGCGGATCACAGGGTATTCATGACCTGCGTTGGCGGCGATCACATCGCCTGTTTCGAGATCGAGGATGCCCAACCATACGGTGACGAACATCTCCGCCTGGTTATTGCTGCAAATACGATCGTTGACGAATTGGAGGATCTCGGCGGGGGTGCCGCCCATGAGCGCTCTGTCGTTGATCAAAATCTTAGAAGCCATCATGAACAGCGCCGCGGGAACGCCCTTTCCCGAGACATCCGCGATCACCATCGCGAGGTGTTTCTCATCGATCAGGAAAAAGTCGTAGAAGTCGCCGCCGACCTCCTTCGCGGTGTACATGCCGGCGTGGATGTCAAATTCCTTGCGTCCCGGAAAAGCGGGGAAGATGCTGGGAACCATACCGTTCTGGATCTGGGTGGCGGTGTTCAGCTCCGCCTTGACGTTAGCGGAAGCGCGGGCGATCTCATTCTGTCTGAGTACCATATCATGACCGCGCTTAGCGATATAGATCGAGATGAAGCATATGACGGTGAACGCCAGCAGTCGCGGCAAAAAGCCGTTGACCATCATGCTGATCACCGCTTTGGAGGGATCGATGCCCAGGGCTACGATCGCTTCACGCAGCTTTTGTTCAATGACGATGACCGTGCCTTTCTCGGGCGAGGGATAGAAGTTCAGGTCGATGATACCGAACAGTACCGTCATGATGCTGCCGACAGTGGCGAAAATCACCGTCAAAATCGAGATCATCACCGTAAAGCCCTTGGAAAAATAACGGCTCGACAGCATGACGGGCAGAACCATGATCAGGATAACATTATGGTTAAGGATGCTGAACAGCTGGGTACAGGCAAACAGCAGGGCGATGACCATCACATATTTGAGCCAGCGCCGTTGTCCCTTGAACTTGAGATACAGCACGACCGGAATAGCGAACTCAATCAAGCCCAATACGGCGAGGACATTCATCCTGACCTTAGGGACAGTGAAGACCCCTGCCAGATTGAGGCCCCACGAGATGAGCAGGATCACCGCGCAGGAGAGAATGACATAATAAGACAGGCGGTTTCCTTCATAATCGTTTTGTTCAAAAACCGCCTTGGTCTCTTCCGATTCATAGATCTTAAAGTATTCTTTGATTTTTCCCATAATAATCACCCCAATTTTTTCATGATAGAGAGTATATTGTGTCCGTCTTGATAACGGTATTCCATATGATCCATCGACTTTTTGACGAGAAAGATCCCCAAGCCGCCGATGCTGCGCTCCTGTGCGGAGAGCGTGGTATCGGGATCAGTCTTTTTGAGCGGATCAAAGGGCGTACCGCTGTCGATAAAGGTCAGTGTCAGAGTGTGTGATGCCTCGTCAAAGGCGATCTGCACCGTCGCCTTGCCCATGATATTCCCGTAGGCATAGTGAGCAATGTTGCCGAACAGCTCGTCGATCGCGACGTCGATCTGTATCTGTACCTTCAGCGGACAGTCGAGGAGCTCCAGCTCCGCGTTGACAAAATCGGTGATGGTCTCAATGTTCCCTACTACAGCGTCAACGGTCAGCTCTTTCATCTCTTTCACTCCTTCTCCGATCATATGGATCTCTTTTTTATGAGTATAGCATATGTTCATTTTGATGACAAGAGTTTCGCACTGCATTTCACGGATCAAAACACAAAAATTTTCGATGTAGCAGATGTAGCAGGTAAAAAGTAAACTCTCTTAAAAAAGAGCTTTTCTGAAAACAACCATTTCTTGCTGCTACATCTGCTACAAAGGGCGGCGTGTGTAAGATGAACCCGGCAATCTTTTGTAAAAATTTCTATTTTACGGGTTTTCAAGCCGCTGTTTTTATGCTATAATGTATAAAAATCGGCATATACGGCGTCATGAAAGGTCGTATCCGCGCAGCGGCAGTGCCTTGTGTACAGCTGTGCGGATTCCGTCATCGCCGTCAAAATATGAGGGGCAACCAAAAGAAAAAGGAGGAAAAGAAATATATGGAAACATTATATATGTTTGCCGGAATCATCGCTTTGGTATGTATCCTTGGATTCTTTAACGAGAAGGTCACCAAGCTGACCTACGAGATCGGACTCATGCTGTTTTCGACCATCCTCGGTATCGTTCTGCTGATCGGTATAGCGGTATTCAACGACACCAGCGTCGGAAACGTCCTCAAAGAAATACAGGGGTTCGATATCCACGACTTCTTGATGAACGGCGTGCTGTGCTTCATGCTGTTCGCCGGTTCCTGCCATATGAAGTTATCCGACTTCAAAAAGATGGCAAGACAGATCACCGTGCTCTCGTTGGTATGTACCCTGCTCGGCGCGGTATTCTACGGTATGCTGATCTACGGCGCGAGCCTTTTGCTCGGACTCAATCTCTCCCTGCCCGTATGCCTGATGTTCGGCAGTATCATCGCCCCCACCGATCCCATCGCCGCCACCGGTATCCTCAGCAAGTTCGGTCTGCCGAAGGATACCTCCTTCCTGATCCAGGGTGAATCCCTGTTCAACGACGGTATCGGCGTCGCGCTGTTCGTCTGCTTCTCCGGCATGGTAAAGGCAAGCGGTTCTGAGGAACAGGGCTTCCTCACCGTGATGCTCCGCGAGGTACTCGGCGCGGTCGCTATCGGCGTTATCGTCACACTGATTTGCTTCTTGATGTTCCGCTTCTCGAAGCATCCGCAGCTCAAGATCTTTATCAGCCTACTGGCTGTTTCTCTGGCGTATTCGCTGTGCGAAGTGTTCCACTGCTCCGGCGCGATCGCATCCGTCATCTGCGGTATCCTGTTCTCTCACCTGCGCTCCAAATACGCGGAATCCGAGGAAAAGGAGCACGCGGAGCTGTTCGACTCCTTCTGGGAGACGCTCGACGTATTCTTCAACTCGATCCTGTATGTGCTCTTGGGATTGTCATTTGTCAGCATCCTCAAAATGGAGAGCGTCCTGCTGCTTTCGTTCATCGCGATCGCCGCAAACCTGATCTCCCGCGTCAGCAGTCTGTCGATCTCTTCGCTGTTCATGGGCGAGATCCCCGACGGATTCTCCCGAGGCGGCTTCATCACACTGTTTACATGGGGCGGACTGCGAGGAGGCTTGTCCGTCGCCCTTGCGATGAGCACCAGGGATATGGTGCCCGAAAAGGTCTATTACATCATCCTCGGCTGTACCTATGCCGTCGTATTCTTCACCACGGTCATCCAGGGTCTGACGATGAAGCCTGTTTACAAAGCGATCACAAAAAAGAAACCGGCATGATCGCTCGTAGAGTCTAAAACAGAATAAGACAAAATATCGGTAATCGGCACACCGCCGGTTACCGATTTTTTGTTAGTGAGAATTTGCATAAAACGAACCACCCGTTCATCAAATCAAAACGGGTGGTCTTTTCATACGGTATGATGTTTACGCTTCCTTCGGTCGATAGACCTTACGGAGGATCAGCATCGCGCCGATCAACAGCGCCGCGCTTACGCCCAGACCGATCCACGGCATATTGGTGAAGCCGATGATCAAGTAGCCGACCGCGCAGACAACGGCGGTCAAGGTCGCATAGGGGATCTGGGTCTCTACATGGCGGATATGCTCACACTGCGCGCCGGTGGAGGCGAGGATCGTCGTATCGGAGATCGGTGAGCAGTGGTCGCCGTAAACAGAACCGGCAAGCGTCGCGCCCAGAGTGGGAACCAACAGCTCGCTGCCGGCAGTCGCCGAACAGATCATGGTCACGATGGGGATCAGCAGACCGAAGGTGCCCCATGACGTACCCATCGAGAAGGACATCAGCGCCGCGATCACGAATACCACGAAGGGCAGCAGCTGCAGCGGCACGTTCGATGACGCGATAAAGCCGGAGATGAACTCGCCGGTGCCGATCAGCTCACGGCATACGCCGCCGAGCGTCCAAGAGAGGATCAGGATCAGCATGGGCGGTACGATACTGCCGATACCGCTGACGATATTGCCCGCAAACTGCTTGGGCTTCATAATCTTGCGGGGGATATACAGGATGAAGGCTGTCACCAGACCCGCGAACGCACCGAGGGACAAGCCCGCGGTCGGATTCGCGCCGATCGCCTCAGAGAAGGGCGTGCCGCTGAAGAAGCCGCCGACATACGCCATGCCGAGGATCGCGCAGACGATGAGCACGAGGATGGGCAGAACCAGATCGATGACCCGACCCTTGCTCTCTTGCGTGTCATCCTTTTCTTCGGTCATAGTGTCGCCGTTGCCCTCGAGCTGGGCCTTTTCCTCCGCCTTGCGCATCTTGCCGAAGTCGAGCCCCGTGATACAGATGAACGCGACCATCATGATCGTGAGCAGTGCATATAAATTATAGGGAACGGTGGACAAAAACGTCTGAAAGCCGTTGGTATCGCTGACCTCCGACGCTACCGCTACCGCCCATGAGGACACGGGCGCGATGATGCAGATCGGCGCCGCGGTCGCGTCGATAATATAGGCGAGCTTTTCACGCGAGATACGCTGGCGGTCATAGACCGGGCGCATGACCGTGCCGATCGTCAGGCAGTTGAAGCCGTCGTCGATGAAGATCAGAATACCCAACAACGCGGTCGTCAGCAGTGTCGCGCGCTTATTCTTGAGCCGTTTTTCCGCCCATCGTCCGTAAGCCGCCGTGCCGCCGGATTTTCCGACCAGCGTGATCACCGCCCACAGCAGTGCCAAAAAGATGATCATATAGGCGTTGTCCGCGATCTTTTGCGCCATCATGTCGAAGATACGAGAGAACACCGCCATAAACGGCTCCTGCGCCGATACGACATAGATCACCATTCCCGACAAAACGCCGAGGAACAGCGACGAGTACACCTCTTTGGTCACCAGCGCGAGCACGATGGCGATCAAAGGCGGCAGGATCGATACCCAGCCTGTTTCTATCATATGTTTTCCTCCTCATTCATTGAGCTTTTTCCACATTCTTGTTTCGTCATCCGACGTCGGGTACATCCCGAAGCTGCGGTACAGACCGTCCGCCGTGCTGTCACAGCACAGATAATCCGCGCCGAACGCGACAGCGTCCGCTTGGATCGCCGTCAACAGCTCGGTCGCATAGCCCTTGTGCCGATAAGCGGGCAGTGTATACGCGCCGCTGATATGCGCGATCCGACCGCTCGGCGAGTCGTCGCACGGAAACACCACGCAATAGGTGGCGGTCATCACGCTGACGAGCTTACCCTCCTCAAAAACGCCGTAGGTCTGTACACCGGGATCGGACGCGTCCCGATTTCGGCAATAGATCCGCGCGGTATCCTCCGCTATCGGATACGGAAATCCCTGTGCTCCCGATAGCTGTGCAAGGTCATGTATATGATGATCGTCCAGTTTTTGACACGTTATTTTCATGTTGCCACCCGTTATCTGCGGTTCATCTTCGCGATCGACGCGAGGGTCGGGATCTTCATCGGGCAGACGTCCACACAAGACAGCGCCTTGGAACAGCCCTGCTCAAAGTTCTTTTGATATGACTTCGTGATCGCTTTTTTACGGGATTTGCTGCGTGACGCGATCAGGAAGCAGTCGTTGGCGAATGCCGCGCCGTAGAAGCTGCTGCCGTCAGAATAGTTGGGACAAACCTCCAGACACAAGCCGCATTTGAGGCACTTGCCCGCCGCGTACATGTGGTCATACTCCTTAGGATCGGCGCCCTCGTACTCTCCGATATACACATTCGCTTTTTTCAGATTTTGATGGATAATGCCGCGGTCGACCACCAGATCGGAGATGGTCGCGAACTTTTTCAGCGGCTCGATAACCACGGTATCGCCCTTGATATCTCTCAAAAAGACCTCACAGGCGAGGGCGGGTCTGCCGTTGATGACCATCGCGCACGCGCCGCACATTCCCTGCAGGCACGAACACTCCCACTGGATCCTCGGCGCGGGATCGCCGTTGACGTCGAACAGATCATCCTTGTAATTCAGCTCGTCGAGCATACCCGCGACGGACTGATCCTTTGCAAAATCGCCTTCGAACTCCTGCCAATACGGCTCCGTGACAGGCGACATTTGGCGCAATATTTTAATTCTCATACTTGTCCTCCGTATCGAGGTAGGTGGTGAATTCGCCGTTATCATAACGAATGATAGTGGCGGCTTTGTATGCGTCCGACGCCGCCGGACAGTCACTTCTGTAATGCGCGCCGCGGCTTTCCTTTCGACTCAGCGCGCAGAGCAGGGTCGCCTTGGCGAGCGTCAATATATCCTTCAGGCTATAGCCGAAGTACGCCATCTCGGAGCTGTCGAAGCGGATCTTATCCGCAACGGACAGATAGAACGACACATCGTCGATCCCCTTCTGTAACTTATCGGCGTCGCGGACGATCCCGAGATCCTCCTGCATCGTCTCGGCAAGCATATCGCGGATATATTTGACGGGATAGGGGCTTTTGGAGCCTTTGAGAGAACGCAGCTTTTCCTCCGCTTCTTTCAATTCCTTTGACCAATCGTTGGGTGTATCGTTCGATTCCGCCTGTTCGATGGAATTTGCCGCTACCTTGCCGCCGTAGATCGCCGCGAGCAGTGAATTACCGCCCAGACGATTCGCGCCGTGGTAGATAGAGGCACATTCTCCGATCGCGTAGAGGTTTTTGATATTGGTTTCGTGGTTGTTCTTCACCGCAATACCGCCCATGAAAAAGTGCACCGACGGTGTGACGGGGATGCTCTCTTTGGTGATGTCGATCCCGCGGTATTTTTTGCACAGCTCATAGACCTCGGGCAGCTTTTGCAATATCTTTTCTTTGCCGAGGAAGGTGATATCCAGATAGACCTGTTTTCCGGTTTCCTCGATACAGCGCGACACGATATCGCGGGGCATGAGGTTGCCGCGCTCACCGTATTTGTCCTCCATAAAATAGACGCGCCGACCGTTTTCTTCTATATAGAGCCTGCCGCCCTCTCCCCTGACCGCCTCAGAGATCAGCATCCTCTTCTGCGCGGTCTCGATGGTCGTGGGATGGTATTGGATGAATTCGAGGTTTTTCAGCTCCACACCCTGCGTCAGGAGCTTTCCGGCAACATAGCCGTCGCACTGGGTGGAGCCTGTCGTCTTACCGAACAGCGCGTTCTGTCCGCCTGTCGCGATGACGACGCAGTCCGCTGTGATCGCCTCGGGCTTTCTTGTCGCTTCATTATATAATACGGCGCCGAAGCACTCGCCGTCTTTGATCAGCGCACTGTAAAAATCCGCCCAAAGCCGACGCTTGATCCTGCCCGTGCCCTCAAAGCCTCTCGCCTCCATCACGAGCGCGGTCACGATCTGTTTGCCCGTAGAGGCGCCGCAAAAACAGGAGCGCCGATAGGATTGACCGCCGAACGCGCGTTTGCTGACATTGCCGTCGGCATCGGTCGTAAAGACCGTACCGTTCTTTTTGAGCCAATCGATGATGTCGGGCGCGCTCTCGCACAAGCCTCTGACAGCCTCTTTGCCCGCGATATCACAACCGCCTTTGAGGGTGTCGTCGATATGACTGTCAACGCTGTCGCCCACCTCACAGGAAGCGGTCACGGCGTTGATACCGCCCGCCGCTAAAACAGACTGGGCTCGCTCCGAGGGAAACGGCGATACCATCGTGACCTGCATCCCCTTTTGCGCGCAGTTGATGGCACAGCTCAGTCCGGCGATGCCGCTTCCGATCACTAATACATGTTTCATTTCAGCACCGCCTAACCTTTGAATATCATAGTATGCGCCGACGTGATGATCACGCTTGCCGCGATAAACATTATCACGCTGATGACGGTGACAATGACGTCGATGATACGCTTTTTGCGCATATCCGCAAGGTATCCCAGTGTAACGAGCGAATTGGAAAAGGATAACGCGACATGACAACAAAGCGCCGCGTAAAACAGGATCTGAGCGATCTCCGTCAGGATGTACCCGACCCCGCCGATACTGCTTTTGAGTATACCGAATGAAAAAATATGCAGCGGCAAAAGCAGTACGATCAATACCCCGCTGATGCGCTGCAGCACGGTTTTGATATTCAGCTTTTTGTAAGCAACCTTCTTTGCGTCATGCAGGATGAACACGCTCATCAACGACAGGATCACGTGCAGCGCCATTGCGCCGGTGAGCGCGTAGCCCGTGACCTTTGACAAAACCGGGTTGTAATACATGGTGGTGTAGGCATACAGCTGATACCCTTCATGTATCAAAAACAGCACGACCGTTAACAGCGACAGCCGCGCGTTCCATTTTTTTATGTTCATAATCCCACCTCATAGAGATAATCAGATACCTCAATTTTAAGTGATTTCACCGTCAAAGTCAATAAATATGAATAACCCGCAACTTTCCGTCATCAACCGGGCAAAAATCACTTGCACGGACGAATGATCTTTGTTATCATATATTCATATTATGATACTGATTTCTAAGACGAGAGGAGAATATTGATGTTAGAAAACGTATTGACCAAACAAAACGCGACTGCCCGAAAGAAGCTCACCCTGAACGCCATCTTGTCCGTCGGTCTGATCGCGCTGGCGGTCGTCCTGCCGCAGATCGTCCATATCGCGCTCGGACAACCCGGCGGCGTTCAGCTGTTGCCGATGTACCTTCCGGTACTGATCGGCGGCTGTCTGCTCGGATGGAAATGGGCGCTCGCTGTCGGCGTACTCTCTCCCGTCGTCAGCTTTGTGTTCACCTCGCTGATGGGCGATCCGATGCCCGCTCTGCCCAGACTGCCGTTCATGATGGCGGAGCTCGCCGTATTCGCGCTGGTATCGGGACTGTTCTCGAAGAGGATCTATGAAAACGGATTGTGGGCATTCCCCGCCGTGATCCTCGCTCAGCTCGCGGGTCGCGCCGTGTTCCTCGGAATGGTCGCGATCTTCCAAAGCGTCGCGCCGTTCTCTGTGGAGATGATATGGGGACAGATATGCGCGGGATGGTTCGGACTGCTGATCCAGGCGATCGTCGTACCGCTGCTGATCATCGCCATCCGCGCGATTTTGGTAAAGAAAGATGACTGATATCGAGATCGCGAAGTCGAACCTTGACGGCCACAGCATTTGTCTGTGCAGGGACGGCAGATTCTTCACCGATGACGGTCGGGGTATCTCGCCGATGATCCGCTTTATGGAGGAAGGTCGCGATCTGCACGGCTATGCTGTCGCGGATATCATCGTCGGCAAGGCGGCGGCATTGCTGTTCATCAAAGCGGGTATCCGCGAGGTGTACGGCGAGGTGATGTCGAGGGCAGGCTATGACCTTCTGCAACAGTATGCGATCCCCTGCGCCTACGCCACATTAACGGAAAAGATCATCAACCGCAAGGGTGACGGCGTCTGTCCGATGGAACAGACGGTCGCCCGGATCGACGATCCCGAAGAGGGATATATCGCGCTCAAAAAGCGCCTGAGTGAGTTACGGAAAGGAGCAAAACATGTCTGATTGGTTCGGAAAAGAGGTATTCAAGCTCGGCTTTGGGCTGATGCGCCTGCCTAAACGCGAGGACGGCTCGAACGATACCGAGCGGGTCGCAGAGATGGTCGACCGCTTTATTGAAGCGGGCGGCACTTACTTTGACACCGCCTTTGTCTATGATAACGGCGACAGTGAGCGCGTGACCAAAGAAGCGCTGATCGACCGTCATCCGCGCGGGAGCTTCACCCTGTGCACCAAGCTCAACGCTTCGATGCCGGGACTGACGGAAGAAACCGCGAAGCAGGAGTTCTACACCAGTCTTGAGCGCACCGGCGCGGGCTATTTCGACTACTATCTCCTGCACGCGCTCGACAGGAACAATTATAAAAAGTATGAGGATTTCGGGATCTGGGATTTCGCGCGTGAGAAAAAGGCGGAGGGCTTGATCCGCTACTACGGCTTCTCGTTCCACGGCGACCCGATGCTGCTCGATATGCTCTTGACCGAGCATCCCGACGTGGACTTTATTCAGCTGCAAATCAACTATGCCGACTGGGATAATCCCGGCGTCGCGTCCGGGGAATGTTACGAGATCGCGCGCAGGCACAATGTGTCCATGACGATCATGGAGCCGCTCAAGGGCGGCGCCCTCGCGAATCCGAACGATGATATCAAGCGCCTGTTCAAAGAAGCGCGTCCCAATTTGTCGTACGCGTCATGGGGCATCCGCTATGCCGCGTCGCTCGAGGGCGTTATCACGGTGCTTTCGGGCATGTCCAACCTCGAACAGATGGAGGACAACCTTTCGTATATGCGGGACTTTCAGCCCCTCAGCGACGAGGAATACAAGGTCATCGCCGCCGCGCAAAAGGAGCTGCAAAAGGACAACTCCATCGGCTGTACCGCCTGCAAATACTGCGTCTCCGGCTGTCCGATGGATATCGCCATCCCCGGGGTCTTTGCCGTCAAGAATAAGGAGACCGGCAACTGGGACGGCGGCAGAAACGCCTATCGGATCGCGACCGAGGGTAAGGGCAAGGCGAGCGACTGCATCGCGTGCGGTCAGTGTGAGGACGCGTGTCCCCAGCATTTACCGATCATTTCTCTGATCAAAGAATGTCAATACTTGGAATGATCATCCTTTTCTCTACCTTTGGCTGTTGATTGTACACGGGAGGAGCAAGCCCCTCCCACAAAAATCTTTGATATATTAAAACCGGTAACTGACGATCTATGATCAGTTACCGGTTCTTGTTATATTCAGAAGATGCTTATGCCTTGACGATCTTCCTCGCGAAGGAAGCAGCTTTCTTCAGATCGTCCTCATTGGGTCTGCCCTTATGCAGTCCCTTGAACTCACCCTTGCAGTGGAATTCACGGTCGTCCATTTTGATGCCGACCTTATCCGCCTCAGCCTTCACCTTTTTCCATGTGGAGTTGAGCATGGCGGCGGAGCCGAAATTAACGATACGCTTCACCTTGGTGCTCTCAAGCCTGCGGATATAATCCCTCACCTCGGGGTCGATGCTGAACGCATAATAGGAGTTACCGAGAAAGAGGATGTCGACCGGCTCGTTGATCGGTTCGCTGATCGGCAGCGCCTTGACGCCTACCGCGTCGGCGACCGCTTTCGCCAGCTTTTCGGTATTACCGGTTTTGGTATAATATCTGACTGCAACTTTCATATGACACCTCAGAGCGCTTCTTCGACCGCTTTTCTGACGTCTTTCATGTCGACGGTCGGCTCAAAACGAGCGATGACGTTACCTTCGCGGTCAACGAGGAACTTGGTGAAGTTCCATTTGATATATGCCTTGTCGCCGAACGCCTTGTTGTTCATGTCGGCAAACTTGTTCAGCGCCTTGTTCTTGAGACCCTTACCGAAGCCCTCAAACGGCTTTTCTGTCGCGAGGAACGCAAACAGCGGATCGGCATCCTCGCCGTTGACGTCGATCTTCTTGAACTGCGGGAAATCAGCACCGAATTTCAGCGTGCAGAAGTTGTGGATCTCCTCCTCATCTCCGGGCGCCTGATTCGCGAACTGGTTGCACGGGAAGTCGAGGATCTCAAAATCCTTATCGCGCAGATCGCGGTACATCGCTTCGAGCGGCTCATAATGCGGGGTGAATCCGCAGCCGGTCGCCGTGTTGACGATCAAAAGCAGCTTACCCTTATAATCGGACAGGCTCACGTCGTTACCTTTTCTGTCTTTTACCGTAAAATCATATACTGTTTTCATTTGTCATTCTCCTTTCGGTTAGTTACTGTTTGTGTGTTCCAGAAGCTCATACAGCAGTTGATATAGCTGAGCGGCTTTTTCGTGACTGAGCGCGATACAGCCGCCGACATTGCGCGGAATCTCCCTCGCCTGCTCCTGCAGCGCTCTGCCCTTGTCGGTCAGGGTGATCAGAAAGGATCGCTCATCCTCCGCGCTCTGGCGCTTTTCGATATAACCCACCTGCCGCATCTTTTTGAGAAGCGGTGAGAGCGTGCCGCTGTCGAGCATCAGCCGCTTGCCGAGCTCACCCACGGGGATGCCGTCCTTTTCCCACAGCACCAGAAAAACGATGTACTGGGTATAGGTCAGCCCCAACGGCTTGAGGTACGGCGTGTACAAAGCGGTCACACTCCGTGCCGCCGCGTACAGCGGAAAACAAAGCTGATTTTCGAGCTTCATTTCTTCTTTATAGCTCATTTCCATTTCTGTTGCACTCCTTTATCTCTTGTGCAACTATATTGTATCAAACATAAATGAGTTTGTCAAGGGGAATTTATTCCTTTTTTCAATATTTTTTCATTCTTTTTCAAGCAAAGCAGGTCATACCTGTAGGGGTCGGCGCCCTCGACGACCTGCAGAACGGCGGATATATCCATTAAAAACGTCAAATCCATTATTCTGTAGGGGATGACGCTTGCGACATCCCGAAATCTATCCGAAATATGTCGTTCAAATGCGGAGCAAATCAATTATTCCGTAGGGTACGGAAACTGAAATCGTCTCCGCTGTAAACAGTCATCTGACAAAAAGGTACCGAGCGCACGGAGCGCTCGGTACCGGAGGAAAACGATTATTGCTTATGACAGGAGCCGGACATCGCGCAATGCTTGCAGTTGCCGCAGCTGCATACCACCGACTTACCCTGCTTTTTCTTTTTGATCATGCTGACGATGATCGCCGTGACGATCGCGATCAGCACCGCACAGATAATGATCGTGCCGATGTTATTCGATATCCATGTAAACATACATTCAACTCCTTTTTATCTGAATAAGATTATTTAATTTTGACCTTTTTGGTCAGCTTATTGGCTTCCTTATACGGTCTGAAGAGCATATACAGCATGAAGGCGATCAGCAGGATCGCGACGATCAGACCGATGACATTCAAGTTACCGGTGAAGGCGCCGCCGATCTGGTTGATGCACAGCGCGATCACATACGCGAAGCCGCACTGATACGCGATCGCGAACGCCGTCCACTTGCCGGAGTTCATCTCCCGTCTGATGGCGCCCATCGCCGCAAAGCACGGCGCGCACAGCAGGTTGAATACGAGGAACGAGAAACCGGTCACACCGGTGAAGACGCTCGCGAGCGCCGCCCATGTGGACATTTCTCCGCCGCCGTAGAGCACGCCCATCGTGCCGACGATGTTCTCCTTGGCGATCAGGCCGGTGATGGAGGCGACAGCCGCCTGCCAGTTGCCCCAGCCGAGCGGTGCGAAGATCCATGCGATGCCGTTGCCGATCACAGCAAGGATGCTGTTGCCGATCTCCTCTTCACCCAGCATGGTAAAGGCGCCGTCGACCCATCCGAAGCGGCTCAGGAACCACAGAACGATGGTGGAGAGCAGGATGATGGTACCCGCCTTTTTGATGAACGACCAGCCGCGCTCCCACATGGAACGGAGCACGTTGCCGAGGGTCGGCCAGTGGTACGCGGGCAGCTCCATAACGAACGGAGCGGGTTCGCCCGCAAAGGGCTTGGTCTTTTTGAGCATGATACCGGAGATGATGATCGCCGCCATGCCGATGAAATACGCGCTTGTCGCCACCCACGGAGAGCCGCCGAAGATCGCGCCCGCGATCATCGCGATAAAGGGTACCTTCGCGCCGCAGGGGATGAATGTGGTCGTCATGATGGTCATGCGGCGGTCGCGCTCATTCTCGATGGTACGCGACGCCATGATGCCGGGGATACCGCAGCCTGTGCCGATCAGGATCGGGATGAAAGACTTCCCCGACAGACCGAAGCGGCGGAAAATACGGTCGAGGACAAAGGCGATACGCGCCATATAGCCACAGGATTCGAGGAACGCGAGCAACAGGAACAAGACGAGCATCTGCGGTACAAATCCGAGTACCGCGCCCACGCCGGCGATGATACCGTCGAGGATCAGGCTCGACAGCCATTCGGGAGCGTTGGCGGCTTCCAGCCAGTTGCCGACGATGACTGGGATACCGGGTACCCATACGCCGAACTCGGCGGGGTCGTCGGGCTTGCCTTCGTTTTTGACGAAGATTTCCGCCGCGTCTTTGACATCCTTACCGGTGATGGTCTTGTTCTTGACCTCGAGGGTCTCCTCATCTTCGACTTCAAAGGTGAATTCATCACTGTCCTTGACGCTTGCGGCAAAGCTCTTGACGGAGGTCACCGCCTTATCAGCGTCATATTTTTCCGATTCAAAGTCCAGCGCCGCGAGCAGATCTTCGTTGCCTGCCGATTCGGCGGCGCCGGTCAGCTTACCGATCGCGTCAGCGTGTTCCTCATACTGCGCGGTGCCGATACCGAACAGATGGAAGCCGTCGCCGAACACGCCGTCGTTCATCCAGTCAGTCGCGGCGGTTCCGACCGTTACCATCGAGATGTAGTACACGAGGAACATGACGACCATGAAGATCGGCAGACCCAGCCAGCGGTTGGTCACGATCTTATCGATCTTGTCGGAGGTCGAGAGCTGACCCTTTTGCTTATTCTTATAAACGCTGTTGATGATCTTGCCGATATAGACATAACGCTCGTTGGTGATGATCGACTCCGCGTCATCATCATATTCTTCCTCAACAGCCTTGATATCCTTTTCGATATGATCGAGGGTCTCTTTACTCAGGTTGAGCTTTTCCACGACCTTATCGTCACGCTCAAATATCTTGACCGCGTACCATCTCTGCTCCTCCTCGGGCATATCATGGACGCAGGCTTCTTCGATATGCGCGATCGCGTGCTCCACCGAACCGTCGAACGGATGCTTCGGTACGGGCTTCTTTTCTTCCGCCGCCTTGATCGCTTCTTCGGCGGCGTCCATCACTCCCTTGCCCTTTAAGGCAGAGATCGAAACGACCTTGCAGCCCAGCTGACGGCTGAGCTCCTCGGTGTTGATCTGAACGCCTGTTTTTTCGACAACGTCCATCATATTGACGGCGATGACGACAGGGATGCCGAGCTCGCAGAGCTGGGTGGTCAGATACAGGTTGCGCTCTAAGTTGGTGCCGTCAACGATGTTCAGTATCGCGTCGGGGCGTTCATCGATCAGATAGTTACGCGCCACGACCTCTTCCATCGTGTAGGGTGAGAGCGAGTAGATACCGGGCAGGTCGGTGATGGTCACGTCGCTGTGCTTTTTGAGCTTACCTTCCTTTTTCTCCACCGTTACGCCGGGCCAGTTGCCGACGAACTGATTCGCGCCTGTCAGGGCATTGAACAAGGTGGTCTTACCGCTGTTCGGGTTACCCGCCAAGGCTATCTTGATGTTCATATGATACCTCATTTCTTGGTTAGTTTTTGCTAACTATTGGATAAAAAATAAAGTGTTTGTTTGGATCCAATCCGCGTTGCTGTCAGTCAAATATAGACGCACGCATCCGCGTCATTCTACCTCGACCATTTCGGCGTCCGCCTTGCGGATCGACAGCTGATAGCCGCGCACGGTGACTTCCATCGGATCGCCCAAGGGAGCGACCTTCTGCACCTTGATCTCGACGCCCTTGGTGATGCCCATATCCATGATACGGCGCTTGACCGCGCCTTCACCGTGGAGCTTTTTGACCTTGCAGGTGTCGCCGATCGCGACCTCTTTCAGTGTTTTCATACTCTTCCTCCTTTATATTCTGTCATCACGGACAATCATCAACATAATACTCGGTTGAGATTGCCACACCCCGACCTCATGCCCGGGGTTCGCAATGACTATATTTATACCATGATCTTCTGCGCCATCTCTTTGCTGATGGCGATACGTGTATTTTTGACATTCACGATCAGGTTGCCGCCCATAGAGCTGACAACCGTCACTGCGGTACCGGATACAAAACCCAGATTCTGCAGGTGGATCCTGACCTCCGCGTTTCCGCCGATTCTTTTGATGATGAGTTCTTCGCCGATAACGGCTAAGGTGAGCGGCATAGCGATCTCCTTTATTGCAATGAGTTAAGTTTTGCTAACTTGATTAGCTAAAGCTAACCATAGGGGATAATAACAAGGCTTAGCGGTTAGCCTTGCCTTACTCAATCAATTATATCAGCCTTTTTCTTTTTTGTCAAGTACCGATTTACACATGATCTGCCGATTGGACAAATCGATGTTTTTCGTGTATCATATGGATAAAAAAATGATTGTGACGGAGAAATGATGACGAAACAAAACGATAAAACCAACTACACCTATATCCTGCAATGCGCCGACGGCACCTTTTACTGCGGATGGACCAATGACCTCGCCAAACGCCTTGCCGCCCATAACGCGGGCACAGCGTCAAAATACACAGCGCCTCGCCGACCTGTCGAGATCGTCTACACTGAGCAGTTCGCGACCAAGCAGGAGGCGATGAGCCGCGAGTATCGGATCAAGCAGCTGACCCGACAGGAGAAGATCGACCTGATCCGACAAGGAGGTTCCCCATCATTTTTCACATAATCATCACACAGCGTTCAAACGATCTTCAATATCATCTGTTATGATAATACCACAATCCAAGATCAAGGGGGTCATCCTATGAAATTTTTATCGAAGAAAAGCACCGCGATCATCTTAGCGGCGCTCATGGCGTTACCGCTCGCGGCATGCGGCAATCAAAAGGGCAGTACCGAGGCGACACAGGCGGCTGTCGCTACTATCGATGAAGCCGTCCACTCCACCGCGGCAAGCACGCCGGATCAATCGGGAACATCCGCCAAAAAGCTGACGGAAGCGGACGTCACCACCACCCAAACCATCGAGAATACCGCCGACGGCGAGCACGCGATCACAGCCGACGGAGAATCGGCAAACTACCAAAACGTCAAGGTCATCAAGAGCGGCGACAGCAGTGAGAGCGACAAAGCCGACTTCTACGGCGATAACGCCACGATCTTTGCCACTAACGGCGGCACACTCAACCTCAGCGATATCGTTGTCAAATCCGACGGCACGCACGCGAACGGCGTATTCAGTTACGGCGAGGGCACGACCGTCAACATCAAGGACTCCTACATCGAGACCGCAGGCAACTGCTCAGGCGGTCTGATGACGACCGGCGGCGGCACGATGAACGCCACCGACCTCACCATCAACACCTCGGGCAACTCCTCCGCGGCGATCCGATCCGACCGCGGCGGCGGTACCGTCAACGTAAGCGGCGGTTACTATACCACCTCGGGCACCGGCTCACCGGTCATCTACTCTACCGCCGATATCACGGTATCCAATGCCGAAATGGCGTCCACCGCCTCACAGGGCGTCGTGGTCGAAGGCAAGAACAGCGTCACGCTGAATAGCGTCAACCTCAATGCCGATAACAACAAGAAAAACAGCAACAAATCGAGCTGGTATCAGGCGGTCATGATCTATCAGAGCATGTCCGGCGACGCGGCAGAGGGTACCTCGTCCTTTACCATGAACGGCGGTACGCTCACCAATGAAAACGGCGATATTTTCTTCGTCAACAACACCGCGACCGATATCAACCTGACCGGCGCGACCATCACCAACAACGATACGGAAGGCGTATTCCTCAGAGCGGCAGCAGCCGGCTGGGGCAGCGACGGCAAAAACGGCGGTCAGGTCACCTTGAACGCCAAACAGCAGACCATCAACGGCGACATGGTAGTGGATGATGTGTCCCACCTCAACCTCTATCTGTCCGACAGCTCCGTATTCACCGGCGCGATCAACAGCTCCGGTCAGGCAGGCGAAGTCTTTGTCGATCTCAGCAGCGGCGCAAAGTGGACGCTCACATCCGACAGCTACATCACCTCGCTGACCTGCGACGCGGACAGCATCGACCTGAACGGTCATACCCTCTATGTCGACGGCGACGCCTACACCGCGGGCACCGCGTCCACCGGCGAAGCGATCGCGGTCGTATCGACCGGCAGCGGTCACGGCGGCGGCAGTACCCCTCCCGACAAGCCCGGCAACAGCGGATCCGACAGCGATACTCCTCCCGCAAAACCCGATAACTGATCATCTTTTCATGATACATCCCCTCATGAGGCTCCCTTTTCGGGAGTCTCTTTTTTTAGAAAATAAGATCAAAAATATGAGATGCCGTTTTTAGGCTCCTTTTGGTAAAGGTACCCCCGTTGGGGGAATGTCTGAAGGACAAGGGGAGATTCCCCTGTTAGGGGAAATGTCCGCAACGCGGACAAAAGGGTCGGCTGTCTTCGCAGAAGAAGCTGCTTCCGGCGAGGAGGCTGTCCTCGAAAGAGGACTGAGGGATTGTATTAAATTGTTTGAGCGAAGCGAGTATCTCAATCATACTGCGTTGTATCAACAACAAGCGTAATATCCTCTGGACAAACCTTCTTGTTTTTGTTATGATACAATCAGTTTCAGACGAAAGGGGGAAGAAAATGGCGAATTACAATCTGCATACGCACACCACACGCTGTCATCACGCCGTGGGCGAGGACAGAGAATATGTCGAGGCGGCGATCAAGGCAGGGCTCAAAACACTCGGCTTCGCCGACCACTGCCCCCAGTTCTTCCCTGTCGATGACTATTACAGCCATTTCCGCATGTTCCCCGAACAGGCGCAGGAATACGCCGAGAGCATCCGCGCCCTGCAAAAGGAATACGCCTCCGACATCCGCATCCTCCTCGGATTTGAAACGGAATATTACCCCGAGACCTTTGACAAGCTGATCGAATTCGTCCGACCCCTGCACCTCGACTACATGATTATGGGTCAGCATTTCGTCGGCAACGAATACGATGAAGGCTCGTACTATGTCGCCGGTAAAGGCAAAAAGGAAGATTACCTCGCGCAGTACGTCGCCCAGGTCAAGGAGGGCTTATCGACAGGCGCGTTCACCTATCTGGCGCATCCCGACACCGTCTGGTATGAGGGCGATCCCGATTTTTACATTGAGCAGATGACCGAGCTCTGCCGCTTTGCGGGGGCGCATGACATCCCGCTGGAGTACAACATCCTCGGCTTCCTGAACAAGCGCTGTTACCCGAACCCGACATTCTGGGATATCGTCGCGCAGACAGGAGCTAAGGCGGTCATCGGCTATGACGCGCATACGCCGGAGGTATTGTTGAATGACGAGATCTACCGCGAATGTGAGCAAAACCTCTTAAAGCGCGGGATCACACCCGCGACTATCGATGAAATCAACCTGCGCGGCATCAAATAATTCAGTTGAGATTGCCACAGGGCGCATTTCAGATCGTCATTGCGAGGAGGAACTTCGTTCCGACGTGGCAATCTCCACCTTAACCTATGCGCCCTTCGCAATGACTATTCATAATAAAGGATGAAGAACATGAACTATAACGACAAAACAAAATTGACCGATATCCTCGCTGAGTATCCGTGGCTGCCCGAAGAGCTGATCAAGCTCGACAGCCGCTTTAAGATCGTGAACACGCCGATCGGAAAGATGATGATCAAAAACGCCACCCTCGCCGACCTGAGCGAGAAAGCGGGACTTTCAACCGACGAGCTGCTGCAAAAGCTGCGGGAGATGGTCGACCGACATAACGGGATTTGATATTGAAAAAAGGGTTGGCAAAACGCCAACCCTTTTGTTGTATCAAACTTATTTACTTTTACTGTAGGTCACGCCGTCGCCGTAGATGGTCGTCCAGTCGTCCTTCATGGAAACCGCCGTCCAGCCGTTTTCCTCACAGCTCGCGCGCATTTTATCCGCCTTTTCGATGTTGCCGTTCTCGCGTTCGAGATCGTCACAGCAGAGCAGATACGCGCCGCTCTTATACTTATTGTTGGTGATGGTAAAGTTCGCCATCGCCGCGTCGCCGGAGCTGTTGCCGAAGCACAGCACGGGTTGCTCGCCGATCTCTCTCTCGATGACGCTGACCTTGTTCATCTTGAGGTTCTTGATGATGAACTCACCGCCGGTGATGACCTTGTCATCATGAGAGAAGGTGTACTCCAGTCCGTCCTTGTCGCCCTGATTGGTAGCGACAAAGCTCTCATCGGAGCCGATCATCTGGCTCTTCGGAATGTCGATCACACCGTCGCACAGACCGCGTGTGATCAGTCGGTCGGTACCGCTGATGACATAAACGGTAAAGTCGTTCGCCTGTAAGTAGTCGACGACCTGCAGCATCGGCTTGTAGAACGCCTGACCGTTCGTCATATTGGTATAGCTGTTCATCGGAGTGTTCTTATAATCCTTGACATACGCGTCAAACTCCTCGGGCGTCATGCCCTTGAAGGATGTAGCGACGGCAGTGCCGTGCTTGACGTCCAGACCCTTGGGATACTCGCCGGTGTCAAAGTATTCCTTGACGATCGCGGCGGTCGCCTTCTCTTCCTCAGACGCCTTATCCTTATAGTTCTCGTCCTCCATGACGCGGTGATACAGCAGCTTATGGTCAAAGTAGCCGGGATCGGTCTCACAGCAAAGCGTACCGTCCATGTCAAATACCGCGATACGGTTCTCGACGGGGATAAAGTCCTTTGAATTCTCGTCGGTGATCGTCTTCATATAGCTCGTCAGCTCCGATTTCAACGGCGCGGATTCTGTCCACAGCGACAGCGCGTTCTGTGAATCACCCGCAGATGACTCGCTTACAGTTGTCGGCTCGGCTGAGGGCTGCGCATTGTTGTTCTTACCCGCACCGGAGAAATACAGCACGGACATCACGATCAACGCGACGACCAAAATGCCCGAAACGACTTTCCACGGGAGGGTCGGATTCTTTTTCTTTTCTTTCATTGATATTCTCCTTTCATCACTCTATTTTTACTTAATCAAAATCATTGATTAAAAAATCAGATAAGCTAAGGTACCAAAGAACGCCACGATCGCAAGAACGAACACGATGTGACTCCACTTTTTGTCGACCAACAGACCGACAAATTCTCTGAGGAAAGCGTTCGGGAAGAAATAGGGCTTTGTCTTTGCGGAAATACCCTTGGCTTCCATATCATTCTTCCTCGCCATGATGTAGCCGCGGAAGACATGATAGCTCGAAGTCGCGAACGCGATCTTCTTATCCTCGCTGTCGGACAAGCCGTCAATGACTACTTTGGAGAATTTCATATTCTCCAGGGTGCTTGTACTCTTGTCCTCACGCGCGATGCGATCTTCGGGGATACCGATGCTCTTGAGATAATTCTCCATCGCTTCACCCTCGGAGATCACCTCATCGGCGCCCTGTCCGCCCGAGGGGACAAAGACCGCGTGCTTGCCGTTGGTGCGATACTGCTTTTTCTCAAAGGCAACAGCGCTGTCGACACGATCCTTGAGCAGCGGGGTAAGCGAACCATCGCCGCGGATCGCACAGCCGAGGATGACGATAAAGTCACGATCCATCGGCACCTTGTACTTGGTCGCGAGGAAGGAGCACGCGACCGTGGAGATAAACATACACTCCAGATAGCCGATAATGTAAACCAGTACCATCAGGATCAGATTATATATCTTATAATTGTCCCCTCCGCTGCCGAGGCTGTCATACGGGATGAAGTAGAACCCTAACGTCCACAATGTGCCTAATGCCCAAATGACCGCGAAGAAGATACCCAGCGCGTTGACGGGTCGATAACCCTCGTGCTTCATCAGCCAAATATTGCTGATCGCCAAAAGGATCGAGAGCAGCAGCATCAGCGGGAACAGGATGACCAGCATGATCGTGCCCGCGCCCGTGACCAGCATCAGGAAATCGCCGATCGAAAGCGTCGGCCAGTTGATGAGGTAATAGATGACATACGCCAGCAGGATCGCGTTGAAGATACTCAAGCCGCCGCAGGCTATCATCGAATAAGAGAATTTGCCGTGCTTGCGGTAATCGATATACATCCAGAGCATCATGATCTCCGCCAACACCAACAGGACGATGATCGAGATAATCACAGCCTTATCGCCGTTAAAACGGACCGAGCCCATGGTATGGTCGATGATCGTGTCGAACTCGTTGACCTCCAGATTGAACACCTTCGGTTCCATCTTCGTATCGCCGATGCTGTAGCTGATCAGCACATCCGTCTTACCGCGGTTATCCGACCGAAAATCCGCCACGAGCTCACCCTTTTCGGTTCGCACGTTGACAAATTCCACAACGTCGTCATCCTTGACGTCGACCACCACATTTTTGGTGGTCCCGTCCTCCGGATAAAAGTTCGTGTGCAGGGTATAATCATCGCCGACCGTCCAGACATATCCGAACGCAAAAACGATCACGGCGATGATAGCGATATTCAGGATCAAAAATCTTTTGTCGCTCTTCTTTTTTATTTTTTTTGCTTTTTCTTTCATCTTTTTTTGTCACCTCAAAACTGCCAAAGCTGTATGCGGAACTGCCGTTTACAGCTTAATCTGATTCATTATAACACAAAAAATCAGCGTTGTCATTCCCTAATTTACAAAAATCCGCAATAAAATAAGCCTTTTCTCAACGATGGAGAAAAGGCTTTTGTTGATTCGGTGATTTGATATTTCTTTACTTGACGTCTCGCTTTTTGAACATGATATATGTCAGACTCAGGAAAAGCGCGATGAATACGACGGCTACGATGATCGCGTTGACCACCAGATCGCCTGTGATCGCGTTCACGGAGCCCATCAAGGAATCGGGCAGGTAGTCGCCGACGCTGACGTTCTCGACCTTGAAGAGCGCCGTGATACCCGAATTAATACCCAGATAAAGCAGTGACAGCGCGCCTGTCGAGAATACCACCGCCATGATGATCGCGAGGGTCTTGTTTCTCAGTCCGACCGCAAAGAACATCAGGATCGTACAAATGGACAGGGATAACAGCCATTTAAGCAGCAACGTCAGCACACCGCCCCCTATCGCTTCATCCATGACGAGTCCGCTTGTCGCGGCTGACGCGAGGACAGCGGACAGCGCGGCAACGATGAAGAAGATCAGGTTATGGACGCCGATCATGATGAATTTCGCGAATACGATACTGCCCCGGTCGGGCAGCTGACCCGCGATATTCTTGATGTAGCCTCCCGAAAAGTCCAGATATAGAAACGATACCGCCGAGATAAAGATCGGTATCATCAGCAGTCCCAGCGCAAAGGGAGAGGCGAGGATGGCGGAGAGGTTTGTCGCGGACATCTCCTGTCCCAAAGCCGAAGAGGCAAACGGCAGTGCCGCGAGAAGCAATGCATTGAGCGCAAAGGTCACGATCAATAAAACGATAAACAGCCTGGATGTTCTGAGCTTATACCATTCCATTTTTAACAAATTAGTCATCATGCTTCCCTCCCGTCAGGCTGAGATAGTAATCCTCCAGCGAAATATTGGTTGTATGGATCTCGTCGACCGCTAAGCCCGCCGTTACCAGCGCTTTGTTGATCGCCGCGGTCTGATCCAGATGCTCGTCGATCCGTATTTTGTTGCCGCTGAGCACCGCGTTTTCGATCCCGAGCGATCGGATGATCTCCATCGCTTTCTCGTTATCGTCGGTGTTGACGGTGATATACTGTCCGCAGCGGCGTTCCAACTCTTCACCGGTGAATTCCTGGATCAGCTCGCCGTTGTTGATGATCCCGAACGAATCCGCTACTTTGCCGAGCTCCTCGAGGATATGGCTGGACACCATCACGGTGATCCCTTTCTCATCCCGGAGCTTCTCGAGCGTTTCTCTGACCTCGGCGATACCCTGCGGGTCAAGACCGTTGATCGGCTCGTCGAGGACAATGAGCTTCGGATCTCCCGCCAGCGCGAGGGCGATACCCAGACGTTGGCGCATTCCCAGTGAGAAGGAGCCTACCTTCTTCTTTCCGGTATCCTCAAGACCCACCGTTTTCAGCAGACCGTCGACATATTCCTTGGAGTAACAACCCATCGCGATACATTTGATCTTCAGGTTATCAAACGCCGAGCGATTGTTATATACGCCGGGGCTTTCGATCAGCACGCCGACCCCGCGGCTGTGATCGCCGTGGATCTCATAGCTGCCGCTCGTCGGAGAGGACAGTCCGCTGATCATCCGCATGATCGTCGTCTTGCCGGCGCCGTTCCTGCCGATCAGTCCGTAGATCTCACCCTCCCGGATATGGATATTGATGTTGCCGGCGGCAATATTGTCGCCGTATTTCTTCGTCAGATTTTGTGTTGTCAGTATCGTGTTCATCATCATCTCTCCTTTCTTCCGATTACAAAATGATCTATCGTATCAGAGAGCGCTTCTCTCTGTTATACTCTTACTATAACATATATACCATGACAAAACCATGACAAATGCCTCGTGATCAAAAAACAAGATATTTTTGCATTTTTTTCGTGACAAACGATTCGCCATGATGTATAATGGTTTAAACTATACGTGTATTACGCGGGAACGGAGGATGAAGATGAACAGTATCCAGATCAACAACGAGGTCAACCTGACCTATCCCGACGGCTTCGACCTGATGGGTGAAGAAGAGCTGATCCGCTATTTCCGCACACCCGCCGACCGCTGGGGCGTGTATAACGCCGACAAGCACATCATTCTTTCCGTCAACTGGAAAAAGGCGGGCTTCATGCATCTTTTCACCGACGCCGAATCCTATATGATCGACGTAGAAGCCTTTCTCCGCCGTAATCTGCCCAACTACCAGCGCGTCACCGATTACAAAATGAAGATCGGCAAGAAAAAGGCATATGCCATCCGCTTTGAATACAGGGTCAAGGACGCGGCACTGGTACAGGTCTGCGATCTGGTCGCCTTCAAATATAAAAAGCACTTCTATTCCGTGTATTATGTCACCCGCAAGGTGAACGCGAGCGCGAATCTCCCCGCGTTCCAAGAGGTGCTCAATTCCATTACCCTCAAATAATCATGACGGTTGCTGACGTTTTCCGATAATCGGGCTCTCGTTCGATTATCGGATTGTTTTATCGATCTTGTAACGAACCGCGATCTCAGCCTATGAAAGAAAGGAGCATCCCCATGCGCCTGATGCCCGCTTTACCGGAAAGTATCTTTGACGTTTGTTATCTGGTTTTTGCCATCGTCAGCGGTATCCGTCTGCTCAAATACGCCAACGGCAGAAAGGACATCCGCCTGTTCGGCTGGATGGCGCTGATCCTCGGCTGCGGCGACGCGTTCCATCTGGTGCCGCGTATCCTCAACTACTGGATCGAGGGCGACTTCACCGCCGCGCTCGGTATCGGCAAGCTCGTCACCTCCGTCACGATGACGCTCTTCTATCTGCTGATGGAGTACGCGCGCCGTGAACGCTATCATATCGATGGCGAAAAGCCGATCCTCATCATCCTGTGGATCTGCGCGATCAGCCGCATCGTCCTGTGCTGTTTTCCGCAAAACGGCTGGACAAGCGCCGAGCCGTCCCTGCTGTGGGGACTCCTGCGCAACATCCCGTTCGTCATCATGGGCGTGATGACCGTGATCCTCTGGCTGCGCTCCGCAAAGCAGGATAAGCCGCTGAAATGGATGTGGCCGGCGGTCACACTGAGCTTTCTGTTCTATCTGCCCGTCGTGCTGTGGGCACAGGCGATCCCCCTGATCGGTATGCTGATGCTCCCGAAAACCTGTATGTACATCTGGATGATCGTCATGTTCCGAAAATCCGCCCATTCATAGTATAAAAGCCTTCCTCTCCGGGGGCGCGTGCGCCTTTTTTCGTATCACTGAAACGCAAACTGTTTCCTTTATACATATGTAACAGATAAAGCAAGCCTTCCCCTCGGGGTACCCCCGTTGGGGGAATGTCCGAAGGACAAGGGGGGAGCCGCTTCCGGCGAGGAGAAGGTGGCTCGGCACAAGCCGAGTCGGATGAGGGGCTTACTTATCCGGAAGATTATCTTAACAAAGAGTGTGAGACTTTTCCTCAATCCTCGGTCAGCAAACATCCTCACCGAGACATACATCTATAGGAAAGGTTATCCCCTCATCCGTCTCCCGATGGTCGACACCTTCCCCCCCGAGGGGAAGGCTTTTTTATCCCGAAGGGAAAGCTAAACAGGGAGCTGTCGTATCAACTGCGACAGCTCCCTGTTCTTATTCATTGTCATTGTGAAGCCCTCTGGGGTCCCCATAACTCCCCGAGTTATGGGGAGAGGAGGAGTCGCCACATGAGCACCAGAGCAGTCGATCATGACTGCTCTCAGCGAATACGGCGAGCGACGACGAGTGGCAATCTCAACCTATATTATTCCGTCTGCCAGACGACCAACAGCTCGCCCTGTCGGACGGAGATCGTCGCCTCTTTGCCGACAAAGGCGTTGCTCACGCCGATATGAGCGCTGCTTTCGATCGAACAGTCCGCAACCTCATAATCCAGTCCGCGGATCGTAACACCCTGTGCGGTACCGCCAAGGGCGAATACCGAGATCCTGCCGCTCTCACGCGCTTCAAACGTGAATGAGGATCCATGCAGCACGGTGAAGGAGTATTCCTCGCCGATCATCAGCGCCCTTGCGCCGCGGCGGGCGATATCGTGCGCGATCGCGACGTTGGCAAAGGTGTGATCCAACGCGCCGCCCACAGCGCCGTAGATGATGAACTCCGCGCATCCGCGCTCATAGCCCTTTTCCACGGCATAGCCCACATCGGTCATGTCCTTGCGGACAGGCAGGGTGACGACGTTTTTCGCGTCGGGGATCCTGTTGAGAGAATCAAAATCCCCCACCGCAAGGTCGGGATCGATCCCCAATGACAGCGCCGTATCATAGCCCTTATCGGCGGCGATGATGAAATCGCCGGACTCAGGCTTGATCGGCAAACGGCTCACTTCCAGCGCGCCGAAGATAAAGCATCGGTTCATCCCATGACCTTCTTTCCGTGGTTTTTCGGTGGAGATTGCCACACCTCCTGACGGAGGTTCGCAATGACGATTGAGTATTCACGATTGGTGAAAGAATCGTTCAAGCGTCCGTTTTTTCCGCATAGATCTTCGCGATGATATCGCGCTTATACTGCAGGAATTCCTCCGACAGGACAAACTCCTTGCGGCGCGGTTTCGGCTCTGTGATGACGATCTCATCGGTGAGACCGCCGTGACCATCCAACAGATAGATGCGGTCGGACAAGAGGATCGCCTCGTCCACATCGTGGGTGATGAACAGCGTCGAGAGCCTGATCCTGTCCATCACGTCCAGATACCAGCGGTGCATCTCGCTTTTGGTGAGGGTATCGAGAGCGCTGAACGGCTCATCCAGCAGGGCGACCTGCGCCGAGAACAGATACGTCCTGAGCAGCGCGGCACGCTGCTTCATACCGCCGGACAGCTCGACAGGATAGCGCTTTTGCGTTCCCTCGATGCCGAACTCCTCAAAGTAGCCGCCGACCTTCTCACGCGCCTCTTTCTTCTTCATGCCTTTGATGATCAGCGGCAGCGCCACATTATCCTCGACCGTGCGGTACGGCAGGAGCATATCCTTTTGTAGCATATAGCTGACCTTGCCGCTCTGCCCCGTGATGTCCTCGCCGTTTAAGAGTACTTGTCCCTGCTGCGGCTCCAAAAGCCCCGCGATGATGTTGAACAGCGTCGTTTTGCCGCCGCCGCTCACACCGAGCAGACAGACCAGCTCACCGTCGTTCAGCTTGAGATTCACGTTATTCAGGATCTTGTTCACGCCGTCATAGCTGAACGTGACATTTCTGACTTCCAGTTCCGCCATTACTCGGGAAGATATTCGTTGGTAAAGCCGCCGTTCTCGGGAACCTCGGTCTCAGACAGCTTGTTATCGTTGATCCATTTGAAGAAAGCGCTCCAGCGCGCGGCGTCAATAAAGCCCCAGCGCTTTGCGTCGGAAATATATTCCTTCGACAGATACTTCTGGCTCGCCTTGACCTGCTCGGCGTTCAGCTCGGGCGCGTTTTTCAGCAGGATATCCGCCGCGCCGTCGGGATCGTCGATCGCGTATTCATAGCCCTTCTTCAACGCGGAGAGGAACGCCTTTGTCTCGTCGGGATGCTCCTCGATCCAGGTGTTATTGCCGACGACAACGGGAGAATAATAGTCAAATACCGGATCGACGTCCTTGAACGCGAAGAAATCGGTTTCGAGATTTGCCTGCTCCGTCGCGATACCTGCCCAGCCGTAATAGACCCAGATCGCGTCAACGGTACCCGACTGCAGCACGGACACCTCATCGGTCACGGTAGAGGGGATCAGCTCGACCTTGCTGAAATCGCCGCCGTCATCCTCGACTACCTTCTTCAAGGTCGCCTTTTCGATCGGCAGATCCCAGGTCGCGTACTTCTTGCCTTCCAGACCCTTGGGGCTGTCGATGCCCTTTCCTTTCAGCGAAATGATGCCGGAGGTGTTGTGCTGGACAAGCGCCGCGACAGCCGTGATCGGGATCGCGTCTGCGCCTGCCAACGCGGGGGGCAGGTAATCCTGGAACGACACGCCGAACTGCGCCTTACCGGAACCGACCAGCATCTCTGCGCCGTCCTCGGGCGGCTGGACGATCTCGACATCCAGACCGGCTTCTTCAAAATAACCCTTATCCTTTGCGACATAGAGCCCGGTATGGTTGGTGTTGGGCGTCCAGTCGAGGACAAAGGAGATCTTTGTCTTTTCAGCGGAATCCGCGGTCGACTTATCGGTTTCGGTTTTCTGCGATCCGCAGCCCGTTACGGCCGCCATCGCCAATAAACATACTAAAATAACAGCAATCAGTTTTTTCATTCTTTACTCCTCCTGTGATGATATTGTGCTTTTTCCCACGGCATACACGCGTGCTGGATCAACTCGGTCAACCAGATCAGGATCAGGCTGATCACGGAGATCAGGATGATCACCGCGAACATCTTGTCGGAGGCAAACGACTTGCGGACTCTGGTCATGTAACAGCCCAGACCCTCCGTGCCTCCGATCCATTCCGATACGACCGCGCTGACGACCGCGTATGATACCGATATCTTCAAGCTGGAAAAGAAATGTCCCAGCGAATTCGGCAGTTTGACATAGCGAAAGATCTGCATCCGATTCGCGCCCATCGAACGCATCAGATTGACGGTATCCTTGTCCACCTCGGAAAAACCCTGCAGCAGGCTGATCGCGATCGGAAAGAACACGACCAGCACGATCAGCACGATCTTCGGCAGCATCTGATAGCCCATCCAGATGACGAGCATCGGCGCGATCGCCACGGTAGGTATCGTCTGACTGACGACGATCAGCGGATAGACCGTCTTGCGAACGAGCGCGAACCGATCCATCAGCACCGCCGTCAAAAAGCCGATCAGGATGCCGACAAACAGACCGATCATGGTCTCGGTCAGCGTCACGCGCGCGTGACTGAGCATCAGCTGCCAATCCTCCTTGAACGCCCCGATCACATCCCCCGGCGAGGGCAGGACGAACTTGGGGATCCCCGTAAAACGGCACACGCAGTACCATATCGCCAGTATCAGCAAAAAGATCCCGACACGCGGCGCGACCTTACTGATGGTGCTTCGTAACTTTGCGCTCAATCGTCAGTACATCCCCCTCCGGTCGGTAATCGACCTTGATATACGCCAGCACAGACGGCGCGCCCGCGCGGATGGCGATATGCTGACATTCCTTGACGATATCCATCAGCTCGTCATAATCGCCCTCGATCGCGGTCTCAAAGGGACCGACATAGCATTTGAGCCCCGTGCTCTTGATATACGCGATGACCTCGTCAACGATGCGGATCAGCTCCTCATCGTTCTGCGCCTCGGGCAGCGTCTGGATCGCTACACTTGCGTTCATACAAATACCTCCTATACGTTTATTTGTAGGGGAGGGGCTTGCTCCTCCCGCAAAACAATAATAAAAAAGCACCACGCCTCCGCATGGTGCCAGATCAACTTGATGACAGCTCCCTACGACGGCATTATCCGTATCAGGTATAAGGGTCAAGAGCGCCTCAGCTCTACTCTCAGCCGACTTCGCGTCAGCCCCCCTGTGGTGTTTTCTGCATTTATTCTATACCTATGTTAAACGTTTGTCAAGCGGGATCACAACCGATTTTGATGAATTGATCCCATAATCGGAATAAAAACGCCCGACTGTCGCCATATATTGTTGACAAACGGCAAGTCATTCGGTATCATTTTTAATAGACACACAAAGGAGTACCCTTCATGCGATTAAAGGAACTGAAAACAGGACAATCCGCCGTCATCACGGCGGTAGGCGGCGAAGGACGGCTACGCCAGCATTTTCTGGATATGGGCGTGATCCCCGGCACACAGGTCAAGCTGGTCAAGCTCGCCCCCATGGGCGACCCCATGCAGCTCACGCTCCACGGCTATGAGCTTTCCCTGCGCCTTGCCGAAGCTGAAAAAATAGAGGTCGAACCGATCGAAAAAACCAATCAGATATCTCATCCTAAAAAGACCAAGAGCGACCACCCCGGCTTAGGTGAGGGCGGTAAATTCCACCCCAAGGGCAGCGGCGATCCTCTGCCCGATGACGCGATCTTGACCTACGCCTTAGTCGGCAACCAGAACAGCGGCAAAACCACGCTCTTCAATCAGCTGACAGGCTCCAATCAGCATGTCGGCAACTTCCCCGGCGTGACCGTCGACCGCAAGGACGGCGTCATCAAGGGTCACAAAAACACCCTCATCACCGATCTGCCCGGCATCTACTCGATGTCGCCTTATACCAATGAAGAGATCGTCTCGCGCAGCTTTGTGCTGGACGAAAAGCCCCGCGCAATCATCAACATCGTCGACGCGACCAATATCGAGCGCAACCTCTACCTGACCATGCAGCTGCTCGAGATGGATACCCCTGTCGTCGTCGCGCTGAATATCATGGATGAGCTGACCGCCAACGGCGGCTCCGTGGACATCAATCAGCTCGAATCTCTGCTCGGCGTACCTGTCGTACCGATCTCCGCCGCCAAGAATCAGGGCGTGGACGAGCTGGTCACACACGCGATCCACATCGCGCATTATCAGGAAAAACCCATGCGGCAGGACTTTTGCTCCGCCGATGAAAAAGGCGGCGCGGTACACCGATGCCTGCACGCGGTGCGCCATTTGATCGAGGATAAGGCTAAAAACGCCGACATCCCCCTGCATTTCGCGGCGAGCAAGGTCGTCGACGGCGATGAGCTCATCCTCGAAAAGCTGGACCTCGACAGCGGCGAGAAGGAAATGCTCGAGCACATCATCACCCAGATGGAAAAGGAATGCGGGCTGGACCGCAACGCCGCCATCGCGGATATGCGCTTTTCCTACATCCACAAGGTCTGCTCCCGCACCGTGACGAAACCCGCCGAAAGCCGCGAGCATCGCCGCAGCGTCAAGATCGACCGCATCCTGACAGGCAAGTTCACCGCCATCCCGATGTTCATCCTGATCATGGGGCTGATCTTCTGGCTGACCTTTGATCTGATCGGCGGCAACCTGCAAAACCTGTTGGATGCGGGGATTTCCAATCTGACCAATATCACGAAAAACGCGATGGAAAGCGCCAACGTCAACCCGATCCTCACCGGGCTGATCACCGACGGCGTCTTTACGGGCATCGGCAGCGTGCTCAGCTTTTTGCCGATCATCATCACGCTGTTTTTGTTCCTGTCGATCCTGGAGGACAGCGGCTATCTGGCGCGCGTCGCGTTCTTTATGGATAAACTGCTCCGCAAGATCGGCCTGTCGGGGCGCAGTATCGTGCCCATGCTGATCGGCTTTGGCTGTACCGTACCGTCCGTCATGGCGACGCGTACCCTGCCCAGTGAGCGCGACCGCAAAATGACCATCCTGCTCACTCCCTTTATGAGCTGTTCGGCTAAGCTGCCGATCTACGGCTTCTTTGTCAGCGTTTTTTTCACTCAGTACCGAGGGCTGATCTTCACCGGACTCTACCTTTTGGGCATCATCGTCGGTATTTTGATCGCGATGCTGTATAAGAGAACGATCTTCAAGGGTGAGGCGGTGCCGTTCGTCATGGAGCTGCCCAACTATCGTATGCCCGGCGCGAAGAACGTGATCCGCCTGTTGTGGGATAAGGCAAAGGACTTTATCCAGCGCGCGTTCACCGTCATCTTCATCTCTACGATCATCGTCTGGTTCCTGCAAAACTTCAATCTGCAGTTCAACATGGTCACCGACTCACAGGACAGCATCCTCGCTCAACTGGCGGGGCTGATCGCGCCGATATTCGCACCGCTCGGCATGGGCGACTGGCGCATCGTCACCTCACTGATCAGCGGCGTGATGGCGAAGGAAAGCGTCGTTTCCACCTTAAAGATCCTCTACACCGGCGGTATCGGCTCGGCGATGACAGCCCTGACTGCGATTTCCATCCTCGTATTCAGCCTGCTCTATACACCCTGTGTGGCGGCGATTGCCTCCGTCAAGCGTGAGCTGGGACACAAATGGGCGATCGGCGTGGTCATCTGGCAGTGCGTCGTCGCCTACCTCGTCACCACGATCGTTCACCTGATTTGTGTGCTGTGCGGAATGGGAGGCTGAATATGAACCTTGCCGATATCCTGATCATCTGCGCGATCGCGGCGGCTGTGATCGCGGCGGTGGTTTTCATTGTCCTTAGAAAACGCAAGGGGAAAAGCTGTTCCTGCTCCTGCGAAAACTGCCCCTACCCCTGTCACAAAAAGTAATCTTACCCTGCGCGAAACTTTCCGCAAATGATGCTGAGTGTTTCATTTGACGAACCCTTTTCCCGGTTGAGGTCGCCGCGGGTCTGACACGATTGTCGGGCGCCTCGTAACGACTATCCCGATTAATCGAGAATTCCCTTAAAAAATTCCATCTTTTTACGTTTCGGATAGGACTTTCCTATTGATTTTATTATTCTGTATTGTTATAATAATTTTATGATTGACGCCTGTTTGCCGACAATGCAGCGATATGGATTTTTTGCAATAGATCGTGTTATTTTATTGCTTTTTGATACAACGGCTCCGATCATCGCGGAGTCGTTTTTTCTGCCATGAGCGGCAGATTCGGTCTAAATCCCCCGGATTCGGTCGGTAGAGTGCTGTTTTTGCGGAAAAGCCGCATGAACAGTGCGTTTTTTCGGTGTGTTCTACTGTCGGTAGAGCCCGTTCTACCCGCTGTTGAGAGCTTTGTAGAACCATCGCGTTCAGTTGTAGACAGTTTTGGGGCGACAGTTACTTTTCAACGCTGCACAACTTTGCTATAATGATTCCCGAAAAACGCCGTAACCACCCGGCGTATCATAAAGCGTCATGCCGACGGAATTTGCATAAAGGAGGCTGTTCGTGGATAACCGCAAGGTGATATACTATCAGGATGAACTCAACGATGAATTCTCCACGGCGGTCATCGAAGCAAAGAAGATCGACGGCGACTATGTCTATGACCGCAAGGGACCCGTCCGCGCGTTCACCCGCTTCTTCTGGTATCGCATCGTCGCGACGCCGATCGCGTTCCTGTATGCCAAGCTCAGTCTGCACCAGCGGTCGGTCGGACGCGAAAAGCTCAAGCCCTTTCGCAAGCAGGGTATCTACCTGTACGGCAACCATACGCAGGCGATCGGCGATCCTTTCACACCCAACGTCTTTTGCTTTCCCAAACGGGTATCCTTCATCGTGCACGCCAACAACGTATCGATGCCGTATCTCGGACGGATCAACCCCTCGCTGGGCGCGATCCCGCTGCCCGATACGCGGGATGCCTATCGCAACTTTCAGGACTGCATCGCGGGCCGCATCGAAAAGCATCACGCCGTGGTGATCTATCCCGAGGCGCATATCTGGCCGTACTACACCCATATCCGACCATTCCCCGACGGCTCCTTCGGCTATCCCGCCAAGGACGGAACGCCGGTGTTTTGCTTTGTCAACACCTACCAAAAGCGCGGCAACAAGCGCAAACCGCGCATGACCACTTACATCGACGGGCCTTTTTACCCCGATATGGAGCTGCCCCTCAAGCAGCGCCGCAAAAAGCTGCGCGACGAGGTGTATGAGCAGATGTGCCGACGCGCCGAGCTCTCCAACGTCGAGGTCATCCGATACATCAAAAAAGAGTCATAGGCTCCCTTTGGTAAAGGGAGCTGTCAGCAGACGCATGCGTCACGCTGACTGAGGGATTGCATAAATGCCCGAGCAGACAATAGTCTGCGAGAAACCATCATCAATCAACGGAGGTATATCATGGTAAACGTACTATTCTGCGGAAACGACGGTGTTTTCGACGGATTTCTCACCTGCGCCTTATCGCTGATGAAGCGCACGAAATCCGACGAACCCTTTGCGTTCCGGATCTTTACCATGGAATTGCCCCGACTGAATCCCAAATATACCGGTGTTCCCGAGGAGCACATTGAACTGCTCCGCAAAACCGTACAAAAATATAATCCCGAAAACACCCTGAAGGTCATCGACGTCACCGCCCTGTACGAGCAGGAGTTCGCCTATTGTCCCAACGAGGGCGCCTACTGCTCGCCCTACACCCTGCTGCGGCTGCTCGCCGACCTGGTCGACGACATCCCCAAGGACGATAAGCTGCTGTACCTCGACGCGGATATCCTCTTCCAGCGCGACGTGCATCTGCTGTACGATATCGACCTTGAGGGCTATGAATACGCCGCGGCACGCGACCATTACGGCAAATATCTCCTGTATCCCAACTATGTCAACGCCGGCGTTATACTGTTCAACATGAAAGAATCCATCAAGAACGGCTTATTTGAAAAGGCGCGCCGCGAATTAAGGCGAAAGAAATTCCTTTTTGCCGACCAGACAGCGCTGATCCACGCGACGACAAAGAAAAAGCTGTTGCCCCAGCGCTTCAACGACCAAAAATTCCTCCACCCGCACACGGTGGTCAGACATTTTTCCAAGCGTCTGTTCTACACCCCCTACCCCCACACCGAAAACATCAAGCAGTGGCAGGTCGACAAGGTTCACAATGTTTTCGGCTACTACCAATTTGACGACATCCTCAACGAATACCTCACGATTATGACGAAGAGTAAACCGGAGTAAGAGCTATGAACAAGAAAACTATCCCGATTTTTTACGCGTGTGACGAAGGCTTTATCAAGTATTCCGTCGTATCCATCCACTCGATGATGGTGAACGCTTCACCCGATTATCACTACTGCATCTATATTCTGCACGCGGGTATCTCTGAAGAAACGCAGAAAAAGGCGACCAAGCTCGCTGAGGGCAACGAGCATTTTGACGTCATCTTCACCGACGTCAGCGAGCGTCTGCATGCCATCACCGACGCGCTGCCCGTGCGCGATTATTACAGCAATACCACCTATTTCCGCCTGTTCATCGCGGATATGTTCCCCGAGTACGACAAGGTCATTTATATCGACGGCGACACTGTTGTGCAGGGCGATATCAGCGAGCTGTACAACACCGATCTGGGCGACAAATGGATCGGCGCGTGTCACGAGCAGGCAATGGTGCAGACCGACCACTACGGCACCTATGCCGAAAAGGTCGTCGGCGTATCGCGCCATAACTTCTTCAACGCGGGACTGCTGCTGATCAACGCCAAGCTCTTCCGCGAAAAAGAGATCCTCAAGCGCTTTGCCGACCGTCTGGCTGAATACCAGTTCGTCGTCACCCAGGACGAGGATTACCTCAACCTGATCTGCAAGGATCACATCCTGTGGCTCGATCAGCGCTGGAACACCGAAGCATACTGCTCCTTCCCCTATCCGATCGAAGAAGCAAAAATCATCCACTATATCATGGTCAGCAAGCCGTGGCACTATCCCGACTGCACCGGCGGCGAGATCTTCTGGCATTATGCCGAAGAGACCGAGGTGTATGACGAGATCAAGGCGGTGCTCGATAACTTCACCGATGAAGATAGAATAAATGATGCGGAGGTCATGGACAACTTGTTAGCATTGGCGAAATTTGAAACCGATCGTGACGATAACTACCAAAAACAGCTCGACAGCTACGTCCGCGCCAAGGACAGAGTTGAAATACTCGAAAAGATCGCTCAGCTCGAGCGCGAGGGTCGCTTCGACGTCGACGTTGAGGACGATCCGCCCTCACGTACCCTCATGCCCGACGAGATCGAGTACGGCAAGCGCGGCATCACCAAGAAGATGAAGAGCAAGGTAGCCTTTGCCGCGGCACGCCGCTACGTCAACTATCTGATCGCGGACAAAAAGCTGATCATCAAAGATATCAAGGGCATCGAGAACTTCCGCAATCTGAACAGCGGCGCGATCATCACCTGCAACCACTTCAACGCCTTCGACAGCTTTGCGATCCAGCTGGCATACGACGCGGCACAGCAGCCCGACCGCACCTTCTGGCGCGTGATCCGCGAGGGCAACTATACCTCGTTCCCCGGTTTCTACGGCTTTTTGATGCGCAACTGCAACACCCTGCCCCTTTCCTCGAACCTGCGCACCATGAAGAAGTTCATGAAGGGCGTGGATATGCTCCTGCAAAAGGGCGACTTCATCCTCGTCTATCCCGAGCAGTCCATGTGGTGGAACTATCGCAAGCCCAAGCCCCTCAAGAACGGCGCTTACAGCTTTGCGGTACGCAACAACGTACCCGTCCTGCCGTGCTTCATCACCATGCAGGATTCCGACATCATGGGCGAGGACGGCTTCTTTGTACAGGAATATACCATCCACATCGGCGAGCCGATCTATCCGAATCCCGATCTGTCCTACCGCGAGAGCGTCAAGGATATGCTCGACCGCAACTATCAGCTGTGGAAAGATATCTACGAGCGCGAGTATCACATGCCGCTGGTATACGATACCGCCGAGCTGGAGGACGCGGAATAACAGAATGACCGGAGGCTATCACTTTTATGATGTGGTAGCCTCTTTTTGTAGGGGACGACGTTTGAACACGCGTGTTCGACGTCCTGCGGCAGAGCATTTAATGACAAACCTCAGACGCCGCATATTTGCCCCATCCACGGCAATAATAACGCTGTCACGGTAACTGATATTGTCCGATCACCCCAATATGTACCGCAAATGATGAAAGTTTTCAGAAACTTACATACAATATATTGACTTTTTCAAAATTTCTGGTATTATTTTCTTATACATTGTATTACATTAAGATTCAGGAGGCACGGTATGTGTAATAATTGCGATGGTAAAAAAACTGTAAAGTGGATTATCTGGATTGCTGCCGCAGTAGCAGCTATCACAGCTGCGGTTACCGCTTTCTTTGTCATAAAAGAGAAGCAGAAGAGAGAAGAAGAAGAACTTGAGGAATACCTCGATTATTCAATACAGTAAGCACTAAAGGCGGAGGGCAATAGTCCTCCGCTTTTAGTTTGGGCACGCGTGCCCTTATCTTTTTTCTCAATAAAGGCATCGATCAAAGACACATGGATTCCATGTGTCTTTTTTTGTTTTCATTACGAGAACGCGACGTTTCCGTCAAATTGTGTAGGGGAGGGGTGCTCCCCGTTGGGGAGACGTCACGAAGTGACAGTGGGAGATTCCCCTGATAGGGGAAATGTCCGCGAAGCGGACAAAAGGGTT
>JAHKVW010000028.1 GCA_020624805.1 bacterium | reverse complement strand
TGAGGAGCTCTGTCCTTAGTACGAGAGGACCGGGATGGACGTACCTCTGGTGCACCAGTTGTCACGCCAGTGGCACAGCTGGGCAGCTATGTACGGATCGGATAAACGCTGAAAGCATCTAAGCGTGAAGCCGACTCCAAGATTAGATATCCCATCGCTTTATGCGAGTAAGACCCCTTGTAGACTACGAGGTTGATAGGCTGCGTGTGTACGCATGGTGACATGTTTAGCTTGGCAGTACTAATAGGTCGAGGGCTTGACCACATTGTCTTTGGTCAATCCGCTTACTCATCTCCTTTATCCGCACTCTTTATTCAGTTTTCAGGGTGTAACCCGAACTAAGATAATATATTAGTTGCCATAAAATAGCGGCGCAGTCGGTTTGACTGCGCTGTTGTTTTTATATATTCTTATTGCGAAGCTCTGACGTGCGTGCCGTGGCTGTGGAAATATCAACCTATCTTATAGGAAATACAAATAAGAAACGCCCCTCCGTATGGAAAGGCGTTTGGTGTTAAGGATGGTTTCTCGCTTACGCTCGTACAATTCGTGCAATCCCTCACCCACTTTCGTGGGAGCTCCCTTTACCAAAGGGAGCCTTTGAACTTCACAATGATATTTGATATTTAGAAACCGGCGTCGGCGGGGGATTCCTCGGATGCGGCCTCTTTGACTTCGTCTACTTTTTTGGCGACAGCCTTTTTCGCGTCCTTGGCGGCGTCAGTGACTGCTTCCTTTGCGTCCTTAGCGGTGTCGGCTACGGTCTCCTTGACCTCTGCGACAGCTTCTTTTGCCTCTTCGGCGGCGTCTGCGACAGCCTCTTTGACGTCCTCAGCCGGCGCTTCTTCACCCGCGATCAGCTCGTCGAGATCCTCGTTTTTGCTGGGATCGAAACGACCGTAGAATTCGTCCGCTTTGTCCTTGAGATCACTTGCGGCGGTCTTCGCCTTTTCAGCGAAGTCGGCGGCAGATTCCTTAGCCTTATCAAACGCCTCGTTGCCCTTTGCCTTGATGTCATTCGCGGCGGCGGCAGCCTTTTCGGAAACAGCCTTGGCGAGCTTTTCGGCATTCTCGGAACGGATCTTGGTGTCGTTCTGGATGTTGAGCAGCTCGACATAACGCAGAGATGACTTGCTGATGCGGTCGTTCGCCGCGTCGATCACAGCGCAGATCGCCTCGTTCTCAGCGGTAGTATTTTCGCGCATATTCTCATAGAAATAGCGTCCGAGCTCGATGTAAGCCTGATCACGGGTCGCGGAATCCGCCTTGATCACACCCTTGATGTGGCTCAGCTGCATTCTCAGGCGGTTTTTCTCCGCGATAGAAGTCGCGATCTCAGAGACGGTATCGCCGATGAATTCCAGTCCTTCTTTGATGCTTTTAGTAAAATCCATAATCGTTACCTCCGTTGTGGAAAAATATTCATATATATTATCGCATTTTTTGTGAAGAAAATCAATAAGTTTTCATAAATAATTTGCATTTCCTACAAAATATGGTAGAATAGAAGAACACGATTAACCGTTAACAGTGAACGGTTAAGGGAGCGCGGACACGCGTGTCCGCTCTCACCCATTATATTAATCGTCATAGCGAGGCATCGGCGATTTGCCGATGACGTGGCAATCTCAACCGAATTGATTGATGATAACGGTTGGAGGAGTGATATCATGTCAAATGTCATATCCAAAGAGGTGACCTGTCCCAAGTGTAATCACACACAGGGCGCTCACTTGTATATCAGCATCAACGCGAGTAATGACCCGCAGTTCAAGAAGGCGCTGCTGAGCGGCAAGATCCTACAGTATCGCTGTGACAGCTGCGGCTATGAGGCGCGCTATACCTATCCGCTGTTGTATAACGATATGAAGCGGCGGTTCATGGTCTATCTGATCCCGCAGATCGACCGCTTCCAGCTTGAGGATCGCGCGCTGGAGGATGATTACCGCAATTTGAAAGGTATCCGCAAGCGCATCACCTCGGACTTCAACTCGATGAAGGAGAAGATCTTCATCTTTGAATCGGGGCTGGACGATATGGCGGTGGAGCTGACCAAGTACGCGATCAGTGAGATGGTCGCCAAGAAGCTCGACCTCGGTCGCGTCAGCGAGGGTTATCTGACGATGTACAACCGTGAGACGAATACCATCGGCTTCACCTACTTTGTCGGTGAAGAAGCCGAGCCGTTTGTACAGAGCGCCAGACTCGAGATCTATCAAAAGAGCATGAAGATCGTGGAAGCGATCTGCGCCAACGACAAGAAGCTCAGCGGCTTTATCAAGATCGACCGCGAATGGGCGGAAAATACGCTGTTCCGCTATAAACGCGTCAAAAGCGGCAGATAAGACTTTGGCAGTGGTACCAATGGTATCGCTGCTATTTTTTTAGGTTAAAAGGCCTTCCCCTCGGGGGGGGAAGGTGGCTCGGCGTATGCCGAGTCGGATGAGGGGCTGAGTTAGCCAAATGATCATCTTAACAAAGAGTGTCGGACTTTTCCATATTCCTCGGTAAACTCACAGCCTCACCGAGTCTGTCATCTATAGGAAAGGTTGTCCCCTCATCCGTCCCCCTTCGGTCGACACCTTCTCCTCGCCGGAAGCGGCTCCCCCCTTGTCCGCTTGCGGACATTCCCCCAACGGGGGCACCCCGAGGGGAAGGCTTTTATAGCGTATCAAAACAAAATGCCTCTGCGGTCACGGGATCGCAGAGGCTTTGTTGTTATACTTATCAATTACAGCTTGGTGCCGCAGTTGGGACAGAACGGAGCGCCGGGCTCGGTTTTTGCGCCGCAGTTGGGGCAATACATTGCCTGAGGCTGAGCGGGATTCGACTGTTCATTGGCAGGGGGAACAGGAGCGCCGTAAACAGGATTCTGCTGCTGAGGCGCCGCGTAATCGGGCATGTTGTAGGGAGCGGAGGGAGCCGCGTTCATCGGAGCGCCGTTCATGGGAGCCGCGCCGTAAGGAGCGGTGTTGATGCCCATCTTCTGTTGGTTGATGTACTTGTTGTAGCCAAGCGTCATGATCGCGGTGAAGATCTGGATCAGGATCGTAACGACGTAGGAGATGAAGATGATAGCCGCACCCGTAGGAGCGATGATCATGTAATAGATCATGGAGAATACGGAGAAAACAGCCAGGATGATGCTGAATACACCGTAGGGAACAGCACCCTTGCTCTCAAGCTCGGTGGTGGTCATACTGCGTTTGACGGAGCGATAGAAGTTCTTGCAGCTCGCAGCGTAGAAGATAGAAATGAACGCATAAACGGCATAGACAATACCGAGAATGATCATGACAACGACAACACCGCCGGTATAAGAGGACGCATAGCGATTCACAGCGCTGACGCCGCCAATAAATAACACGACGTAAGCGATACCGATAACGACGACGCCGATGATGGTGAACACCATCGAGATGACAGCCAGCACATGCAGGATCGTCGCGCCGGCGATCGGACTGGAACTCTCGGAGGCGTTACGGCTCTTCGCGAACAGAAGGAAGAACGCAACCGCGGTGAGCACCGGGATGATCGAAGAAATGACCGCGGTGATGATCGCGCTTGACGAGGAATAAGAGAGAAGCGCTTTTCTGAGCTCAGAGGGAACGCTGATGCCCTGCTTGCTGAAATATTCCATCAAGCTGTAGATGATCGCTGTGTAAGAGACAGTAGCAGACATAACAAAGGTGAGCACAACGGAAATGATATGAAGAATTCCGAGTGTCAGGATCTTACCGCTTCTGAAATAACCCTTGACGATAGCAAGATTGCTGCCGAACGGATTAAACTGTTGTTCGTACATAAGATAACTCCTTTTCTGAATATGATACATATATTATAAAAGAGCATCATGAAAAATGCAAGTATCTCCATGAGATTTATCGGAATTCTCCGAATAATAGAGTCTAAGATCGGTATATGAGAAAAAGCGTTATCAGAATACGACGTCGGCGTCCTTGAGCTGGAGGTACTTACTGTTGCCCTCCGAATAGACGTTGAAGGTGCCGGTCACGGTGATCTCCGTATTCGCCTTGGGGTAATCCTCGGGATAGCTGTGCTCGCCCGCCCATACGAATTCGATGCCGGTGGAACAGCAGGCGGTGGCGTCCTTGATGATGCAGGCAAAATAGCGATTATCATCGAGCTCGGTCACATTGAACGGACCTTTCATCCTGACGATCTTGTCCGTGTATTCGTCGGGGTGCTGCTGCATATTGAGCACCTCGGAATAGACCATCGTGGAGCTCATCTTGGTCAGATCGACGTCCACGCCCTCGGTCTTGGGGAGCTCGGCTTTTGACACAGCCTTGGTGCCGTCGTTCGTGGTGACAGTCGTCTCGGCAGCGGTCTTGGACGAATCGTCGACCGCGATCGACGAGGCGGATTGTTCACCCGCATTTTTAGATGATGAGTTGTTTGAGCATGCGGCAAGCGACAGGATCAAAGCGGCTGTCATCAACAGACAAATGATTCTTTTCATAGTAATACCTCGATTGATAATGATGATATTGGTGAAGGTGGGATTTATTTCGCGTTTGGGGGATCGCCAAGGTGCGCATATCAATTTGTCATTGCGAGGAGGAACTTTAGTTCCGACGTGGCAATCTCAACCTTAATTCGCAATGACGAATGAAATCACGCGTTGCGCTTGGTGACGGCGCCGAAGAGGAAGAAGAGGAAGAACACCAAGATATCGGCGGCGACGATGGTCGAGCCGACAGGCGTACCGGCTAAGATCGAGGTGAACAGTCCGATCAGCGCGCAGACGACCGATACGATCGCGGCGCAGATGGTCACGCTCTTGAAGCTCTTGAATACGCGCATCGCCGACAGCGCCGGGAAGATCACCAGCGCCGAGATCAGCAGGGAGCCGACCAGCTGCATGGAGATGACGATGATCACCGCGATGACGATCGCGATCAGCAGGTTATACAGCCCCGCTTTCTGACCCGTCGCGCGGGCAAACGCCTCGTCAAAGGTGACGGAGAAGATCCGGTTATAGAACAGCACGAAGAACACCACGACGATGACGGACAGGATGACGCACATCCATACGTCAAAGGTGCTCAGCGTGAGGATCGACGTAGAGCCGAAGAGGGTGGAGCACACATCGCCCGACAGGTTCGACGAGCCGGTGTTGAAGATGTTCATCAGCAGATAGCCGATCGCCAAAGCGCCGACCGAGATCATCGCGATCGCGGCGTCGCCCTTGATCTTGGCGTTTCTGCCCATGCGCAGCAGCAGTACGGCGCAGATCACGGTGACGGTCAGCACCAGCGGCATATTGTTGGTCAGTCCCAGCACGGCGGCGATCGCCATCGCGCCGAACGCGACATGCGACAGTCCGTCGCCGATGAAGGAATAGCGCTTTAATACCAGCGTCACGCCGAGCAGTGAGGAGCACAGCGCGATCAGCACGCCGACGATCAGCGCGTTGATGACAAAGGGCTTGCTCAGATAGAAGCTGAGGGTGGTAAACAGATCCATCACGCGTCCCCCTTTCCGCTTTCACGCTGATCCAGATATTCCTCACGCGTGCCGAAGAAAAGTTCGTTGCCGATATGCAGGATATGTGAGGCGTATTGCAGCGCCTTATCGATATCGTGAGAGATCATGATGATCGTAACACCGTCGTTTTTGTTCAGGCTCTCGATCAGCTCATACATCTCGAGGGTCACCTTGGGGTCGAGTCCCGCGACAGGCTCGTCGAGCAGGAGGATCTTTTCGGTAGCGCACAGCGCGCGTGCCAGCAGGACACGCTGCTGCTGACCGCCCGATAACTCGCGGTAACAGCGGCGCGAGAGATCGACGATGTTCATGCGCTCCATCGCGTTTTGCGCCAACGCCTTGTCGTCCTTGTTGTAAAACGGACGAAAGCCGTCACGCCCGAGGCATCCGGACAGGACGATCTCTTTGACAGAGGCGGGAAAATCGCGCTGGACGTCGGTCTGCTGCGGCAGATAGCCGATGGTGCGCGAGGTGACGCCGTCGCCGAATTCGATGGAGCCGCCGAGGGGCTTTTGCAGCCCGAGCAGGGTCTTCATCAGGGTGGTTTTACCCGATCCGTTCTCGCCGACGATACACAGGTATTCACCCGCGTTGACTTCAAAGCTGAGGTTGGAGAGGATCTGTTGTGAGCCGTAACCGAGACTGAGGTCGGTACATTTGATCTGTGGCATAGTGAGTTCCTTTCGGATGATTTTGGCTCCCTTTTCTAAGGGAGCTGTCGCGGACACGAGTGTCGCGCGACTGAGGGTTGTTACTGAAAACTGAAAACTGAAGACTGAAAAATGAATAATTAAGGGAAACACTTCGTGTTTTGGATTGTAATAGCTTTCCCTTGGTTGTGTTCCATGAAAAAGTCTTGATAGAGCCCGGAAAGAGCCTTCCCCTCGGGGGGAGTGCAGGACTGAAGACTGAATAATAGCGGGGGCACGCGTGCCCATTTTATATGACTATCAGATAAGCTCTGCGTTTATCAAAGCCTTCCCCTCGGGGTGCCCCCGTTGGGGGAATGTCCGCAAGCGGACAAGGGGGGAGCCGCTTCCGGCGAGGAGAAGGTGTCACCAGAGGTGACGGATGAGGGGACAGCCTTTCCTAAAGATGTCGGACTCGGTGAACCTTTTTGTTTACCGCGGATAAAGGAAAAGCCGTACACTCTTTGCTAAAATGATCTTTTGGCTAAGTCAGCCCCTCATCCGACCAATTTGCTTGGGGCAAATTGCCCACCTTCCCCCCGAGGGGAAGGCTTATTTATGAGGGGAAGGCTTTAGATCCTTATTATGCCAGCGCCTCTTTGAGTACGTCGAGGTTGGCGGTCATGATGGAGAGGTAGGTCTCGCCGTTCTTCGCGCGTTCGGAGGTGACGCTCTGGAGGGAATCGAGGGTCAGGATCGTTTGATCCTTGGTTTTGGTGTTGTCGCGCACGGTCTTGGCGATGGAGCCGTCCGAGGTCTCGATCTGCATGATTGCCTTGAGCTGCAGCTCGTCCGCCTTGCCCGACAGGAAGGTGATGGTCTCAAAGCTCGCCTCCGTCTCGGCGGAGCATCCGACAAAAGCGGCGTAGTAATCGAGCTTGTAATCGTCGGTCAGGTAGCGGAACGGGAAGCGGTCGCCGAACAGCAGCGTCTTGACAGAAGCCTTGTCGACCGCGTCCTGATACTGCTTATCCAGCTCGTTGAGCTTGCCCTTGTATGCGTCGGCGTTGGCGGTGAAGTCGCTCGCGTGCTGCGTGTCGACCTTGCCGAGCGCTTCGGCGATCTTGTCGACAAAGAGGGAGGAATTCTTCAGCGAGAGCCAGACATGTTCGTCGTACTCATGCTCTTCTTCGCCCTCTTTATGTTCTTCGCCCTTTTCATGCTCGTCCTCGTCCGCTTGCATACCTTCCTTGACTTCCTCTTCCTTTGCCTTATCGCCGAGGATATCCATCAGGTTGAGGACGGTCATGTTCTTGTTATTAGCTTGCTTGAGGGTATCGTCCACCCATTTGTCGGACTCACCGCCGACATAGATGAAGATATCGCAGTCGGAGATATCGACGATGTCCTTGGCGGAGGGCTGGTAGCTGTGCAGGTCGACGCCGTTGTCGAGCAGCAGGTCGAGGTTGATGTCCGCGTCATCCTGCGCGATCTCGCGCACCCAGTCATAGATCGGGAAAATGGTGGTGACCACCTTGACGTCGGCTTTCCTCGATTCGGTCGAGCCGCAGCCGACAAGCAGGGATGTCAATACAAGTGCGCTGAGCACCAGCGCGAGCAGTTTTTTCATATGGTACCTCTTATCGTAAACAGTCATTGCGAAGCCCTTAAAACGCGTATTTTACGTGTTTTGAGGGCTGTGGCAATCTCATCCTTATTTATTCTGACAGCCGGCGCATACGCCGTAGATCACGGTCTCGCCCTTGTCGATGGCGAAGTCGTCACTTTCTGCGACCTTGTCCACCAAGCTGTCGGCGATCTGCTTTTGCATATGCACGGTCTTGCCGCATTTTTTACAGCTCAGGTGCAGACTCTGTGAGCATGAGACGCCGCCCGAGTAGCGATAGATCACCTCGCGGCTGCCGCCTGCTGCAACGCGGTGGAGCTTACCCTCCGCTTCCATATCGGAGAGGTTGCGGTATACGGCGCTTTTGCTGATGGTGTCGGACAGCGCCTGCGCGATCTGACCCGCCGACAGGTTCTCATCGATATGCTGCCTTAGGTAGTCGGTGAGCAGTTTGCGCTGTTTTGTCATATATTTCGGCATAGATATTACCTCTTTATCGGTTGAGATTACCACGGCTCCTGCGGAGCCTCGTAATGACAAATGAGATGTAATTTGCGAATGATTCGCAAATCAGTATACCACAGCCGACGCGGAAAGTCAACAGAAATTGCGACAAATTCGCAAATTGAACCGCTCGGAAATAAACTGCCACGGCGCGGGAACGAAAATCTTCCGCTGTGTCCGAACGGGGTATTAGACCCGGCTATCGTTCACTGATCACTGACCACTGATCACTGATCACGAAATAGAAAATCGCCTATTGCTACGGGGACGGATTTGTGCTATACTTTATAAAGCGAAATTTGGGGTAAATCCGTGTATGGTCATTGATCCCGTTGTCAAGATCGTTTGGAAGGGGATTGCCACAGCCCGCAAATGAATAGTCATTGCGAGGAGGGCGATCGAGCCCGACGTGGCAATCTCAACCTTAGGATGAAGAGAGCCGAACTCAATTGCCGATAATGAGTCATTTTCAGCCTTTATCGGCTTATCGTCGATCGCAACCCGTCAGGGTTACTCCTCCTCTGCACCGAGAAATCCATGAAAATGATCTCATTCTCGGTGCAAAGCAGTTGATAGCGAGTCAATTTTTGTCTGGTCGAGGAAAAACCGGAGTGAATACTGCCGTATTCACGAGGATTTTGACGAAGAGTAGGCGGAAATAGACCGCTATCAACCAATCGGGGTTCGACTCCCTTCATCCTAACCGATGCGGGCTTCGCAATGACACCGTTATTGTTACGTTTTTATATGAAAGGTTTGATACAATGGCATTGATCACAAAGAAGCCGCGCGGCACGGAGGATGTGCTGCCGCGCGACAGCTACCGCTGGCAGTTTTTGGAGAATATCTTCCGTGAGGAAGCGCGCGTGTTTGGCTATCAGGAGATGCGCACGCCGGTGTTTGAGCACACCAACCTCTTTGAGCGCGGCGTGGGCGACACCACCGACATCGTGCAAAAGGAGATGTACACCTTCCTGACCAAGGGCGGCGACAGCATCACGCTCCGTCCCGAGGGCACCGCGGGCGCGGCGAGAGCCTTCCTCGAGCACGGTCTCCACAACGATCCGCTGCCCATCAAGGCGTATTACCTGACCTCCTGCTATCGCTACGAAAAGCCGCAGGCGGGCAGACTCAGAGAGTTCCACCAGTTCGGCATGGAGTGCTACGGCACGCAGAATCCCGCCGCTGACGCGGAGCTGATCACCGCCGCGGCGAATATCTTTGACCGCATGGGGCTCAGGAACATCCGTCTGGAGCTCAACTCCATCGGCTGTCCGACCTGCCGCGCGGAGTATCACAAGGCGCTGACCGCGTATTTCGCTCAGTACAAGGACGAGCTGTGCGAGGACTGTCAGGAGCGCCTGAGCCGCAACCCCATGCGCCTGCTCGACTGCAAGGTGGCGCATGATCACGAGATCGCGCAGGGCGCTCCCATGATGCCGGATTATCTGTGCGACGAGTGCAGAGAGCACTTTGACAGCGTGAAAGCGTATCTCGACGCGAACGGCGTAGCATATACCGTCAACCCCACCATCGTGCGCGGTCTGGACTACTACACCAAGACCGTGTTCGAGTTCATCTGCGACGATATCGGCGCGCAGTCGACCATCTGCGGCGGCGGAAGATATGACGGCCTGATCGAGGAGCTGGGCGGCAACCCGATGCCGGCACTCGGCTTTGCGGCGGGCATTGAACGTCTGCTGTTGACGCTCGATAACCAGGGCATCGAGATCCCCGCGCCCTCACCGTGCGACGTCTACATCGCGAACATGGGCGACGAGGCGCATCAAAAGGCGGCTCAGCTGTGCAATCTTCTGCGCAGATCCGGCTTGTACGCCGCGTATGACGTAGTCGGCAGAGGACTCAAGGCGCAGATGAAGTACGCCAACAAGCTCGGCGCGCAGTTCAGTATCGTGCTGGGCGACGACGAGATCGCCGCCGGTACCGCGAAGCTGAAAAATATGGCAAACGGCGAACAGAGCGAGATCCCGCTCGACGACGAGCGCTTTGTAAAGGAATTCACCGCGGCAAAATTACAGGCGGATTTCACGGAGTAAACAGCCTTCTCCTCGCCGGAAGCGGCTTCTTCTGCGAAGACAGCCGACCCTTTTGTCCGCGCTGCGGACATTTCCCCTAACAGGGGAATCTCCCCTTGTCCGCTTTGCGGACATTCCCCCAACGGGGGCGCCTCGGGGGGAAGGTGTCGACCAACGGGAGACGGATGAGGGGACTACCTTTCCTGTTGATGTCGGACTCGGTGTGGCAGATCGTCTACCGAGAAATAAGAAATAGCCGAGTACTCTTTGTTAAGATGATATTTCGGTTAAGTCAGCCCCTCATCCGACTCGGCATACGCCGAGCCACCTTCCCCCCAAGGGGAAGGCTCGCTTTATCTGTAACGTGAGCTTTACAGGAAGAAGTCATGATACGGTGATTTAAAAAACGCACGCGTCCCCCGAGGGGAAGGCATAATTAAGGAAGGTAATCATATGGCAGAATTTATGACAGGGCTCAGGCGCACCCATTATTGCGGCACGCTCAGAGCGGAGAATATCGGAGAAGAGGTCACCGTATGCGGCTGGGTACAGCGTCAGCGCGACCTCGGACAGCTGATCTTTATCGACCTGCGTGACCGCAGCGGTATCGTACAGCTCGCGTTTGACGACAACACCGATCGCGCGATCTTTGACAAGGCGTTCGCGGCGCGTTCGGAGTATGTGCTGTGCGCCAAGGGCGTGGTGCGCGAGCGTTCGGCGAAAAGCAATAAGATACCTACAGGTGATATAGAAATAGAGGTCGCCGACCTCCGAGTCCTCTCTAAGGCGCAGACCCCGCCCTTTGAGATCGTCGACAACAGCAAGACCGCCGAGGAGCTCAGGCTCAAATACCGTTATCTCGATCTGCGCCGCGCTCCCTTGCAGCAGAACCTGATCACGCGCTCCAAAATCGCGAAGGTCGCGCGTGATTACTTTGACGAGAACGGCTTCATCGAGATCGAGACCCCGATGATGATCAAATCCACCCCCGAGGGCGCGCGCGATTATCTGGTGCCCTCGCGTATCCATAACGGCAAGTTCTACGCCCTGCCGCAGTCGCCGCAGATCTACAAGCAGCTGTTGATGCTCAGTGGCTTTGACCGCTATATCCAGCTCGCGCGCTGCTTCCGCGACGAGGACCTCAGAGCCGACAGACAGCCCGAGTTCACCCAGATCGATATGGAGCTGAGCTTTGTGGATGTGGACGAGATCATGCAGATCAACGAGGGCTTGATGCAGCGCATCTTCAAGGAGGTCAAGGGCATCGACCTCGACGTACCCTTTGAGCGCATGACCTACGCGGACGCGATGAACACCTACGGCTCCGACAAGCCCGATGTGCGCTTCGGTATGCCGATCCAGGACCTCACCGATCAGGTGAAGGACATCGACTTCGTCGTGTTCAAAAGCGCGATCGAAAACGGCGGCTCCGTGCGCGCGATCGTCGCCAAGAACGCCGCCTCACAGCTGACCCGCAAGAAGATCGACAAGCTCACCGAGTATGTCAAGGGCATCGGCGCGAAGGGTCTGGCGTATGTGCGCTGGGCTGACGCGGAGCCCAACTGCTCGTTCAAAAAATTCCTCGGCGAGGGCGACCTCGACCGGATCCTTCATACCCTCGGCGCCGAGCAGGGTGATGTGGTGCTGATCGTCGCGGACAAGAATTCCGTGACCCTGCCCGTACTGGGCGCGCTGCGTCTGGAGGTCGGCAGACAGCTTGACCTGATCCCCAAGGATGTGTTCAAATTCGTGTGGATCGTGGACTTCCCGTTCTTTGAGAAGGACGAGGAGAGCGGCGAATGGGTCGCCATGCACCACCCCTTCACCATGCCCAAGGAAGATTGCCTGCAATACCTCGAGAGCGATCCCGGCAAGGTGGTCGCCAAGGCGTATGACCTGACCCTCAACGGTACCGAGCTGAGCTCCGGCTCCATCCGTATCACGGATTATGAGCTGCAGCAGCAGATGTTCCGCGCCCTCAAGATGACCGATGAGGAGATCGAGGCGAAGTTCGGCTTCCTCGTCGAAGCGTACAAGTACGGCGCTCCGCCTCACGGCGGCATGGGTATCGGACTCGACCGCATCGCGATGATCCTCTGCGGCGCCGATTCTCTGCGCGACGTCACCGCGTTCCCGAAGGTGCAGAACGCATCTGAGCTGATGAGCAACTGCCCCTCCGCGGTAGATGACGAATCCCTCGAGGTGCTGGGCATAAAGCTGCGCGAAAAGGCGGAATAATCGGCAAATTCGGTTGCATTGTCCCTCGGTTCATGGTATACTGACAATAATTAATACAAACGTATTAATAATACTGTCAAAGTGAGGGAAAATGATGAGTAAGAGGATCGTTGCGCTGGTATGTATCACGGCATTGTTGATGACACTGCTCGCGGCATGCGGCGGCAAAAAGCAAGTGATTAACGGTATTCAGGTCGAAGAGCAGAAGATCGAGAACCAGTATTCTGACGGAATCGTACTGCTCATGACCAACAAAACCAATAACGACTGCGATATGGAGGTCACGATCACCTTCCTGGATGCTAACGGCAACAAGGTCGACTCGTATGACAACTTTAAGATCTACGCGTGCGCCAAGGATGCTACGATCGCACAGCCGTTTTACAGCAGCAAGCCGTTTGTATCCTGTAACTATAATGTAACGCCGCAGGCGATGTCGCTCTATCGTCCGATCGACACAGATCTGAAGGCAGAGGTAAAGCAGAACGGCGAGGATGTGACGGTTACGGTCACCAACAACGGTACGGAAACCGCGCATTATGTCGAGTATTATACGCTGTACTATAAGGGCGGCAAGTTGATCGGAGTCGGCACAGGCTACTGTGACGATGACAAGGATGAGCTCAAGCCCGGCGCTTCGATCAGCGATCAGGATCATTGCTACGATCCGTATGATAAGGTTTCTGTTTATGTTCACAGCAAAATAGATCCGAAACAATAATGACAAAAACCGGCGTACAGATGTACGCCGGTACTTTTTGTTTACTGAAGAATAAGACTGATACTAAGTATCATTAAAACACTTTAACATTTATTGCGTTAAATTCCGCATAGCGGTGTTGTCGTCCTTGACATACGCCAGTATGCCTGCGTCCTCC
>JAHKVW010000027.1 GCA_020624805.1 bacterium | reverse complement strand
CCTCGCGATTCAAACCTTGGGAGTCGCTTCAGAGTTCGTCGGTAACTACGCCTCGGTGGACTTTCACCACAGAGCATTGATATGCCCGTCATACACAGAAAACGCCCGTCTCAACATTGAGACGAGCGTGAAAAATCACATCCGCGGTACCACTCAATTTGCAGTATTGCTACTGCCACTCTCAGGATCGATATATCATTGAGATCACCCCGGCACGATGTGTCTCGCGATGACAAACATATGAATCCCTATGCCTTTACGCAGCAATCACGGGGAGTATCTACTCAGCATACACATGTATGACTTTTCGGGCTCCCGGCTCAGAAGCGATGGGTACTCAGGCTCATTCTGTCGGCTCACACCAGCCGCCGACTCTCTGAAAAAACAATGCCTTGACCGTCTTCGTCACAGCCTTTATTAATTGTCTGTTAAAAATGTATCACAATTGTTCGGAAAAGTCAATATCGGCAATTTGACGATAAAGGAAGAGTATCACTCTGAATTTTTAGTGATTTTTTCTCTGCTGAGAAAATAGTTGAGGATCGCCATCGAAATGATGATCACATAGCCGATGACACTCCAGATATCGGGCACCTGCTGAAATACGATCAGGCTCATCAGCGACGCGAAGATGATCTGGCTGAAATCATAGACAGAGATCTCCTTAGCGGGCGCGTAGGTATACGCCGCGGTAATGGAGAACTGCGCGAGCGCCGCAGAGACGCCGGCACTGAGCAGATACACCCACTGCAGCGCCGTCATCGGCACATAGCCCGCGATCATGACAGGCGTGACGATCAGGGTGGACGCTGTTGAGAAGAAGAACACGATATACGGGTTGCTCTCCCCCATCAATCCGAGCTTGCGTACACAGCCGTAAGCCGCTCCCGCGCATACGCCGCCCAAAAATCCTACCAATGCGGGAATGAAAGCGGCGTTGGCAAAGCTGGGCTTGATGACAAAGATCGTGCCGAACAATGCGCCGCCGAGGACAAGCCATTGATAGAGCTTGGGACGTTCATGGATGAAGATAAACGAGAAGATCACCGCGAAGAACGGCGACATCTTATTGAGGATGGACGCGTCGGACAGTACCAGCGTTTCGAGCGCGTAATAATTGCAGACCACGCCCGTCAAGCCGAACACCGTCCGCAATACGAGATATTTCCAGCTGCCCTTGACCGTCGGCCGCAGGGGCGCTTTATTCTTTAGAAGAACAATAAACGCGATCACGGACGCCATCGCGTTACGGAAGAACACCTTTTGGAACACAGGCAGTTCATCGCCGCTGAGCTTGACGAACATATTCATACAGGCGAAGAAAAACGCCGATAGGATCAGAAGCAGGATTCCTTTGGTTCTGTTACTCACTTTATCCCTCACGAATCATACAATAATAACGGTTATCATAACCGCAATTCATTGTAACACAAATACACGGATTTTTCAATCATAAGGAACTCTTATGATATGTTGAGATTGCCACAGCCCTTGCAACCCTCCGTCCTGACGGGCACCTTCCTCGCCGGAAACGGCTCCCCCCTTTTCCTTCGGACATTCCCCCAACGGGGGCACCTTAGGAAAGGGAGGCTTAAGGGCTTCGCAATGACTGTTTTGAATAATATCACGCCAAACTGTCAAAGATAATTGCAGAAGATACAAATTCAGGAGTGTGAAGAAATTGAATATCAAACGCGGCGATATCTATTATGCCGATCTCAGTCCGGTGGTCGGATCGGAACAGGGCGGTGTGCGGCCGGTGCTGATCATCCAGAACGATGTGGGCAATCGATACTCCCCCACCGTCATTGCGGCGGCGATCACCAGCAAGACGGATAAGACCAAGCTGCCTACGCATATCCCGATCGAAGCGCGCGACTGCGGCCTATACAAGGACAGCGTCGTCCTGCTCGAGCAGGTCCGTACATTAGATAAACGTCGACTCAGAGAGAAGATGGGCAGCGTCAACGTACAGTCGATGAAACAGATCAATCAGGCGTTGTCCGTATCTTTCGGGCTGATCGGATAGCCGCGCGTGGCTTTACCGATCACCCCATTCAAGCCGAAAGGCTCGTTACAAACAATGATATATCATCCTAAACAAGCTTTTCCCATATAACCCAAAAGCTCTGCCATCACAGCAGAGCCTTCGGGTTTTTGGATATAAATGTGGGAGAGATCAATTTTGAGCTGCTTTTGTCTGCGCCTCGATAGCGGACGCTTCATCGGACTGAACCTTTTCGGGAATCACGGGAGCTGCCTCGTTTTCTTTGGCAGACGCTTTGCGTTCCTCCCGCATCACAAGCAGAAATAACACGGGAGTGACCGGGAAGGTGAAGTAAAACAGACGGATCTCATCGCCGCTCAGCACCAGCATGGTGCCGAAATTGTACATCAGCATCGACAAGACCGGCAGGATCCGCTTCCATTCTGATTTCCTGGGCTTGAATCTGGCAAGCGCCGCCGTGATCAACAGCAGGTTCATTGCGCCGACGTACCAGAAGATCCACCTCATAAAGATATCAAGACGGTCAAAGATGAACGAAACGACGCCCTTGGCGGTTTGATTGCCGTGGTACTTGATATTATACTGATTGCCGACAACGCCGGGTCTGACGTCGCTCCAACAGGAATCGTCACCGGACACCGTATAGACCATGTCGGTTGCGCCGATCAAGCCGGCAAACGCCTCTTTGGGGGCTTTGGCAAAGCATTTGAACATATAACCGATCACCTTCGGCGCACCTGCCTCAGTGATCTTGTGGTAGTTGGTACCGGGCACGAATTTCACGGTATTGAAATTACCGATCACATAGTTCTTCGCCCAAGTCTCAGGCGGTGCGACAGAATAGATGAACTGTTTGGTTTCCTGATCCAAAGCGTTCGGATTTTTCTTGGCGACTGTTCCGATCACAGCGACCGGTACGCCGAGCATCTCTTCCTGTCTGTCACCGGGCTGTGTCACGTTCAACATGGCGTACAGCGGGCCTTCGATCAGGATGATCGCCGCCGCGAAGCACACAGCGGTGATGATCGCCGCCTTGCGCTTGAGATACAGCAGCATGGCGATCAGCATGGGCAGAGTGAACAGGATCGCGTTGTGACGGAATACCGTCGCCAGCACCAGAACAACGATGACCGCGACGATATGACTGCGCTTTTTCAGCCATTCGCCCTTGGTGAAATAGGCGTTCGCAGCATAGGATGCGGCAAGCAGCGTCATGATCGCGAACGGGATATCCTTCCACGGATAGACCGATACCGCCGCGGTAACAGGGCTGAACAGGATAAACGCCAGCGACAGCACCGCGTATGGGATGTTGCTGTGACGCAGGATCGTATATGCCGCGTAAGCCGCGGCAAAAGTGAACAGGATCAGCTGGAACAATACGACCGAGCCTGCCCATCCGCCGGTGAGCGTCAAAGGCAGCTTGAAGCCTAACAGCGTATGCAAAACAGGATGCCAGTTGTTGTATTCACCGGTCATCGCCTGTGCGTACTGCGTGATAGAATCCGCTGAGAACGCGCCGGGATATTCCGCGGCATAGTAAAATCCGAACACCGCGGCACTGATCACAAAGAACACCGTAAACCAGATGATCTTATTGCGCTTGGTCGTCAGAGTCGCCTTATAGCGGATACTGAAACGGCGAAACAGGCGGATCAGCGCGGGACACAGGATCAGCGCGCCGACAAACACGATGATGTACAGCCATGCCTTCGCCGCGTCGGTAAACTCCGATAAATAGATATCGGCGCTGATGATGAATTGTACATAGAGGATCAGGAGGATCCCTGGGATCCCCTGTAAATATCGAAAGATTTTCTTCATTCTGCAATCGCTCTCAACAAATCGTCAGTCTTATCGGTATCCTCCCAGCGAACGCCGAGCTCCTCGCGACCCATATGACCGTAAGCGGATAAGGGAGCGTATTTCGTGTTCAGAAGATCCAGCGTGCGGATGATCGATGCGGGACGCGCGTCAAACACCTTGTTGACGGCAGCGGCGATCTGCTCGTTGGTATACTGTGAGGTGCCGAAGGTCTCGACCATGACCGACACGGGCTTTGCGACGCCGATCGCGTAGGCGAGCTGTACCTCCGCCTTCTTCGCGATACCCGCGGCTACGATATTCTTTGCGATATAGCGCGCAAAATACGCCGCGCTCCTGTCGACCTTTGTCGGATCCTTGCCGGAGAAAGCGCCGCCGCCGTGGCGGGCATAACCGCCGTAGGTGTCGACGATGATCTTTCTGCCGGTCAGACCGGAATCTCCCTCGGGACCGCCGACAACAAATCTGCCGGTGGGATTGACAAAGATCTTGGTATCGTCATCCATCAGACCTTCGGGGATGATGGGACGGATCACTTCTCTGATCAGATCCTCTCGAATGGTCTCAAGCGGTGTATCGGCGTCATGCTGTGTCGATACAACGACAGTATCCACACGTTTTGCCTGATCGCCGTCATATTCGATGGTGACCTGCGTTTTACCGTCAGGACGAAGATAAGGCAGCGTGCCGTCCTTGCGTACCTGCGTCAGACGATACGCCATTCTCTGCGCCAGCGAGATCGCCAGCGGCATCAACTCGGGTGTTTCATCACAGGCATAACCGAACATCATGCCCTGATCGCCCGCGCCGAGCTGATTCTCGGCGGCTTCTTCACCGTCCTTGAGCTCGTAGGAAGCGTTGACGCCCATCGCGATATCGGGGCTTTGGGTGTCCAGAAAAACATTGACATCACAGGTATGTCCGTCAAAGGTAGCCGCCTTGCTGTCGTAGCCGATATCACAGACAGCGTCACGGATGACCTGCTCATAATCTACCTTTGCGATCGTGGAGATCTCACCCATCACATTGACGCGTCCGGTGGTCGCGGTGGTCTCACACGCGACATGCGCATTTTTATCCTGCGCTAAGATCGCGTCAAGGATGGAATCGGATACTCGGTCACATACTTTGTCGGGATGACCCTCGGTGACTGATTCGGATGTAAATAAATACGCCATAATAAACCCTCATTTCCATAATAAATACTAAACAACACTGATCACTGATCACTGATCACTAATCACTGACTACTGACCGCTAAAACAAAAACTCCGCACGGCTTACCGTGCGGAGTGCAAAACTCATCTCTCGGTAATACCGCAGGATTTAGCACCTTACATATGCAGGTTGCCGGACTTCACAGGGCCTGTCCCTCAGTCGCTCTTGATAAGTGATCAGTTATTCTGCTGTCAAAATTATAATACGATCGACGCCATATGTCAATATCGTATCAATAATTACACGAAAAAGTTAAGCGATCTCCTCCAGAGAGCAACCGCAGTCGATGGAATGCTTGACTCTGTCCTGTACCTCAGCGCGCTTTGCGTCATTGAAACGATCAACGGTACCGACCAGATAACCGGTGATGCGGCGGATACGCTCGAAGGGAACGTTGTCATAGGTGTAGCTCATGTCGACATACTCACCGTCTACGGTGAAGGTCACGGAGGTGATCACCTTATCGGGATTCTTCTCCTTGAGCTGCTGTACATACGCGTTGATTTCTGCTTTTGAAAGGCTGCCGCCTGTGACTGTTACTGTCATGTTAAACTCCTCATTTCCTAAAGATTCTTTGATTTCAATACAATAATATGGTTTCTCGCTGACGCTCAAGCAACGATACAATCCCTCAGTCGCTTAGCGACAGCTCCCTTTCCCAAAGGGAGCCTAGGTAAAAACACACTTTATCTTGATTGCAATTAGAATGATAGCACAATATGTTGTGGTTTGCAAGTAACAAAAGGGTTTTTTCCAGTTACAAAGTTTTAACATATTTTGTACTTTATCCCGTTAGGGGCGCTATATATAGTATTGTACAGCATAAGCGCATAATTATAATGCGTTATGAGAATAATAGAATATAAATATATATTCACCAATTTCGAAATTTTATGAATCCAAGGAGGGATGAAAATGATTGGCTTCATCATCGGGCTGATGCTCGGCGGTTTCTTCGGCGTCGCGATCATGGCGTTGATGCAGGTCGCGTCGGACGCTGACGACAGAGCGGGTATGCGTCACGAGCGGTAACAGGTTCTTTCGCCGCATAGATATCAACAGAATGAACACAACAAAGGAGCAGCCCGATCGGACTGCTCCTGACATTAACATACTGATCCCAAAGGGAGCCGGTTATAAGACAATTACTTATCTGTCACTATTTCCTTGACGGAGGCTGCGAGAGAAGCGATGTTCTGCATATCGGCGGGAATGATCAGCTTGGTCGCCTGACCGTCGGCTACCTTCGCAAGAGCCTCAAGAGATTTCAGGTCGATAACCTTCTCGCTGGGATCTGCCTCAGAGAGCATACGCAGCGCGTCGGCGTTCGCTTTCTGTACCGCTAAGATCGCCTGTGCTTCACCTTCCGCCTCACGGATCTTGGATTCCTTGATCGCGTCTGCCTTCAAAATCGCGGATTCCTTCAAGCCCTCGGCTACGAGGATCTGGGAGCGCTTCTCACCCTCTGCGTCGAGGATGCGGGCACGGCGCTCACGCTCCGCCTTCATCTGCTTTTCCATCGCGTCCTGGATCTCTCGCGGAGGCAGGATGTTCTTGAGCTCTACGCGGATCACGCGGATGCCCCACGCGTCGGTAGCTTCATCGAGGATGATACGGATCTTGTCGTTGATGGTGTCGCGAGAGGTCAGGGTGGAGTCGAGCTCCAAATCGCCGATGATGTTGCGCAGAGTGGTGGCGGTCAGATTCTCGATCGCGCTGAGCGGACGTTCTACACCGTAGGTGTAGAGCTTGGGATCGGTGATCTCAAAATATACGACGGTGTCGATCTGCATGGTGACATTATCGCGGGTGATGACCGGCTGGGGCGGGAAATCGACGACCTGCTCCTTGAGCGATACTCGCTTGGAGATCCTGTCGATGAACGGTACCTTCAAATGCAGTCCGGTGCCCCATGTCTGATGATAAGCGCCAAGGCGCTCGATGACAAAGGCGTGTGCCTGAGGCACGATCTTGATGTTGCGTGCTACGATGATGATCACGATCAGCGCGATCACAGCAAGAACGATTAATGATACGATTGACATGATAATTTCCTTTCTCCTTTTTGATTCGGGAGGAGCGCAGTGGCGCTTAGCCAATCACAGGCTATGCCTGTTCTTGGAGCGCTGTTGCATGGGAATTGTAAGCCAAATCACAGATTTGGACAATTCCTCAAGCCCCTCCTATACTTTCTCGGGAGGAGCAAGCCCCTCCCCTACATATTTATATTTATGCTTTGGTCACGATCAGCTTGACGCCCTCGATCGCGGTAACGACCACACGATCTCCCGGTTCGATCGACTGACCGTCTGCGCTGCGAGCCGTCCACTTTTCGTTATCGACCTTGACAAGTCCTTTGGCGTGATCGTTGTCGATCGCCTCCACCACAACGGCGGATCTGCCGATATAGCGGTCGGCGTTGGTCGCCTCGGGACGTTTTCGCTTGAGCTTTTTGACCAGCGGTCGGGTCACCGCCAGGGCGATCGCCGTAACGACGACGAACACGATCACCTGTATATAGATTTGATCCGTGAACAGCGAGGTGATACACGCCGCCGCGCTTCCGATCGCGAACCACACGGATACCAGCTGGACGGTACAAGCCTCCGTCACGCCCATGACAACGGCGATGACCAGCCATATGATCGTCATTGTACTCATAAGCTACCTCCAAAAGAAGAATCCGAACGGCCCCATCGGGGGTCTGCGGTGCATAAACAGGTGTCGCCTCGGCATAAAGAACCGCGGCAACGGCGCAAAGGGTCTGTGACACATCGGTCTGAATAGATTAAAGATCATGATCTTTGAATAACGCCTCCTTATTATCCTGTGTTTTTTCAACGGGAGAATTCTGCTTTTCGGCATGTTTACCAACGAAAAATGAAATGATCAGCACGAAGAACAGCGGGATAAAGATCACCATCATCAGTCGGTTTCCGGTGAAGATCGAGATCATCATCAGCACGAAGGTGATCACACTCAGCACCGCGCTGATGGTCATGAATGTGGATTTCTTCTGTGATCCGTACACATCCTTGTACTGGTTCGCGGAAGCCGCCACGGGTCTGTTCTTCATAAAATCGGTTTGATTGTTTTCCATCACTCTCACCTTTATTTCTGTGGGTCGTCGATCACATTGATATACAATGCGTCGGCGTTCTGTTTATATCGATTTGCCATGTGTGTATTCGCCATCACCGTCAACGCCGCGGCAAGCTTTTCGGAATCGGACGTCTTGACGCTGTCATCGAGAAACGCCGCCACTCTCTGCCCGATCTGATCGGGCGGGGCGGGATCCTCCGACAGCTCCCGCGCGATATCACAGAAAAGGTCATACAACGCCTCTTCGGTGATGATATCGTCGCTTTCGTCATCGGCGTCGCCGTTGACATAGCGGAGCAAGCTGCCGACGCGATCGATCTGCATACTCTCCCTGAGCTCCGAGATCAGCAGGATCCGCGCCAGATGGCGCTCCCGATACTTCTTCCCTACCGGATGCGGGACATAGCCGCGCTTGATCCAGTTTTGGATCGTCGACGGCTCCAGCCCGCTCAAGGTGCATACCTGGCTGAGCGTTAAGCCGTCGGTCGCCCGGATCAACGGCAGATATTCCGCTATCCTGCACGGACTTTGAACACTTGGATTATCTATCATCACGCGACCTCCTCTTTAAGTTTACATGATTATATCACAGGTTCACGTGACTGTCAATAGTTTTCGTAAGATTATTTTTGAAAAATTTTTTATTGTCAGATTACTCCGCTCCCATAGGATCAAGCAACGAAAAAGCCCGCCAATCATGACGGGCATCGTGCTTTTATTCAAAGGTTTTTTCGGTGATGACTGTATTATCGCCGTTGCGATAGACGACCTTCACCTTGGGATTCTCAACATCAACATAGGTTTTGAGCGTACCGGCAACAGAAGTAAAGGTAGAGCCCTTTTCCTCCAACGCCTTATCCAGTCCGGATTTGAGTTCGGCAACGCCGTTCTCGTCATAGGTTTGTGTGAAGAGGTAGTCATACACCAGTGTATCATCGCCTTCCGCATAGATCGACATCTCCATGTCATCGGACTTGTTGGATTCGATCGTGGAGTTGATCTGCGACTGCACCTCGGGTGTATCCAGATATTCCTTGACGGTCGCGTAACGCTTGCCGGAAGATGCAACGCTTGAAGCTTGGGCAGCGTCAGTCTGCGAGGCGGCGGAAGAAGCCGGATCGGAAGCGGGTTCGGTATTATCCTGCTTGGGTGAGCAAGCGGCTAAGCCGACACATAACAGCATGATGAGCAAAACACAGATGATTCTTTTCATGGGATCCTCCATTGATTGAAAATATTGATAGATGCTATCGATAGTATATCACAGATATGAGTAAGATACAAGTTATTGTATGACAACTAATGATAATCGAATCCGCTGTTCTCCCCGATCGGCTGATCCAACAGCTCGGGATGGGCGCAGATATAATGAATGAGCTTTAAGCTGCGCGCAAAGTAGAAGCCGTCGCCGATGCGTTCATCGAGCGTCGCGCCGATATCGCATACCTTGCGGATCTGTTTTGAGCCGTCGGGCATGAGGCGCTCTTCCTCATGGATCGTACCGATCGTGACCATGACGCTGTTGGTGCCGTAGTTGTTCAAATGATGATAGACGGCAGGACATTTGATCGAGCCGAGATTAGAGAGCAAAACGGTCGCGTAGTGCGGATCGCCCTCGGTCAGTGCCGCGGGATTCTTGCCCCAGAAATCGAGCCACCGCACGATCTTACAGATCAGCATAACGATCGGCCGCGGGAATGCCGCTACCTTATCGAGCAGGTCATCGACGCCCGCTTTTTGATTACCGCGTGAGCGAACCTTTTTGACCTTGTTGACGACCATCTGACTGACGTTGTCGACGGTGTCGGTATCCTTGGGGACAAAGAACAGGAGCGCTTCTTCCGCGTGATCCTCAAACGCCAGCTTCGCTACAAACGCGACGCTGATATCAAAACGCTCATAGACGAGGCGTCCCTGCACAAAGCGGTTCATCAAAGGGCGTTCCCTGACCATCTTCGCGACTGCCGCGATTACGCAATGGAAAAATGTCGTTTTCAGATCGGGGTGCTCCGCGTTCTTTCGCTCGACATACTTCATCATTTCGGTAACGTCGATCGTATCATTCAGATACACCTCGCAGTCGGTGCGCTTCGGCCACAGGCTCGCCATGATCGTCTGCATACCGGACACCTTGACACGGCGGCCGTCGCGGCGATCGCCCCATCTTCTTTTATACTTGTTTTGATTCACAGCCATAGTCTTCCTCTGTTCTATTACTTATATCTCATACACCTTACCGCGCTTCAGCGCCGCGGCGGGGATTCCGCTGCGCATCAGCTTCGCGGTGAATCCCACCGTGTCGATATGCCTCGTCATCGGCGGGAAGGTGTTGTCATAGTGATCCAGATAGATCCGTTTCGGTTGGAGCTTATTGATGATCGGCACCACCGTGCGCGCGGGATCGGACGTTCCTTGGAACGGCAGGATCAGCACATCGGCGCCGGTCGGGTACGCGGTGTTGATATCCAGCCCCATACTGCCGAGCAGTTGGATCCGCTTGCCCTCTGCTTCAATCTCATAAAAGAGCGTCTCACCGTTCTCCGCGTACAGGCGGTTGAGCTTGATCAGCTCATACAGGCGCTTGGGATACAGAAAGGTATCCCGCTTGAATATGGTCTTGAGCATGACACCCAGATCAAAGCGGCAGTGTCTGCCCTGATAGACGCGGATGGTAAAGTTGCCGAGCTGAAAGGTCGCGCCGGGGATGATCACCCGGAGCTGTTCGCGCTCCATGCCGCGTTTCATCAAGGTTTTACAAGGAGCGCTCGTAGCGTAGATCAAGGTATCGGAATCTCGATACAATCTCGGGATGTCAAGGATATGATCAAAGTGTCCGTGCGTCACCAGAACGGAGTCCGCGGTGCGGTATTTGACCGCGTGCAGTTTTCTGCGGCAGGTCGTCTCATGCAGAGGGATGGTCAAAAAGGGATCGAACGCGATCCGATAGCCCTCGGATTCGAGTAGGATCGACGCGGTGCCGTGCCAGCTCAGTTTCATGCTTTTGCCTCCTCTTCTGCGTTTGCTTCTTCTTCCAGCTTACGATAAGCGACCTTGCCGACCAGCGTCTTGGGCAGCTCGTCACGGAAGATGATCTCCTTGGGTAACGCGTACTTCGCGATATGCAGTTCAAGCTCATCCATGATCTTCTGTTTCAGCGCGTCCGTCGGCTTGATATCGTCATGCAGAACGATATAGGCGCGTACCCGCTGCATACGGCGGGGGTCCTTGACGCCGATGACACAGCTGTACGCCACTTCATCCACACCGTCGATCACATTCTCGATCGACCCGGGATAGACATTATAGCCGTTGGTGATGATCATGCGCTTGATACGCTGTTTGAAATAGACGTAACCGTCCTCATCCATGTAGCCGAGGTCGCCGGTATAGAGCCAGATGTTGCCGTCGGCGAGTCGGCGCAGGGTCTTTGCGGTCTCTTCGGGATTTTTCAGATAGCCCTTCATCAAAGTCGGACCGCGCAGGATGATCTCGCCCTCTTCACCGTAGGGCAAAACATCGTCGGTACCGAGTCGGACGATCTGATAGACCATATCGGGGAACGGCAGTCCGATGCTGTTCTCACGATATTCATTGGTCGGGGTCAGACAGCTCGCGGTGACACATTCGGTCAGCCCGTAGCCCTCGCGCACCTGGATATGGGCGTTGTGTTCATGCAAAAACGCATCGATTTTACGCTTGAGCTCGACGGAAAGGGAATCGCCGCCGCAGAACATCCCGTACAGATAGGACAGATCCTTTCCTTCCAGCTCGGGCAAATGCAAGAGCGCCTCAAATATCGTGGGAACTCCGGCGATGAAATTCGGCTTTTTTTGCAGCAGCGCCTTGGCGTAGGTATGTTTATTGAAGGTCGGCATCAGCATACACAGCGCGCCGAGCACCAGACCGACATGGATGTTGATCCCCAGCCCGAAGCCGTGGAACATCGGCATACAGCTGAGCAGCTTCATACCGCGCTTGGTGTCCAAGTTCAGCGCCTCAAAGCCCTGCATCGCCAAAGCGTTGAAGTTGAAATCGGTCAGACAGATCCCCTTGGGCTGTCCCGAGGTACCGCCGCTGTAGAGGATGACAGATGTGCGATCCTCTTCAAACGGCTCGATATTGATCGATCCGATCCGATCCGCGCCCTTGAGAAAGTCCTGATAGAGCATCCCGTAATCGGTGTTCGGGTATTTCATATAATCCTTGCCCTTTTTGACAAAATAGGCAACGGACAGGAAGAAGGGCAGTTCATCCTGCATGCGGCAGATGATCGCCTTCACGGGATGGTCGGCGTTGTCGATCGCGTTCTGGACGGTCTCGCAAAACAGGTCGATCGTGACGATCGCTTTGCTCTCGCTGAGATTCAGATAATAGGTGATCTCATTCTGCGCGGACTGCGGATGGATCATGTTGGCGATCGCGCCGATCCGGTTCAGCGCGTAAAAGCATTCCACAGTCTGCGGCGTGTTCGGCATACACAGCGTCACCGCGTCACCCTTTCGGATACCCAGCGCCCGGAACGCCTTGGCACAGCGCTCGATGCGCCGGATCAGCTCTCCGTAGGTGATCAGCCTGCCGTAGAACTCCAAAGCGTTATCCTTCGGATTGATATTGGCACAATTCTCCACCATCTGATACATCGTCAGACGGGGATAATCGATTTGATACGTTTCACTCATGTATTTGCCTCTTTGCATTTGACGTTAACAGCTATATGATAAACAAAATTTAAATTAATGTCAATCGATTCGACACAATCCGCTATCGAATACACCCTTTGCTTGACTTATCCGAGGGAAAGTATTATTATGTAAAAGTCGAACACTATCAATCTGATTCGGCATGAAAGGACTATTATTATGAAACTCGACCCGATTGTAATATCGCTGCTGGATACCGATCTGTATAAATTCAATATGGATCAGGTCATCTTCCATAAGCATACCGATCTGTGCGGCAAATACTATTTTAAATGCCGCAACAAGGACGTCAAGTTCACGCAGGAGATGCTTGACGAGATCAACTCCCAGATCGACCATCTGTGCACCCTGCGATTCAGAAAGGATGAGCTGGATTATCTGCGCTCCATCCGCTTCATCAAAAACGACTATGTGGAATTCCTGCGCTTATGGCACCCGATCCGCGAGTATGTCAACGCCTCGCTGAGCAAGGATGGCGAGCTGGAGATCATCATAGACGGTCCTCTCTTCTCGGCGATGCAGTTCGAGATCCACCTGCTCGAGATCGTCAACGAGGTCTACTTCCGCATGTCATACGATTATGATAAGCTGTTAAGATCCGCCGAGGAAAAGCTCAGCGCGAAGATCGAGGCGCTGAACAACGGCACCTATACCTTCAAATTCGCCGAATTCGGCTGCCGCAGACGACTCTCACGCGAATGGCAGGACGTCGTAGTGCGCCGACTGTCCACCGAGACAGATAAATGTATCGGAACCTCCAACGTCTACCTCGCGATGAAATACAACCTGACCCCCATCGGCACTTACGCGCATGAGTTCGTGCAGATGTACCAGGGAATCGACCGCTATCCTCTCGCCTACACCAACCACTACGCGATGCGCGACTGGTATGACGAGTATGACGGTGATAACGGTACCGCTCTGACCGATACCATCACCACCGACCTGTTCCTGATGGATTTCAACCGCTCCAATGTCAACAACTACAACGGTGTACGCCATGACTCCGGCGATCCGTATGAATGGGGCGAAAAGATCATACGCCATTACGAGAGCTACGGCGTCGATCCCAGAACAAAGCTCCTGCTGTTCTCCGACAGTCTGAACTTTGACCGCGCGCAAAAGCTCTTTGACTACTTCAAGGACAGAGCGAAGGTCAGCTTCGGCATCGGCACCTACTGCTCCAACGATACCTGCGTCGATCCGCTCAACATCGTCATCAAGCTCCAATATGTCAATGGAAAGCCCGTTGCGAAGCTCAGCGACAATCCCGAGAAGAGCATGTGCCATGACGCGGATTATCTCAAATATCTCAAGCGCTCTGTCGCCTTCCGTCTGAAAAGAGAAACCTTGTGATTGCCACGGCATGGATGCCTCGCAATGACGATGATAATAGGTTGAGATTGCCACGGCATGAACGCCCCGCAATGACGATGATAATAGGTTGAGATTGCCACGGCATGAATGCCTCGCAATGACGATTGTATACAGATGAAAACCCCGCCGTTCGGCGGGGTTCGTTTTATACCGGTTATTTCTCTCTCAGTTTTACCTTGACAGTAGTATCCAACTCATAAATGTTGTCCAGTGAAGCTAAATAACGCTGGATCGCGGTCGCGTCAGTGATCGAAAGTTCGTCGCCGGTCACAGTGGCGCGCAGCGCCATATGACCATCCTCATCCTGCGCAGAAAGACCGGCAAGCACGCGCTGGATCGTCGTCGCGTCGAGCACATCCAAAGCACCGTTGCCGTCGGCGTCACCGCGCAGATACTCATAGCTGAACAGATCATAATGATCAAACAGCCACGAATTGCGCTCATTGAGCCAGTTCTTAAGGAAATCGAGGTTGAGCTGATAGGTCGCGAGAGGCGGCTTCTGGTAGTTGTACCAATGCCTCGAGACTCTCCAGACCGTCCAGTTGCGGTCAAAGATATCCTTGGATTCATTGCTCCATGTATCCAAAAGGCCGTTCTCGGCAAAGAGGCTCACCATGTAATCATAGTTCTCCTCATACGCCTTTTTGACCTCATCGACAAACCAGCTCTTTCTGCCGATATACTTGTAGAAGTTCTTGGTATCCTGCAGAATACCGTCTGTCTTCGCGGTGTTTCTGGCGTGAGCCGAAACGAGATCGGCATTCGTATTGCCGGTGGACATATCATAATCCCATGCGGGACCCGCATAGAGCTTGCCGTCCTTATAGAAGAAGAACACGGAGCTCTCATCAAAATCCATGGTTTTGAAGAACTCATTGAGCAGGTAGAATTTGACGAAGGACGGCACATCGATCACTTCTTCGATCTCTTCCCTGCTGCCGTTCCTCATCGTATCAGTGACAACGGTCAGGGTTTCGGTGATGTAATTGAGCTGATCCTCATCCGGCTCGTCGGGATCACTCGCGATAAAGCGCAGACCGTCAACCGTAAAATAGATCACGTCCGGTTCCAGACGCGTCCTCTCATACTCGATCAAAAAGTCCTTTTTGCCGTCGTTGGACTCGATGTCGATATTGACGCGCTCCTTACCCTCCTGGACCGGTTCGACGAGCTCATAACAGCCGCGGTAGGAACCGTCGAGAAACACCTCGACAAAGCGGTGTTCGGAGGTATACGGCAAGCCGAGATGGTGAGCAAACTCAAATGCCATATAATTGCGCAGCATCGTGGGGTCAAACGTGTTCGCGAGCAGCACCCACTTTTTTCCCTTACCCATTCCGAGAACATCCTTTTTCTTCTCGAATTTGAAGGTATAGGCTTTCTTACCGATCGCCGCCATCGCGGAGGTGTTGCCGCGCACCTTGAAGGTACAGCTGTCGCTGAGCACCGAACCATCCGTATCGGTGATGCTGACAGACGCGTTCTGATAGCCGTCCTCTTTTTGCAGGGTGGTTCCGTTGCCGTTTTCGGTCGTCACAACGATGCGGGGTACAATGACGGGATCATCGAGCGTCACACCGGTCGAAGCCAGATCCGCATCGGTCTTTTTGAAACCATCGGTAATAAACGCCGCGTCATCGGGCACGACGGGTTCGGGCTCACCGGAAAACAATGGTTCTTCGGCAGACGCGTGAAACGCCGCCAATGATACCGTCATCATGACGCAAAGAAGCATCGATACAATTCTTTTCATCATACAATCACCACTTTTCAGATTATAGGTTTCGGAAAGCAAAATAGTATCTCACTGACGCTCGTTCAATTAATGCAATCCCGCAGTGGCGCTAAGCCAATCGCAGAGAAATCTGCTCTTGGAGCGCTGTTGCATGGGAGTTGTATACCAAATCAAAAGATTTGGACAACTCCTCATCAGTCGCCGGACACGCATGTCAGGCGACATCCTCCTCGCCGGAAGCGGCTTCTTCTGCGAAGACAGCCGACCCTTTTGTCCGCGTTGCGGACATTTCCCCTAGCAGGGGAATCTCCCCTTGTCCTTCGGACATTCCCCCAACGGGGGTACCTTTACCAAAGGGAGCCTGTAATATTTTTACTTAAACACTTGCTTGATACGAAAGATAACGCGTTTGAGCGGCATAAAGTCGCTGTAGAGATGCGCGTAGATACGATTCTTGGTGCTGTACACCGAGATGGTCTCTCCGTTGCGGATGATATCGGTCAGGACGCCGATAATATGCCTGTCGGTGATGCCTGACTCTGTTCCCACCCGATTATCGCCGCAGATCAGGTAATCATCCTTACGCACCTTAAGAATACGGTGCAGGACATACTGACCGCTGTCGCGCTTATAGAGCGGGATATCCAGCCGCTTCAGTGGCAGCTCGGGTTGTTTGATGACCAGCAGATCACGCGGTTTGATCAGCGGATACATGCTGTCACCGACGTTGGTATAAATGAGCGTGCCTTTCTCGTCGAGCACCTCTTCAAAGGTCGACTTACTCATCGATCGCTCCGATCGTACGCAGTTTCGCGATCACATCGGCGATATCAGCGCGCATATCGGCTTCATCGCCGTCGTATTTTTCTTTTAAAGCAATAAGGATCTTTTCTTCCGTTGTTTCTTCCGCCAAACAATTCAATATGGTATCCACCGTTTTGTTGCCCTGCACCAGACCGTGAAAGTCAGCCTCGGCAGTCGGCACCAAAAGGGTCTCATCTCCGACATTGTGTACAATAAAGTCCTTTTTCAGTTTCATTTTGTCACATCTCCGAGCATAATATGCTACTATCATACATGATATGATACATTTTTACAAGTCTTTTTGCTGTTTCTTTTCTATTCTCACAATTCCAGAGCCGATCGATAAAAGCGCAGGATCGATCGGATATAATCCTGATCGAGCAGATTGCTTTTCTCAAAATCGACAGACGTATCATCCTTGTGAGACAGCCGATAGCTGAGCGCGTCCTTTGACAGCCACATGCCGGTGTGACCGCTGCGGAGCGTTTCCTCACACAGGCTGACGCTGACGTTTGTTCGCCCGGACTGATCGAGCGTCGTACTCAGGCGCTGGGATGGCGGTACACGTTCATCATCCACACCATCATATACCGCTACGGGAGTCGATACGCTGTTGATGCAATCGGAGGCTTTTTGACAATCGCCGAACAGCAGTTGATTTTCCAAAAGCAAAAACGGATATTCAACGTCGGCGAGGATCCCGACGTAAGAGCGCGCGGAATCCCGCATCAGCTGTACGGGATGGTCAAAGCCCGAAATGATGACCGCCGCCTTGACCCGATCGTCATCCAGACAGGTCGCCGCCGCGTATCCTCCCGCGGAATGACCGTACAACAGGATCGGCAGCTTTGATAATCGTTCATCATCGGCAGTGAAGCGAAGCGCCGCGCGCAGATCAGCCGCGGGTTGGGATAAGCCGCCCTTACCGCTGCCCTCGCTCTCCCCTACACCGGTCGCGTCATAGCATAATACAGCGTAACCGCAGTCGACAAATTCTTTCATCTCGGGTAGATGAGATGAACCGCCGTCACCGATGCCCGCCGCGATCACGACCAGCGCTTGAGGCTCATCGGGCGCAAAGCAATAGCCGGTCAAGGTATTATTGCCGGAAGGGAAGCTGACTCTTTGATACGAATACCCCTCCTCTTCCATACGCGCATACGAGTAGGCAAATTCACTCGGCGAATCGCTGCGCGGGAACGCCATATGGAAGAAAATCACGGTCACCGCCATGGAGAGCACAGAGAATGAGAGGATAAAGATCAAAAGAGCACATAGCACCCGTTTCACATATTTTTTTCGTTTCATATGTAAGAGTACTCCTCCCTGTATCATATCCGTAAACAACTGTAATATGCGAAAAAGCAAAAAACCGGGGACAAAGAATTGCCCCCGGAGTTTTCAATTAATAGTAATAATAGATACTGCCGGCAGCGGCGATCACAACGATCAGCCATATGGTAAAGAATACCGTCAATACGATACCCAGAACAAAACCGATCGTTCCTAAAATACTGCCGACCTTAGCACGACCGACCAGAGGATATCTCATCATATATGTCTTTGCCTTACTTCTCGCGATAGCGCCGAAAACGATGCCGAGGAAAGACAGATAGAAAGATGAACCGAACGCAATCGCCAAAATACCGAAGATCAGGCAGGACTTGGACATTTCGCGCTCATTGGGATCCTCTGCCACAGCACCCACGTTATACTGCTGCGCATACTGCGGCTGAACGGGAGGTTGTGAAGGTTGTACGGGCTGCGGCTGAATGGGCGGTTGTACGGGCTGCGATTGAGCATACTGCGGCTGTACCGGCTGAGAGCTCTCATACTGCGGCCGCATCGGTTTGGGCTCGATCGGCGGCTGTACCAGTTGAGGTTGAGGCTGTACCGGTTGAGGCGGCGCAGGCTGCGGTTGCTGAACCGGCTGTGCATACTGAGGCTGAGCCGGTTGCGGCTGTTGAACCGGCTGTGCATACTGAGGCTGAGCCGGTTGCGGTTGTTGAATTGGCTGTGCATATTGCGGCTGTGCCGGCTGATTGGCAGAATAAGGATTCTGCTGTGCGGGTTCATCATCTACCAGCATGGTCTGGATCTCGACCTCGGCTCCGCATACAGCGCAAACCTTATCGTTGATATTGATCTCATTTCCACAATGATTACATTTCATCTTCATTTCTCCTATCGTACCTGATTCGTATCAATAAATTGAGAGAGATTATATGTTGTGTGATCAAGCCATTCCGGCAAATAAAGCCAATGTCCAAAATGCCGTAACGATAATGCTGATCACAAGCCCGATAATACCGAGTATTCTGCCTGTCTTGGCACGTCCGGAGCCGGTGGACGCAACTCGCGCGTAATTGGAGGATTGTTTGATTGCCATCGCCCCAAAAACAATACCGATAATCGAGAAAAAGAACGGAAGCCAACAGCAACATAAGGATGTGATACCAAAGCCTAACGCCCTGCCGGCATAACCGTTTGCCACAGGATCCGGAGCGGGATTATATGAAGCACCGTACTGAGCGGGTTGACCGTACTGCGGCTGCACAGGCTGACCGTACTGCGGCTGCACAGGCTGACCGTACTGCGGCTGTGCAGGCTGACCATACTGAGGCTGTGCAGGCTGACCATACTGAGGCTGTGCAGGCTGACCATACTGAGGCTGTGCAGGCTGACCATACTGCGGCTGTACAGGCTGATCATACTGCGGCTGTACAGGCTGATCATACTGCGGCTGTACAGGCTGACCGTACTGCGGCTGTGTGGGCTGAGCATACTGCGGTTTCGTATCCTCGATCGGCTGACCGTTGATCGTCGCTTCATTTACCGCACCGCATACACCGCAAAACTTTGCGTTGGGTTCCATTTCGTTTCCACAATGCTTACAAATCATGATTATTTCACCTTTTTCATGCAATACCGCACATTTGAATAATGCGAATCTGCCATATTCTTTTACGTCAATACTAATATTTCTCAAACAGCAGAGACATAATAGAAGAATGTTATCACCATCGTCACAATACTGAGGATCAATCCCACTATTCCCAATATCCTACCGGTCTTGGCTTTTCCCTCCAAGGGATAATTCAAAGCATAATTCTTCGCTTTGCTCATTGCGATAGAGCTGAAGATAATACCTAACAACGGGATCAACATAGAGAATACCAGCCCGAGGATACCGAATTTCAAAACGGAGCTTGCCAGCTGATCCTGCGTATACTGACCGTACTGAGGTTGTGCAGGCTGACCATACTGGGATTGTACAGGCTGACCGTACTGAGGTTGTGCAGGCTGACCATACTGGGATTGTACAGGCTGACCGTACTGAGGTTGCACAGGCTGACCGTACTGCGGCTGAGCGGGTTGACCGTACTGCGGCTGTGCAGGCTGACCATACTGAGGCTGTTCGGCTTGACCGTACTGAGGCTGTGCAGGCTGACCGTACTGAGGCTGTTCGGCTTGACCGTACCGGGGTTGTGCAGACTGTGCGGGTTGTGCATACTGTGGCTGTGAAGACTGATCAAAAGCCGCATCATTCGGAGCACCACAGGTACCGCAGAACTTCTCATTGGGAGCGACTTCGTTTCCGCATTGTTTACAAATCATGACTAACCTCCTGAAATAGTTGATTGAACGGCGATCGAGAATCGATGCAAACTCAGCAGCCATCCAATACTGATTCATTCCGTCTTTTTGCTATGCCGACACATCAACGAACCCTCAATCGGCAACAACATAAAACGGTTTATTTACTTTAACATTATATCTCTAATTGATCAAAAAAGTCAATAACAGTTTCGTCATATCTTTGGGTGGCGTTGATACGCACGCGCGAATGAGCGCCCTTTTCGAACCAGACCAGCTTCTTCTCGCTTGTACAGCGATCATATACCTGCTGTACCTCAGACGGCAGAGAAAAAACGTCCTCCTTGCTGTGCAGGAAAAGGATCGGTTTTTTGAGCTGATCGATCCGATACAAGGGTCCGTCATGCACGACGTCGGCACCCGCGAAAATACGGATGTACAGCGTCACGAGGAAGGTCGCGGGCTGAACGGGATGATGACCGTCGATCAGATGGTTGACAAACGAATCCTTGAAGGTGGTGAACATTCCTTCCGCCGCCATCGCCTTGAAGTAATCGGGACATTCGGGCGAGCATAAGGCGAACAATCCGACGCACGATCCGATGCAGATGCCGTGGATCACGATGCTTTTTTGATGAAAGCGATCATGGAGCAATTCACCCCAGCGCAGGATATCACGGTATTCCTTGGCGCCGAGCGACAGATACTTTCCCTCGGACAGACCGTGGGCACGGTTGTCGATCACGAGGATGTTATAGCCGAGTCGACGGTACGGCTCCGCGAAATAATAGGAGTACAACAGCGATTCCATGCGTCCTGCGATGATGATCACCGAGGTGTCGGAACCGAAGTCAAAATATTCTCCGACCAGCTTGAGTCCGTCGCTGACGACCTCGACCGGCACTTTATATGAATGATACTGCTTCTCCCACTCGATGCCGATATCGAACATCCTCTTGTATTCCTCGTCATCGGGAATACTGCACTCTCTGCCCCATTTCTTCTTTGACGTCCGCACTAAAAGAACCGAGTAGAGATAGTAAGCGAGGATCGGCAGAGGCAGGAGCCCCAATATGATGACCGCGATAACGATCCAAATCCAAATTGGCATAATCTCTCCTTAGGCTAAGCCGATGATCCAGTGATAGATCTCCTGACCGCCGTTGATACATTCAAAGTCCATCAGCGGATAGCGGGCTGAGAGGCTCTCGCACAGCTCTTCTCCCCTATCCTCGTCAACACCCGTTCCGCGAAAGATCACACATGTCTCTTTCTCGTCGATATCCTCGATGGCGGCAATCGCGTCGAGGATGGTTTTTGCATAGTCGGAACCGACGCTGACGATCTCACCGTCGAGCAGCGCGATCTCGTCGCCCTTGCGGCAGCTGATCTGATGATAGCTGTAATCGCGTGAGGCGACCGTCTGGCTGACGGTGGCGATATTCTCGATACCGCTCATCATCTGTGAAACACGGAACGGCGCGTCATCACTGTCCGGAACATCCATCGCCATGGCAAAGTAGCCCTGCGCGACGCTCCCGGATTCGATCACGGTGATATGGCGGCGTTTGGAAAGCTCGACCGCCTGATGCGCGGCGAGGATGATATTGGGATTGTTCGGCAGGATCACGATCTCGTCGGCGTCGAGCTCCTCGAACGCCTCCAAGAACTCCGCCGAGGAGGTATTCATCGTGGTACCGCCGTCGATGACGATATCACAGCCGAAATCCTCAAACAGCTTTTTCATTCCCTCACCGTTGACGACCGCGATCACCGCAAGCGCTTTGTGCTCCTTCTTCTTCGCGATCTCCAGATCATGCTCGTTGTGCTGTACCTGCATATTCTCCATCTTGAAGGTCAGAAATTCGCCGTACTGCTGCGCAAAGGCGATGACCTTGGCGGGATAGAGCGTATGGATATGCACCTTGACGCGCATACCGTTGACCACGACCGCGATCGAATTGCCGAAAAAGCGCAGCTCCGAGATAAAGCTCTGTTTGTCGAACTCCTGTTTGTAGCGGGAATTCGTCAGACGCTGGAGAATGAACTCTGTGCAATAGCCGTCCGAAAACTCGGAGGTCTCATTGAACAGCGACAGATCGACTAAGGGCTGCTGCGTTTTCGGCGCGGGCACCTCAACAGGGTCGATGACCTCGCCGTACAGGCATTTGAGCATTCCCTCGATGATCAGGATAAAGCCGTACGCGCCGCTGTCGACCACGCCTGCTTCTTTGAGCACGCTGAGCATCTCGGGCGTATAGGACAGGGTCTTGCGCATCTCGGCGATATACATCGACAGGATACTTTCGATCGAGGAGTTTCGCGTGATCTGGGTGCGGATATGCTCGATACCCTCCCGCGCGACGGACAGGATCGTGCCCTCGACCGGATGCACGACCGCCTCATACGCGGTGCGATAGCCGCGGATCAGTCCCGCGCGCAGCTCACCCGGACCGATGATCGGTGTGCGTACCAGCTCATCCGCAAGGCCGCGGTAAAACTGCGACAGGATCACGCCGGAATTCCCGCGCGCGCCGAGCAGCATACCGTCGGAAAGACTGCGCAGATAGGCGCCGGCGTGTTCATCGGACTTTGCGTAGCGGATGCCGTTGCCGAGGGTCAACGCCATATTGGTGCCGGTATCGCCGTCGGGAACGGGAAACACATTGAGGCGATTGACCTCTTCCTCATGCTGTTGGAGGTACGCGAGCCCGTTATTCATCATTTTTTCCAGATGGATTCCGTTGATTCTTCTCATAGACATTCCTTATAAACAGGGGTCATGGACGAAAAGCTTTACGTCCGTTCACGAAGAAAGGAACATAACATCCCTTTCTGATAGACAATAATATGTAAAACGATACAGTCGAAAGAACTTACTTTCCTTCAGAAATAAACTGTTCGATCAAGGCGCGTTCGGTGCTCAGATCATCGGAGATCGGTTTGCCGACATAATACGCCGCCATCAGTCCGGGACCGACGTTGATACCGCAGAACGGATACACATCATTGATATAAACCGCCTTGGGGTGGAATTTGTCTTCGATCATCTTCTTATATACCTCTGCCTGCGGATAACGGCAGGACTGGGCGATGAAGATCACTTGATCCTCAGGATTCTCGATGGTGGCTTCGATGTACTTCAGCAGAACGGCATATGCTGCCTTAGCGCCCTTTGCCTTGCCGAGCACGGTGGTCATGCCGCCGGAATCGAATTCACCGATCGGCTTGATACCGGCGAGGGTGCCGAAGAACGCCTTGGGATGCGTCAGTCTGCCCTTCTTGGCGACAAAGCTCAAATCATCCAGCCATCCCGCCTGATGGAAGCGATTCTTATTCTGTTCCAGATAATCGCACACCTCTTCAAAGCTCTTGCCCTCACTGCGGAGCATCGCCGCGTGAACGACCATCAAGCCGAAGCCGGGGCCGTAGCGCATGGAGTCAACCAGTCGGATCTTAGCGTCGGGGTATTGATTGAGGATGTTTTTACGAGCAGTGGTCGCAAAGTCGAGCGAGCCGGACATGGCGCTCGAGATGGTGATACAGATAATGGGCTTACCGTCTTTCACGTAAGCCGTAAAAGCCTTTTCATATTCCGCCGTGTTCGGTGGCGCGGTCGCAAAATCGGACTGATTCTTTTTCAGATCCGCGTAAAAGTCCTCACGGGTCACATCCTTCCATTCCATAAAGCTGGGAACGTCGCCCTTACCGGGCAGGACAAGGTGTCCGTCGATGATCTTGATATCATACTTTTTTTTGAATTCGGCGGAGAGGTCACAGCCGGCGTCCGCCATCAAAATAAAATCGTTCATAAGAGTCTCCTTTGTATTGGCAGATAGAGAAATCTATCGGATGATCGATCTTGTGAGATGGTCACAGTCTGATTGAATTAAAAATATGCCTTAAGAAAATCCGTCATCGCCGTCGTCACTTGTAATTCATTGGTACAAAAGGCGTTCGTGTGACCCGCGCCTTCGACAACGACAAACTTCTTTTCTGAGGAACAGGCCTCATAGTTTTTACGTCCCTCTTCCAAAGATACGGTGGGATCTGCCGTTCCGTGGAAAAAGAGGATCGGTTTTTTGGCGTGCCGCAGATGATCCGTCGTCTTCTCTCGGATATCGATCTTCTGCTCCTTTTGGCAGAGCCATCGGATATACGGGATCAACAGCGGCGGCAGGTGCATACGCTTCGCGTCGCTCAAAAGCTGGTTTTCCGCGGAAATAAAGCCGCAGTCGATCATCATGCACGGCACACGCTCCTCTGTCAGCGTGTCGGAGAGATACGCGAGCGTAGAGCCGCCCATCGACGTACCGTACAGCAAAACACGCTGTTTGCCGTCCCGCTTCAACACCTCATCGAGCCATACCGCGACATCGTCCTTTTCACGCAGCCCCATTCCGCAGCGATCTCCGCCGCTGCAGCCATGGGCGCGCTGAAAGATCACCAGCACGTTGAAGCCCTGATCACAGAACCACCGCGCGGGCGATGCCAGATTGACATAGGGATCGGCATTGAAGCCGTGTACCATGATCACGGTGCGGTCACTGCCGTTGTCATACAGATCGCCGCACAGGATCACTCCGTCCTTCGCTTTCACCTGTACGCGTTCATATCCCCGATCACGCAGATAACGCAAATCGCGCAGCATACGCTCCTTGAACGGTTCGATCGCGGGCTTGATGAGCTTTTCATCATCAAGCGGCAACACACGATGTCTGCCGAAGATCGAGCGGTAACACACGATGCCGGGCGCGATCCAGAAGATGATCACCAGCGAAATGACGGCAAGAACAATATAGAGTAGTATCATAAACCTTCCTTGTTTTCATGAAAGCGCATCCATTTACGGCGCACCTCCAGCTCCTGTTCGGATATCTTTTTTCCGAACACGATCTCGTTAACAAAATGCTCACAGTTGTTGTGGATCAGATTATAGCCGCCTTCGCCGATTCGCGCTCTTGCGGCGGATACGGATTTGTCGGGGCTTTGGCGCTTGCGTTTCTCTTTTAACGTCAGCTGCGCTGTTTCCACCGGATTACCGCAGGAAAAGACGTCGATATCGGTAGCGAGCACCTTGATATCCTGCTGATTTTTCAGATTCTCCGCTGTCGGCGGCAGTCCGAACGCGATCACCTCATCCTCTGAGGCAAAGATCCCGTAGTGATAAACGGAACCCAGCTTGACGCGGATGACGTCACCGTACTGACACTCACGATATACCCACTTCATTTGAGCCTTGCCTCGATATAACTGACGACGTCGCCGATGGTTTCAAAGTCATTCATCGACACATTGTCGAACACGATACCGAAGCTCTCTTCGATGGCGATCACCATGTAGAGCACCGATACCGAATTAAAGCCCAGATCGGTAACGAGCTTGGTGCTCTCGTCACATTTTTCGATCACAGCCCGGTTCTTATTGTCGGCAAAGAGCAAAATCTCTTTCAGTTTTTCAAAAATCTCTGCTCTGCTCAGCATTTTTTGTACCTCTTTATCTTCATACTGGGAGTACGTTCAAAATCGGAATCACGGATGATGATGCGTGATACCCGTTGGAACGTCGGCAACGTGTTGTTGATCTTTTCGAGCTCAGCAGTCAGGTACTGTCCGATGTTTTCAATGCCGAGTCGGGCGATCTCCGGCATACGGGGCACGACCTCGAGCGCCAAGATATGAACGCCGTTCTCAGTCACATCCTCATACACCTGCGCGTCCTGTATCAGGCTCAGTTCCAAGAACTTGACCTCCAACTCCGCGGGAGAGATATTCTCGCCGGACGGGAGCACTATGATCTCTTTGATACGGCCGGTGATATAAAGAAAGCCGTCCTCGTCGATCCGAACCAGATCGCCGGTACGGAAAAAGCCGTCCTCGTCATAGACGCCGTCTTCCTCTTCCCCGACATAGCCGGACATCATATTTCTGCCCTTTAAGAGCAGTTCGCCGTCGACAATCTTGTACTCCTGATTCGGATACATCAAGCCGACGGATTCGGGCTTGGTGAGATACGCGGGATTACCGGATACCAGATTGGCGCTTTCGGTCAAACCGTAGCCCGGCAGCAGCTTGATATCGAATTCCTTTTTGTATTCCTTGATCAAATATGGCGGTACCGACGCCGCGCCGCAGATGATGGCTTTGAGCGAATCGCCGAGCATATTCTTTATAAACTTTTTGGAAAGGTTCAGCGCCATTTCCGCCAGTGCGGGCACCGCTACCAAAATGGTCGGACGGAACATCGCGATATCGCGGAACATATCTTTATTGTTGCGGCAGATGAACAATGTGGAGCCGGTATAAAGCGAGGTGGTCAGGTTGCGGATCAAGCCGAACACATGGGATAAGGGTAGGATCAGCAAATAGCGCTGGTTGAACACATCCCGATAGCCGTAACAGCCGTTCACCGTGCCCTGCATGACAGCGGCATTACTAAGCAGCGCGCCCTTGCTTTTGCCGGTCGTACCGCCGGTGAACATGATAACGCACGGCGTATCACCCGAGGGGAACACCATTTCGGTCGCGGTATCGCCCTGTGTATCGGAGGAGATCAGCGCCACATCGGGGCGCTTTGACGCTGTGATCGCTGTATTCTCCCGCAATGACGGATGATAGATGATCGCATCCAGTCCGTACTTCATCGTACAGCCGAACACCGTCATGTTGTCGAGCTGAGCGGGCAGGATCACGGCGGTATAGCCGAGTGTCGTCACCGCCAAAAAAGCGCGAACAAAATCATAGGAGTTCGGGCAGTAGACGCCGACGCGCAGACTCTTGTCATCATCACTTTTGATGACCGTGCGCAGGCGGCTGACGTCCGCTTCGATATCAGCATAGGTATAGCGTTTACCGTCATCCTCGATCGCGACGATGTCGGGATAAGCGGTTACGGAATCCCGCCACATCTCGGACACGCTGTCCTTGTCAACGATGCGGTCGAACTGCTCGGGATCGGTATATTGTTTGAAGATTTCCTTAGACGGACTAAACATAATTTCCTCCGTTCGTATTTATAATCGGTTGAGATTGCCGCGGGGATAACAACGCGTGTTTACCCCCTTGTAATGACTATTGATAAGCTATCGCTTTGAGTTCGTTTTCTTTTTCAAACAGGCGGTTGGTGATCGCTTCGATATCGGACATCGACGGACGGCCCGCGTACAGCTTATTGATATCGATCGGCTCGCCGATGACGACGCGCAGTCCGGATGAGCGAGGCTTATGCTCGCGCACATAGACGGGTACGATCGGCACCTTGGCGCGCATGGACATCAGCACCATGCCGCTTTTGAATTGGCGCATCTCGCCGGAGCCGTCATTGATATGACCCTCCGGGAACATCGAAACCAGATCGCCGCCGGTCAGATGATCGTTGATGACCTTCATCGTCTGAAAGCCGGTGTTCTTTGTATCGATCGGGATACACATGACGCGATCCAAAAACCACTTTGCCTTGGTATCGTAAAACTCTTGATTGATGATAAAATGATGGCGGCGGTACCAGATCGCCAGCATCACATAGACGGGATCAAAGAAGCAGTTGTGGTTGGAAATGACCAACGCGCCGCCTTTGATCTTCTGTTTTGCCGTTTCATTCTCATATAGGATCTTCGGTCGGTACCACAACAGCGTCGGGAGCGCTCCCGTCACTCTGACAAAATCGACAAAGAAGTATTTAAGAGAAAACAGCTTTGCTTTATTCGGTTGATTGTTCATGCAGTAATTTTCCTAAACTAATGGTTTTGTTCCTCATCAGGTCGGTCAGCGCGGCGATATTCTCTTTATCGCTCAGCGCGGGATCGGCGACCTGCGAGGGAATGATCGGCATGCCGATGATCACGCGGGCACGCTCTTTGAAATTGAAGTACGAACCGTTGGTCACCATCGGGATGATCGGCGTATCGGTCATCAGCGCGAGATACGCCGCGCCGATCTTGAATGGCAGCGGTCGGGGTTCATCCTTGCGCGGCAGTCTGCCCTCGGGACAGATACCGATCACCCCGCCTTTACTCAGGATCTTCTCACACTTAGCCATAAAGGCGAAATCGTGGGAATCGCGGTCTACATAGATACCGCCGAGCATTTTCAGGAAAGTGCCCAGTATCGGCTTCTTCATCACGAGCTCCGACATCTGAAACCGCAGAGTGCGTCCAAAGAAGACGAACATCGCGACAGGATAATCGTAGACGGAAAGGTGGTTCGAGATGACGATCGCTTTCCCCTTGATACGGCGGGATTGCACTGCCTTATTCTCATAATATATCTTCTTGCGAAAACACAGGAGCTGGATCGGCCAGCCCGTGAGCTTCACAAACCAATTAAACAAACAATAAAACATAATCAATAAACAGATCGAAATCGACAACAAACAGCTTACAGTATCTCGGACAGATAACGGTGGAACGCGGCGACAGTGGACAGATTCTGCTCCGTCGATATTTTGACGGAGAATTCGGCTTCCATCGCGGCGATCATGCCGAAATAATCAAGCGAGGTGCCGCCCAGATCGAGGAAGAAATCAGCGTCGTCGGCGATATCCTCCGCAGAGCGATCCAGCGCCGCGGCAAAAAACTCTCTGAGCCGTTTTGCCAGTGCGTCCTGCAAGCCCTCATCCTTTCCAAGCGGCTTCACCTCGTGAAAACCGTTTTCTTCGAGCTGCTGCCTCAAGCGAAGTCGATTGAGCTTGAATTCGTCGCCGACGATCAGTCTGTCGCTGACATAGAGGATCCTTTTGATCTCTGAATTCAAGCGCATTTCTTCCAGTTGCTTTTTGAACGAGTGATCCAAAACGGTGAGCTTTTCTTCACTGATAAAGCGATTCACGGACACGACCAGCGTCGGCACGGTGTTAACGCCTTCATCAGCGCCGATCAAACAGACTTCGTTGACGTCTTTGAGCTTAAATTGCGGTTCGATCAGGTTCGGGTTCAGATTCTCGCCGGAGATACCGACGATCAGATCGTCCTTTCGTCCTAATATCTTATAATGACCGTTCTCGCACACCGCCAGATCGTGGGTGTTGAAGAAATCGGTATTGATGATCTTTTTTTCGCCGTCCTCAATGATATAACAGGCGATCGCCTTGCCCTTGACCTCCAACTCGCCGTCATCATTGATGCGGTACTCCACACCGTCCATCGGCTTGCCGATATAGCCCGCATTGAGGATACTCGGCTTCTTGGATAATTCCAGCGAGGTGATACCGATCTCGCTCATACCGTAGCCGTCGGCAAGGTGGTAGCCGATGCTGTTGAAGAAGCGCATGGTTTCCTTTGAGATCGACGAGCCGCCGGTGATCATGAATCGGATGCTGTCGCCGAAGAGGTTTTCTCTCACCTCTTTGAACGCGGCGCGTGTGAATAAAGCGCCGAGAGCGGAATCGCCCAGCTTATCACGCAAAGCCATCGCTTTCTCAAATTTTCGTTCGGTCTCTTCCCCGCGCAGACGGATCGTCTTTCGCGCCTGCGTATATACCGTTTCCCAAAACAGCGGTACGGCAAACAGGTGGGTGACATGATGGCGCCGCACGGTACCGGTGATGGTATCGGGCTTCATATCCTTCAACTCCACAAAGGTGCGGGAGAAGAAGGAGAACCAGATATATACCGCTACCAGTCCAAACACATGGTAAAACGGCAGGAAGGTCAACAACTTCAAGCGATCCTGATAATGCCGCTTGACCGTGTCACACTCCCGAATGATACCGTAGCTGCCTTTGATCTGATAAAAGAGTTCCTCGGCGGAATAGGCGCAGAGCTTGACATGGCGGGATGTGCCGGAGGTCATCACGATGATCTCTTTGCCGAATTCACGAGTCGTGAACGGCTCTTCCACAGGCTTGATCTCATCACATAAGATCGTCCTGACAGAATAAGTCCGCCCGTCGGACACCACCGCCTGTACATCACAGTCGCGGATAGCGCCCTCCACCGGCTCCTGTGAGAGGCGCAGGTTGATCAACAGCGGACGGAAACCGCAAAGGATGATTGCCCAAAAGCACTCGATCCAAGAGAGGGAATTGTCCATCGACAGACCGATCACCGAGCCGGGAGCGACGTCGGAAAGGAGCTTTGATAAGGACAAAGCACGTGCCTTGATCCTCTTCTCTACCTCACCATAGGAAAAGCTCTCGATGCGATAACCGGCGGATCGTTCATACATGATATTCTCTTTTTCCTGAATCATCAGGGAGAAAAGCGTTTCCATCGAAAGCCCCTGTTCTTCAAAAGCACGCAGCTTTGATTGAACAAAATCCTTGATGGTTTTATGCTGACCCAGTCCCAGATCGCCCATTTGACTCAACCCTTTCGCGCAAAAAGCCGAAACTCTCCTTTATAGCATTAACAGATATCATCTTACCACAATCATCGATGAAAAGCAAGCTAAATCGACTCGTATCGACATGGCAATGACAATTATGAATAAAAGACTATTGCATTTTATGAAAAAGAGTATTATGATATGGGTATCAAAAACAGAAAGAGGTAATTTATGGCACGTTTATCTTCCAACAACAATACCGCGACCAAAGAAAAAAGGTCGTTCTTATCCTCGAACCCGGTCATGCACCGACTGGATAAGGTAGACGAATACAGCGAGAGCGATTCCGCTACCTACGGCGGTATCGCCGCAAAAACGATTTTCTTCCTGCTGTTCTCTGTTGCCGGCATCGCGGCGGAACGAGTTCTCTCACAGATGCTCAGCACCGGTCAGAGCTTTGATCTGAACATCAGGGGCTTCCATGTCATGCTCTATATGGGAGAGATCATCGCGCTGCTCGCCAGTGTGATCCTCGCGATCGTTTTCCAGCTGCTCGCGTTCTTCGCAAAATCCACCACACCAGTCACCGGTGCGCTGTACTGCGTCACACAGGGCTATATGATCTCCTTTTTGATCTTCAAAGTGCTCCGCGGCTATGAGCACCTCGGTCTTTTGGCGCTGGCGATCACGATGACGATCGTCATGGTCATGGCGATCCTCTATGCCACCGGGATCATCCGCGTGACCAAGAAATTCAAAACGGTGATGCTGACGCTCTTTGTCACGGTCATCGCCGTATCGCTGCTGATGCTGATCGGCTCTTTCATCCCGTTCACCAGCGGACTGGTCATGCAGATCAGAAACAACTTTGCGATCTCGATCGGCTTCTCGGTGGTCTTCATTATCATCGCGTCACTGTTCTTGATCTGTGACTTTGCCACCATCGATCATGTGGTACAGGATAAGCTGCCCAAGAAATATGAATGGCAGGCGGCGTTCGGACTTTCGTTCACCGTATTGTGGCTCTATCTCAAGGTACTGGATCTGATCATGACGATCGCCGGCAGAAATAATAATTAAACCACATTAAAGCAACCGCGTACAGTCGCTGAACTGTACGCGGTATTTTTATTATACAACGGTTGAGATCGCCGCGACATCATGCCGCGCAACATCGATCCGTTATTCTATTTTCTGCCGAACAGTCGGATCACGCCGATGCTCAGTCCGATCACGCCCACCGCGGCTAATGCCGCCAGAGCTGCCGTCTTGTGCACAAACGGTACGTTATAGCTCATATCGGCATAAGAGGGGTTGATCATATAGCGCAGCAGCGGGAACAACAGCTGACGCTGTTCGGGCAGGATATCGTCCTCCATATGGCTTTCCTTGCACAGTATCATCGTGGCGCGATGGCGGGTATCATAACGCTTCCATTTGAGGCCGTCTACAGAGGGATCACCTGTGCGGGCAAAATTCGCCCACATATTCATCACCTGCTTGGACAATCCCTCGTCACCGCGTTCGCCGGTGAAGATCGTGTTGTCCAGATTGCCGAACACATACGATAGCTCGACCGCGTGACACGCGCCGCAATACTCCTTGGTGGAAGGCTGAGTCCAGTAGTACATATAGACCCTGCCGCCGAAATCGGAGTGACACTCCGCCTGCTTGACAGCGGGCAGTCGGAACATCATCTCGTCATAGAATTCCGACATTTTCCAAATACTGTGGTCGCTGAGCCTGTGCATAAAGACCTTGACGCGTTCCCTGTCTTTCTTATCGAATAATTTCAGATCGTTCTCGAACCTGACGGGGATGCTGAACCGATACGGAACGATACCGCCGGTCTCCCCTACCCAGTACCGCGTTTCGTCGCTGTTGGTACCGAGCAGCATGTCGATATGCGCCGTCTTGCCCGCTTCATACGCCTCATAGGGCTTTAAGGGGATCAGGCGTCCGTCACGCTGGGGGAAGTTATTGTAGGCGTTCAGCTTTTCGTTCAGCGCCATCAGCTCCTTTTCGGAGAGCGCCATGAGCTTCGCCATCGAATGGATGCCGGTCTCTTCGATCAGTCGGCGGGTGAACGGCTTGCACATCTCCTTAGAGAAGGTCAGCGCCACCGAACCGCTCTCAGCGATCACACGGCGGAACAATCCGTTCGCCTTGGGGATGATCGGCAGCAGCGATACACTCGCGCCGCCGGCGGATTCGCCGAAGATGGTGACGTTTTTGCGGTCGCCGCCGAAGAACGCGATGTTCTTCTGCACCCATCTGAGCGACTCGATCTGATCGAGGATACCCAGATTCGGCGCATCGGCAAAGTTCGATCCGCCCTTGAGATCAGAGAAATCCACAAAGCCCATCAGACCGATGCGATAGCCGACGGTAACGAGGATGATATCGGGATTCTCCCTCACGAAATTCGCGCCGTCATAGAGCGGATCGGCGGTACCGCCCCAGCCGAAGCCGCCGCCGTGAAAGAACACCATGACGGGCTTTTTGGCGGTGGTATTGGTGCGGTTCACCCAAACATTCAGATACAGGCAATCCTCGCCCTGCGGATAATAGGAACCCTCTTCGGTCTCCCACTCCGTCTGGATCGGACTTTTGCCGAAATAATAGGCTTCATATACGCCGTCATCCTGCGGCGCGGGCGCAGGGCGCTTCCATCGGCGACTGCCGACAGGAGGCTTCGCGTATGGGATCCCGCGGAAGGTAAGGATACCCTCGTCCTGCTGTCCGACGAACGTACCGTTAAAGCATTTGACCGCGACTGACGGATTATAGGAGCCGTCTATCTTACCGTTCACACCGTAAGTGGCTCTGATCCTGTCGCGCGCGGTTATTGAAACTGTTTGTTCCATTACATCTTTCTCCTGAGAATGGTCTTGAGGAAGTCAAAGAAGTTGGTCTTATCCATGACCTTCTTGTGCAGCTCACCGAGGGTGACGTCCTTCTGAGAATCGTATTTGACGATGGTCTGTACCAGACGGACAAAGTAGTCGCGGAAGAGCTCCATGCTGCTGTCCTCATAGCGGCTGGCGGCAAAGTCGATCATCAGCATCAAGCCATCATCGCCGTCGAGGATCTCCATATCGAGGATCGTCTGAGAAGCCGCCTGATTCTGGCGCACGTCGATGGTCTCGACGTTGTAATCCTCCAGTCCGCCGGTATCACGGATATCCTGCTGATACAGGACATAAGCCGCCTCACCGTCACCGATATCGCAGGTGATGTCGACATACGGATAACAGCAGTGCTCGATACCCTTCTGCACCTGTTCATGGACGTCCGCGAACAGATCGCGCAGGGTCATTTTATCATTGAGATGAACGCCGACGGGCAGATCGCGGAACAGCAGTCCGACCGTATTCATCAGTTCCATCTCTTCACGGCCGTTGTAGATCCAGCTGATCTTCACGTCATACTTTCCGTTATAGATCGCGATCGCGAGCAAGCCGATGGTGATAAAGAACTCGTTGCGGCTGATCCTGTATTTGTTCTCGATATTCTTCAGCTGGATAGGCTCCACGCCGAGTTCGGCAAAGATCTCGCCCAGCTCATTGTCGCGCGACGTCTGGTCGGTATTGGGACTGCTCGACCACTTTGTGCCATCATATCTGTCCTCAAAGTATTTTTTGCTCTCTTTATAGAAATCAGTTTCCTGAGCGTGCTCACGCTGATGGAGCATGTAATAATAGTAGTCCGGCTCAGGCTGAGCGCCCATATAGACCTTGCCGACGTTCGCCATGAACACCTTGAACGAGGTACCGTCAAAGAGCGTATGATGGACGTCGAAGAAGATATAAACATTCTTTTCCGTCTCAAACACGCGGCAGCGGAACAGCTTGCCGCCGATGATCTTGAACGGCTGGACCAGATTATCTTTGATATTGCCGAACTCAAACTCGCTGATCTTCTCGACATGGATCTCGTCGAAGATCTCGGGCGTATAGCGCTGGATGACCTCGCCGTCCTCATTGAAGTGGAAGGTCGTCAAGAGCGCGGGATGATGCTTGATGACGGTGCACATCGTTTCAGCCATCTTCTTCGCTTCAAAGATGGTTTTATCCATCTTCATGACGGTGAACAGATTGTACATCGTCGACTTCGGCGTATAGAGCTGATAGTCCACCATATACAGCATCTCCGCTGTCAGCGGATGATCCTGTGTGAGAGATTTCTCCTGGATCATATCGGGAGAATCATCGCCCGCGTTCGCGCGTCTTTCCGTATAGATCTCAGCGATCTTCTCGGGAGTTCTGCCGCGGAAGACGTCGCCCGCGTTGAGTCCGGGCAGTCCGCTCTCGGTGATCAGACGGATGGAAGTCAGCGAATCGCCGCCCATCTCATAGAAATCGTCATGGATACCGACCTGATTAAGCTTGAGCACGGTCTCCATCGCGTGGCAGAGCTTCTCCTGCGTTTCATTCTCGGGAGCGACATACTCGGTCTTGAAGTCGTCGGCTTCCGGTTCGGGCAGCGCCTTACGATCCATCTTGCCGTTGGGTTTCAAGGGAACCTTATCGATCTTGATATAATACGCGGGGATCATGTAATACGGCAGACGCTTGGAGAGCTCCGCTCTCAGCTTTTCGGTATCGATCTCGATATCGTCGAGATAATACGCGCAAAGGAAGCTCTTGCCGCTTTCTTCAAAGCCGCGTGCCGCCGCCCACTCGATACCGAGCGCCTGCTTGACAGCCGCCTCGATCTCAGCGGGTTCGATACGGTTGCCGTTGATTTTGATCATATCATTGGATCTGCCGAGCAGGACATAGCCGTTCTTCGCGTCACGGCGCGCGAGATCGCCCGTATGATAGATACCGTCCGTAAACGCCTTGGCGGTCTCTTCGGGCAGATTCAGATAGCCGCGCACATAGGGATTCTCGATGCAAAGCTCACCGACCTCTCCCTCATCGACTTCATTGCCGTCCTCATCCAGCAGTGCGATCTTGCCGTCGATCTCGGGCTCGCCGATCGGACAGGTCTCATACGCTTGATCGATGAGAAAGACGCCGATCGCGAAGCCGCTCTCGGAAGCCGCGTAGATATTGATCAGATCCAGATTCTTGTTATACAGGTTATTCGCCGGTTCACTGCCGACAAACAACATTCTCAAAAACGGTCCGGTGGTATTGCCGAGCATACGGACGTAGGAAGGCGTCAGGAAGGTGACGGTGATGCGCTTTTCGATAAAGAAGGTCTTGAGCGCGATCGGGTTCTTGATGGTCGCGTAGCTGACGACAAAGAGCTTACCGCACTCGACGCTTAACACCTCTAAGATCACGATGACCGAAGCGACAAAGTTCATCGGCGCGAGCAGCGCGGCGCGATCCTTGCCGTTGAACGGATTCTCGCCTTTGATGCGGATCGACTCGATCGCGCGGCTGAGGTTGCCGAATTCATGCAATACGCCCTTGGGGTTGCCCGTGGTACCGGAGGTGTAGATCGCGTATGCCGCGTCATGCAGATCGGTCTTTTCGTGTCCCGACAACGAATCAAGCTTCATGATATCGTCCCAGTTGTCGGAATTCAGTTCTGCCTTACAGCCGCAATCCTTGCGGATATAGTCGATACGCTCGGGCGCGTAGGTATCCTCGACCAGCGCCCATGCGGCGCCCGCTTTCCAAATGCCGATCATCGCGACGATCGGCAGGACTCCGCGGGGAAGCTTGATCAATACAAAATCCTCTTTCCCTATTCCCTGCTGTTTCAAATAAGCGTAAACACGTCCGCTCATGTCATCGAGCTTGGAATAGGTAATGCCCCTCGAGTGCGCGTCATCGTACAGGATGGCGGCCTGAGGGTTGTTTTGGGTATACTGTTCAATCAATTGGATTATATCGATCATTGCGGGGCTCCTTATTCGACAGTCAATACATCAGAAAAACCGGTTACTTCAAAAATCTCTTTGACGATCGCGTTGGCGTTAAGGATCTTCATGGAACCCTGCGCGTTCATCTTCTTCTGCAGCATCAGCAGCAGACGAAGACCCGCGGAAGAGATGTAATCGAGCTGCTTGAAATCAAGGATCAGTTCGGTCACGTTATCAAGGCTGCCTGCCAGTTCCTTTTCCGCCTCGGGGGTGGTGTTGGTGTCCAGACGACCCTCGATCGTTGCGGTCAGTTTGGTGCCTTCAAGTTTTTTTGTTACAGTCATAATAATCTTCTCCTTTGTTTTTGTAATGATATAATCACATTATTGGTGATATTGTAACACAGTTTCTAAAAAAATGCACTACTTTTTAGAAATATTTTCATATTTTTATCAATTAAAAAATCTCATGAACCGGAACCGATTGCATTCACCTGTCGGATATGGTAGAATAACGCTACAAGATTGCCGCTGACTGACCGGCTTCACAATGACTTTTCATTTCAGGTGATATTATGATTCTCGCGATCATCCTTGCCGTGGTACTGATAGGACTGTTGCTCGTTCTGTTCGCGGCGTACTATAAAACATTCTATTATCCGATCAAGAACATTTCCGAAACAAAGGGCCCGATCACCAAATCGAAGCACCCTTATCGGGACGAGGCGCGGGTAAAGGTCAAGGAGCTCGCCGCTCTTCCGTGCGAATTTATCACGACACGATCTTATGACGGACTCAAGCTCAGCGCGAGATATTATCAGGGTGATGACTCCAAGCCACTGTTCCTCTGCTTTCACGGCTACCACGGCTCCGCGCTGCGCGATTATTCGGGCGTGGGATTGTCACTGATCCGACAGGGTTACCCTGTCATCATGGTGGATGAAAGAGCCCACTGGCGCTCACAGGGTCACACCATCACCTTCGGTATGCGTGAGCGATTCGACGTACTGTCATGGATCGATTACGCATGTAAACGCTTCGGAACAGACTGCCCCATCTATCTGCACGGCATCTCGATGGGCGGCGGCACGGTGCTGATGGCGTCGGGACAAAAGCTGCCCGACAACATCAAGGGCATTATCTCGGATTGCCCCTTCAACGACGCCGAGAAGATCATCAGCCATGTCTGTCAGCTGGTCGGTCTCAACGTCGATCTGTGCTGGCCTGTCATCAAGCTCTCCGGGTTGATCTACGGGCGTTTCAACGTCAGCAAGACCACCGCGGCAAAGGAGGTCAAAAAGTCGACCGTGCCGATCATGATCATCCACGGCGACGGCGATGATTTTGTCCCCGCTCCCATGAGCGAAGAAGTGCAAAAAGCGAATCCCGAAATGATCGAGCGTTACCTGATCGCAGACGCGGGTCACGGACTGGCCTATTATTATGATCCACAGCGCTATGAAGCGCTCGTCGATGAATTCGTCCGCAAAACAAGCTGAATGTCACCGCGCAAGAGTTGATCTCCTGCGCGGTGATTCTTTTGCGATTCTTGATGGGACACCGTTGATTTTTACTACAGGCAATGATATAATGGAATACACCTAAACAGAAACGAGGAGGATCATCATGATAGAAGAAAAGATCATACCTTTATATATTCCGTATCCCGACAGCAACGAAGAACGTTTAGTACGCGTATTCATCCCCGAGCATGAAGCGGGAGAAACCTTTCCCGTCATCTATATGACCGACGGACAGAATCTATTTGAAGATAACCATGTCGAATTCGGCTGTTGGTATACGCGAGAAACGATCCGTGATGAGAAGAAGGCTACCGGAAAGGCAGCGATCATCGTCGGCATCCACAACGACGGCGATCCGATGGAGCGCACCAATGAGCTCACACCCCTCACCATCGGAGAACTCGCCTGCCCCGAGGAACTGAAATTACAGATCACTCCGCAGGGCGAGATCTTCGACGACTTTGTCGTCAACCGTGTCATGCCTGTCATCGAAAAAGATTTTCCCGTAGAACTCGGCAGGAACGCTACCGCGATCTGCGGCAGTTCATCGGGCGGCTTACAGGCGTTCTTCACGGCGCTGAATCACCCCGATCTATTTTGTGCCGCGGGCGTCCTCTCCCCCGCTTTCGTCATCTACACTCCCGAGGATATGCTGGATTGGATCCACTCCAAATTACAACCTATCCTGCCGTATCTTTACATCTATTCCGGCGCGGGCGATGATCAGGAAAAGCTGATCTATCAGAGCACCGAATGGACTTATGAGATCTTAGAGGAATGTTATCCGCCCGAAAAGCTTAATGAAGTGATCCTCTTTGAAATGCCCCATCACGAAACCGCATGGGAGCAGATTTTCAAAGACTTTCTGCACATCTATCTGGAGCGCAGAGCAGAATTCTGAATCCCCGAGAAGATAAAGCGGCGCCAAGATCGGCAAAGGCTTAGTGTACTGCTTCAAATACATATTGCCGATCCTCATCCTCTTCATTCCGATATCCGGCTTGATCCCGAAACAGAGCTGACCGCAAGGTCGGCTCTTTCTTTTATGCGTCAGAACGGCTGTTATAAGAAAAAAGAGTGTTGATAACTTAAGTCCGTTATCAACACTCTTACTGGCAGGGGCAGAATACGTTGATTTGGAAGAGAATCGCTGCCTCGCTTGTTGCCGTTCTACGATGCAAAAAAGACAAAAACGCTACGCCCTAAAAACAGTCCGCCGGACTGTTTTCTTTACGGGCTTTCAAGTCCTTCTGCGATAAACCCTTTACATAGCAAAAGACTGTCGTACCCTAATCAATACAACAGTCTTTAAGTGGCAGGGGCAGAATACGTTTATTTGTAAGAGAATCGCTGCCTCGCTTGTTGCCATTCTACAAAACGAAAAAAGCATAAACGCTACGCCCTAAAAACAGTCCGCCGGACTGTTTTCTTCACGGGCTTTCAAGTCCTTCTGCGATAAATCCTTTACATAGCAAAAGACTGTCGTACTTTATCAATACAACAGTCTTTGTGTGGCAGGGGCAGAAGGACTTGAACCCTCGGCACGTGGTTTTGGAGACCACTGCTCTACCAACTGAGCTATACCCCTAAATATTTAGTTGGGCGAAGAAGAGGAGCAGATCTTTGAAAGATAAAAAGCATGCGAGCATGCCGCCTCTTTTCGTGCGAGAATTAGTATAGCATTGAACTCTTGAAATGTCAAGAATTATTTCTGAAATCGTACCATTTCCCGGGTCGATTCTACATCTTTTTACGCGATTTCGATTTGTATGATGTGATGGAGCACTTTTCAGAGCTTCTTAAGGGGATTTTCTTCTTTCTGCTGTCATTTCAAAGGCTTTTCATTATGCGGCTAATCTGCGGCTGAGCGCGTTTAGAGATTGCGGGACGGCACTATGATGCTCGGCTAACTTGTATCAATCAATAACGGAACGCAAAAAGAAAAGAGAATTGAGTTGGATTCTTATTTTGGGATTTACAAACGACTGAGAATTATGTATAATATAATTGAATAAATATACATTTGCTGATTGCTGTACTGTGAAAAGTAAGAAAATGAGATTTTATCATGGTGCAGTAACCCGAACGGATGATT
>JAHKVW010000026.1 GCA_020624805.1 bacterium | reverse complement strand
AGCAGTGGCGCTTAGCCAATCGCAGATAAATCTGCTCTTGGAGCGCTGTTGCATGGGAGTTGTAAACCAAATCACAGATTTGGACAACTCCTCAAAGACCCTTCCCTACACAACATCATTTACTTCGCTCATCCTATCATGACAGACAAAAGCACCGACTGCCTTGTGAGCAATCGGTGCTGTCAAACATCATTTTATTTTTCTGATACAGAATTATAATCCCGCTATATGCTTACGCAAGACCTCTGATCCTGGAAGCGACCTGCGTGATATCGCCGACAGTGTTATCCGCGGTGATGACCGCCTCGGTGCCGTCGCTGTTCAGCTTTGCGGTACCGATCATTTCATTGTTGAGCGTCATGGTGTATGCGGCGTCGGCGCTCTGATCCTTCAGCTTTGCGGCAACCGCGTCGCTGAGCTTGAAGCGCAGCTCCTGAGAGCCGTCCTTGTCGGTCACGATGGCAAAATACAGGATATCCTCCTTGCCGCTCGCCAAGACCGTGTTATCGGCGCTGAGCAGTTGCAGCGTGCCCTCGGCATAAGTCCATTCCGGCTCACTGAGCTGGGTGTCGATATACGGCGCGTCGGTAGCGGGCTGCGGCGCCTTTGTTTCCGGAGCGGATGATGACTTGCCGTTTCCGCAAGCAGCGGTCAGGAGCACCAGCATCACTGCCGCCGCGATCAATAAAAATCGTTTCATCTTATCCCCCATTATTTATGCTGATACAGCTCGGCAAATCCCGCCGACTTGACCAGATTGTAGTTGTTGCCCATGATCTCCTTCATCTCGTTCGCGACATCGGCGTAACGCGTATCGATGACAAAGTAGTCGGTATCCACAGGCTTATCACGATTCTGCTTGTAGTAATCGGGCATCGTATAGAGCCATTCCACCTTGTACAGATGCGGCACCAGACTGTGGGTCGCCGTCACGGTCGCGTCGGTGGGAACGCTCTCGATCAGCTCGTCCACCTGCTGACAGGTGGAAGCGGAATTCTTCAGATAACCGCTCACGTTGACCATCTTGGGATAGACCAGCGACGCTGTCATCACCGCGCAGAGGCACAGTGAGGTGAGCACCACGATGCGCTTGGGGTCGGATTTGAGCTTGGCGATGACAAAGATCGCGCTCATCAAAATCAGCGCCGCCACACCGTAGGTGTATTGATAGTCCACATCGTACTGGTACTTCCAGCTCTGCATGAGGTTGATCGGGATGATCGGGAACAGCAGGATCAGGGAGCTGATCTTCTTGGTCGCGAACGGCGCGAATGCCACCGGCGCGAGCATCCAGAGGATGAAGGGCAGCTTTTCGACCGTGAACATCTGCTTGATCAGGAAGCCCATATCGAAGAACACGGACTTGAACACCGAGAAGAAGGTCTTTTCGCCGTTGACGAAATAGTCGCTCAAGCGGCTGATCATGACGCCCTCGCTGCCGACTGCCGCGACGATCTTTTGCGCGATGAGGAAGTAAACGACCGCCATGCCCAGCATGATACCGCCGCGCAAGATCTCCTTGCGGTTGATCATCATAAAGAGCGCGATCGCGATCAGATAGATCGCCGCGTCCTCCTTGACCATCAACAGCATGAAGGCAAAGACGAACTCCCATACAGTCTTCTTGCACAGGATGAAATAGAACAGGAAAAGGATGATGGTCGTCAAAAATTTATTTTCATGGAAATCATAGAAGGTGCCGTTGAACAGGCAGGGATAGAAGGCGTACATCAGCTCGAGCGCGAGCGTCAGCTTGCCCGAGAAGCCCAGCTTGCCGCAGATCAGATACACGGCGAATACGCCTGCCGCTACCGAAGCGCTCTGCACATAGAACAGATAGATCGGACTGCGGAAGATGTAATATCCCGGCAGGAAGAGGTAGAAGATCGGCGAGAAATGCACGCCGAAATGCGACATCATATGCGAGCGCTCTACCGTGGTACTCGGCGAGAAGCTCACCGCCATGCGCTCATACATCTGCGCGAAGATGCCGAAGTCGAACGCGAAATTAGTATAGGTGCGGTATTTAATCGACGTAAAGTACCCGAACACGAAGGTGGTCACCGCGAACAGCACCGCGGCAATGATCAGCGCGACCTTGCGGCTGACCGTGATACCGGAGATGCCGAGCTTGTCGCCGCGCACCTCCCACAGCACGATGATCAGATCCACCACGCCGACGCCGACACAGAACAGCGCGCCGCCTTCCTTGTAATTCGCCGCGAACAGCACCGATACCGCGAACGCCGTGAGCATCAGCGCCCACGGGATGATGTACTTATTCTTTGCAAACCATGTCACACCGACCAGTGCCACAAAGACGAGTATCGCGATCGCGAAGAATCCGACGAAGCTGATACTGTTGTAATAGCTACTGAGCTCGGCGAAGTTTCCGTGCGACAACAGCGTGTAGATATACGCCATCAGCACGGCTGACATCAGCGCCGCTACGATGCGCTCAAGCGACAGATGACGCTCAGTGAGCTTGTCGAAGAACGGAAAAGACTTCTTCTCAGCCGTCTTGACAGGGGATTTCGGTTGTTTAGCCATCCAATCCTCTCCTTTTGATTTTGTCTGTTACGGGTCAGCGGATGAAGGGGATTCTATCGACAGGCATCCTGACCCTATTAAATCAGTTTATATTGTAACACATAATCCTGTCCACGGCAAGAGGAAGATGAAGTATATTTAGGAGTTAGGAATTAGGGGTTAGGGATTAGGGGTTTGGCGTTAGGAGTTCGGAATTGAGGTTTGGTCGTACAGGTAATAGGTTGTAATATAAAAACACCCGCAGGTTATCCTGCGGATGTTTTCTATGGCCCGCCCGAAGAGATTTGAACTCCCGTTCTCCGGAATCGGAATCCGTTGCGTTATCCAGCTGCGCCACGGGCGGAAATATACTCGGCTGTTACCGATCGGTTTTTATTATACACAAACTCCGCCGAATAATCAAGTACCGCGGAAGAATTCTTCGATCATTTTATGATCAGCCGCTCAAAGCTCTGTTGCGGACGTCTGCATGAAAAATTCGTTGATTTTTGCAAAAACTGTTGACAAAAGTTTTTGGTTATGATATTATATTTGAGCACGAAAAAAGGTGCCGGTTAAAATGCTGGTGTAGCTCAGTTGGTAGAGCAGCTGATTTGTAATCAGCAGGTCGGGGGTTCGAGTCCGTCCACCAGCTCCAATCAAATATGGGAGAGTTCCCGAGTGGCCAAAGGGGGCAGACTGTAAATCTGTTGTCAGTGACTTCGGTGGTTCGAATCCACCCTCTCCCACCAGTATGAGTGTTGATAACGGACTTAAGTTATCAACACTCATTTTCTTTTCATTTTTTCTTCAGCAGGAGCAGATTTCGGTCTGCTCCTGCTTTTTTGATTAATTAACCATCATGCGGTTTTGCCGCGCTGGCTCGGGAACATATCCGTGGGCAGATATTCCACCTTAACGCCCTGCCTCGTATCGGCAGTATAGTTTTCGTAATCCGGCTCTGTAGGAATTTCAATATACCCGACAAAGCGGTAATAGATTGCGATCCGCTGGGTGTAATGCTTGCTGCTTCCCTCTTTTTCATAGACGTCGATATGATCGATCAGCTCTCTGAGCATCAGCGCGGTCAAAGTCTGCATTTCCATGAACTTGCGGATCGCTTTGATGAAATCATCCTTGTTCTGCTCCATCTCGTGAAGCTTGGCGATACGCTCCTTGTACTCAAAGATCTTGTCCTTCAGCTCCATACGCTCCAACTCGTATTTCTGCGATAGCTGCATGAACATCTCGTCCGTCAGCTTACCGGTAGCGTTGTCCTCATAGATCTTCACGAACAGGTCAGCTACCGTTTGGCTTCTGACTGTCATGCGGTTCAGCTCACTTTCCAGATACTTTTGCTCGCTGATCATATCCGCGTTGGTCTTCTCAGCCAACAGCGCAGCAAACTCATCCTCGTGGTATTCCAGATACTTTGCCAATCTCCTCAATTCCTGCTTGACTACCTCTTCAATCGCGTCCGCTCGGATATAGTGGCGGGATTTGCAAGTGCCGCGGGTATCCTTTACATAGTTTGAACAGCTGAAATAATGGATATCTTTGTTTCTGGTGTTCACATGATGCCATAGCTTTTTATGGCAGTCGGCACAGAATAACAAATCTGTAAAGATGCTCTTTTCACCATTCTCGGGTTTGGGAGCACGGCGCTTTGTATTGCCGATCAGCTTTTGAACCAATTCAAAAGTATCTCTGTCAATAATCGGCTCATGAACGTTTTTGAACACTGCCCTTTTTTCCGGCGGATTTGCTCTACGCGTCTTATTCTTATAGGATTTACTGTAGGTTTTGAAATTGATCACATCTCCGCAGTATTCCTGCCTAACTAAGATACCGTCGATAGTTGTGCAGTTCCATTTATATGGATTGGGACATGTCTTTTTGCCGCCTTTTCTGACTCCTTTGGCAATCCAGTAATACGTCGGCGTCATAATTTGCCTTTCCTGCAGATTGCGGGCGATCGCCTCATCCCCTTTTCCTTCAAGCGCCATACGAAAAATATCCTTTACGACGGGCGCTGCCTCCGGATCAACGATCCACTTCTTGGGATTATCGGGAGATTTCATATATCCGTATGGCGGCAAGCTGATCGGCTCACCGGAGCTGCCCCGAATGCGGTAAGATGATCGACACTTTTTACTGATATCCTTTGCATACCATTCATTGATGATGTTCTTGAACGGTGCGATCTCGTTTTCGCCTTCGTCGCTGTCGACGTTATCGTTGATGGCGATAAAACGAACGTCGCGGTCAGGAAAGTAGGTATCGGTGTAGTAACCGACCGTATCATATCGTCTGCCAAGTCGGGACAGGTCTTTGACGACCACCGTGGAGACATATCCAAGATCAATGTCCTCGATCATCTTTTGAAAGCCCGGACGGTTGAAGTTGGTGCCGGTATAGCCGTCATCCACATAATAGCGGGTGTTGCCGAGGCTGTGTTCTTTGGCAAATTGTTTGAGCATTTTCTTTTGTGTAGAGATGGAATTGCTCTCACCCTCCATGCCGTCGTCACGCGACAGACGGCAGTAGAGAGCGGTAATTCCAATATTAGTTTTCTTCTTCGACTGCATTGTTGTCCTCCTTTCCGGCAGCCGAACACACATTTTCTGCTGTCATTGTATCATTAGGTTCGTCATTCAACAAATGTATCGACTCATTTTTGATCATTCTTTTTACGGCTCTGTCAAGTGTAGGATCACGATGGATGTTTCCGTGATGTCGGAACACCGGCGTTACAACGAAGGTACAGCCGTTGACCGTATAGGTCTGATCATTTGCATACAGAGATTGGATCATCCTCATCTTGCGTCACCTCCTTTGCCTCGGTCTCGGTGACGGTTGTAGTCGGTTGCGATAAGATGAAGGATATACCTTTGGATATCTCCGACGGAGTAGTTTTCGGGGAAATACTTGCGGATCTCTTCATACGAAAAACTGACCTTTTCTTTTTGATTCGGTTTATCCTGCGATAAAATGCGGACAATACGCTCGGTATCAAGGTCGCCGGATTGTGAGAGCTTCTTCAATGTTAGCGCTTGTGACAGAGAAGGCGTTCTGTCCTCTACTTCCATTACCTCTAATATGTCATACTGATCCGCGTCTGTGAGATACGACAAGGCGACCGCCACGCTGAATGCGATTCGATTATTGTCAATATAGTCCAGTAATTCAGGAATCAAATAGGTTAAGCGAATATAGCGATACACGGTATCTCGGCTCTCATTGGCTTGCTTGCCGATTTCCGCTGCACTGTCATACTTTGTCGCAACTTGCGCTGAAGTAAGATCTGATCGCTGCCCTTGTTTATTCATCGTCTCCATTTTCAGCTTATACGCAAACGCCTTTTCCGAGGGCAGGATATGCTCACGATGGAGGTTGCTATCTACCAGCATAATCGCCGCCTCGTCACGGTTCACGGGACGAATAAAGGCAGGGACTTCATTAAGCCCTGCCTTCTGTGCCGCACGGAAGCGACGGTGCCCCGAGATAATCTCATATTGGTCTGTGGTTCCATCTAAAGGTCGGACGATCAGCGGCGATAGGATGCCATGCTCCTGAACGCTCTCGATCAGGTTGTTCATCTCGTTGTTGTCGAGCACCTTGTAGGGATGGTCTTTGAATGGGTGTAATTTGTTGATTGATATAGTTTTCATCTTTCATTGTCCTTTCTGTAAAGTATTTGTTTTTGCCGCTGGGTTCCGAGTTCTGTTTGCAGCTCCCACTCAACGGCTTGTTTTAATTCGGGTTGTCTTTTTGCGATAAATCGGCAGATCTCCTTATCCTGGCGATACGGCATGATCTGTCGCGTTATTTCTTTGCACTTTTCTTTCAGCGCGGTTTCTTCTTCGGGCGTTTTGACACGGCGCAATTTGTTTCGATACTTCTGCCGTACACCTTCGAGCTCGTGTATCTTCTCGTCGATCTGATTCTCATAATCATGAAAATCGGTCTCGCTGACGATATGATGCTTGCCGAGGAATTGCGCGGCCTCAAAAATCTTATCCAAGTCCTTCCAGATGGCTCGATATTCCGGCGAGATTGGGATATTGTTTTTGATCTCGACATACGGTCTGCCTGAGATCAATCGAAACAGCTCGACGACCAACTGAAAGAATATCGTGAAGCCGTCCGGCTCTCTGTATCTCGGATTCGATTGTATGAGGATCAGCAATGGTTTTCTGTTACGCGACGGCGCTTGGAAATCCGCAAATGTTAAGCTGCTGCCGAGGTTGTTGCGCAGGCGTTCGTTGATTGCGTTACGCGTGTACTCTTTGCCGAGACTGTCAATACGGATCGGACGTTGCCACGACGGGGCTTTGACCGACGGATGCTGATAGTCGTATCCACGGACGAACTCATAGCCGATAGATTCCAGATAGTAGATAAACATGGATTCCTTGTAGCTGTGGGCGATCGCTTCGTCGATATCCTGCCGTAGGATATCCCGGTGGGTCGGCTGACCACTTTTCTCGATCCAATACTGCTTTTTGCCGGAGCTGTAGATCGGTGACTTCGGCAAGACGCTTTTGCCAAAGTCACGACAGATGCGGTCGGATACGTTCCTCAGCTCCACATGATCACGGATCTTGTTGCGATACTTTTTGCCGTCCACAAACGAGGTGGCGTTGATCACGAAATGATTGTGCAGCTGATCGGTATTCAAATGGGTCGTGACGACCACCTGATGCCTGTCTCCCCACATCTGCCTTGCGGTGCGTAATCCGATCTCGTGCGCCTCTTCCGCTGTGACCTCACCGGCACGGAAGCTCTGGTATCCGTGATAAGCGACGACCTTACCGCGCTCACCGAAGCGCCGCTTGACCGCCGTCATTTCTTCATAGGCTCGAAACTTGGAACAGTTGATACCGCTGACATACATCGTCTCGTCGGTTTTGTCCGCGTTCGCCGCGTATTCCAGCGTTGCGTAGAGATCGTCATCGAGATATTTGCGCTCGATGGTTTTGTCGGGGTTTCGCGCGTAGTCGATGACCTCCTTCAGCCTGTTTTTGACAGGCCAGAATCCTGTTGTTGCCACGGCGGATCACCGCCTTTGCATATATCCTTTTGCGGCTTCAAAAGTGTTCCCTCGATCTCTGTCAGCAGAGCCAACGCACGTTCGTTCACCTCGGGTGAGAACGGCGGCTCCATCAGCGTATCGATCTTTTCGCAGAAATGAAAAAAGACGTCCGGCAGCACCGCCTGCGGTGCATAGCCCAACGTCCTTTCCCTAATATACTCTGTTGTGTTCAAGCCGCAAAGCGCGGCGTTCTTTTTGATCTTCTTCTTTTCCTGTTCGGTAACAGTGAAGAAGATCCCTTTTGTTTTTTGTTTCATATTATCAATCCTTTTCATGTTTTTGGGCAGCAAAAAGCCGATGAACGGTTACGCTCATCGGCTTGCTGAAATATTGTTTTATCTTTCATGATCCCGGTGCCTTTCCCGCGGTAGCACATCTTTGATATACTCTCTGACAGTCAGATACACCTCGTCGAACGGCGGCTTGAAAACATTGCCTTCAAAACGGAACTTTTCATACGAGTGCCGTAAATCTTCCGTCCTGTGCAAAAATCCATCGAAGGTTTCTAAATGCATGTTGCTGTTTTTCAGTGTTTGAAGAACCTCATCGCGGTTGAACTCAAACACGCCTGACATATAATACAGATCGACGACATCCTTGATCCTGCGGAACACCTTTTCCGAAGATATTACAGCAGTTTTATCCGCAATCATCTGTATGGGAGATACGCCGCGGAAACGAAATCCTGTTACCTCATAGATTTGAGTCGGTACCTCAGGACGGTTGACGTCGATGTCCATTGTAAACAACGTTCTGTCTGCCGTGGGATCTATTACCTCAAATCCAGCTGAACGTCTTTCACCATACATTCTGTAAAGGCTTATCTTCAAATCAAGACCGCTTTTGTCAATTGCCTTTTGTAAAGAGGCAACCATCTGCTCACCGGTCGGTGATGTGTCGGTATTCCAGTTGGCGTCAATATCGACGGTGTGACGTGT
>JAHKVW010000025.1 GCA_020624805.1 bacterium | reverse complement strand
TCGAACTTGAAGCCGTTAACGATCGAAGGTGTAGACGCGTTGTAGAAGATCGCGCCGCGGGTCGGATCAGTGTATTCTTCATCATCCGTCAGGTCGGTGATATTACCGCTCGCTATGGTTTGATAGCGGGTGATCGGGAACATACCCTCGATATCGATGATATCGCCCATTTCGGGATCGTACTCGTCGGCAAGCTCGAGAACCGCGTTGGTGTAGAGCTGTCTGCCGTCCAGAGATCCGATTCGACCGTTATTATATGCAGAGGTGTTCATTGTGGTATATACCGTGAAGGTATCACCGACATTGAATTCCTTTGTTTCACTTTCACCGTCAAGACCGTAGATCGTGACGGTCGCCTTACCTGCGGGAGCATCCGTCGGAGCCTGAGTGGGTGCCTGTGTCGGAGCTACGGTAGGAGCCTGTGTGGGCGCCTGAGTCGGAGCCGCGGTAGGTGCCTGAGTGGGCGCCTGAGTCGGAGCCGCGGTAGGTGCCTGAGTCGGCGCCTGTGTCGGAGCTACGGTAGGAGCCTGTGTGGGTGCCTGAGTCGGAGCTGCGGTCGGTGCCTGAGTGGGAAACGGAACGATTGTGGGTGTAGGTTCCGCAGTCTCCATAGGCGGAGTCTCTGTCACAGGAATTAAGGTAGGAAAGGGCGCATGTGTCGGAGCTGCGGTAGGAGCCTGCGTGGGTGCCTCAGTCGGCGCATCGGTAGGAGCAGCGCCGGGCTTATCAAATGTCGCGTTGACTGTCAGTGAAGCATCGGAGGCTGTAACGCCGTCGTCCACCAGCTTTGTCAGGTCGTCGTCTGCCACTGCCAAATAAGACAGTGCGTTTCTGACCTCGCCGACGCCGCCGTTTTTGACTGTGTAAGTCATCACGATAGCCAGATCGTCATCGGAATCGAATACGAAAGCATCGGATGTGCCGGGAGTAGAAGCGTTGTACTGGACAAGACCTGTATCTCTGAGTCGACCCATCGCCTTATCGCCGAACACCGGGAATACGGTATCGGTATCGGTGAAGAACTGCTCATCATCAACAGCGCTTGTTAATGTCAGAACAGAATCGGTAAAGGTCTGCTCACCGCTTGCAGCAGCGATCTGCACATCTTCGCCGGATTTCTTAGCGTTCAGCGAGGTATAGACCGTGAAAGAATCACCGATGTTGAATTCCCTGGTCTCAGACTGACCGTTCAGACCGTAGATCGTAATGGTCGCGGTCGTGTAAACGGGCTCGCCGATACCCTTGTCCTGAGCCACTTTTTTGTTCGCAATCCATTGACGAAGCAAGGTAATGTCCTTCAAGTCAATCTTTTCGATTGCTAAGCCCTCTTCTTTAAAGTCATTATAAACATCGGCCACCTTGAATTCGATCGTATTCTCAGAATATTTTCTATAATCAAGATAGTTGTTTTTATACGCAAGAGAGCTTCTCAATGCAGTAACATCTAACATGTCTACCCTACCGTCTCGGTTAACGTCGCCTAACAGCGCCGGTTCAGACGGGGGATCTTGGTAAATGATCGTGTTACCAGCAGCCGCGCCCTGCACCATGCCGACGGAAACGACCGCGAACAACATGGCGAGAACCAGGATCATACTGATAACCTGCTTACAATTTCTCATGTTATCTCCTCCTAAATGGTTACCTGTACGGGGCAAAAACAGCCCGCATACAAGCACAGTCAATTTAACAGAGCATACACTTCGGGTATACTCTCGCTATTATGAATATTATATTACAATCACGTAATCTTTTCAATAAATCCGACCTCCTTTTGTCGGAACGCAGGCATAAAAAAACGACCCTGTTTTTGGCAGTTTTGCACAATAGCGGGAGCTGTATTTGAATAATGCTCACAAAGAAAAATGAGCCCCCGAAAAGGAGGCTCATATGATAGGATCTTATTCTTCTGTCGGAGCGGCAGGAACAGCGGGGATGTAATTCTCCTCGAGTTCAATGTTGTTGTAGCGGTTCATACCGGTACCGGCGGGAACCAGCTTACCGATCAGAACGTTCTCCTTCAAGCCGACCAGCGGATCGACCTTGCCCTTGATCGCGGCGTCGGTGAGCACGCGGGTGGTCTCCTGGAAGGACGCGGCGGACAGGAAGCTGTCGGTCGCGAGAGAAGCCTTGGTGATACCCAGCAAAAGCTGTGTCCAGGTAGCCTCTCTGAGACCCTCTTCCCCATTGGCGATACGCTCTTTTATTTCTTTATTCGCATAAAGAACATCTGTACGGTTGTACATCTGACCGGGCATGAAGTCGGTCGAGCCCGGATCGTCCACTCTGACCTTCTTGAGCATCTGGCGCACGATGACCTCGATATGCTTATCGTTGATATCAACACCCTGCAGGCGGTAGGTACTCTGTACCTCGCTGATCAGGTAATCCTGAACCGCGTTGGTGCCCATGATGTCCAGAATATCGTGAGGATTGACAGCGCCGTCGGTGATCTTGTCACCCTTGTTGATATGCTGACCTTCCTCGACCGCGACACGGAAGCCGAACGGGATCAGATAGCTCTTTTCCTCGGCGGTCTCGGTATTGTATACGATCGCGTGACGGGTGTTCTTGATCTCCTCAAAGCGAACGTCGCCCTCGATCTCGGAAATGATCGCGAGGTTCTTCGGCTTACGGGTCTCGAACAGCTCTTCGACACGGGGCAGACCCTGTGTGATATCCTCCGCCGACGCGACGCCGCCGGTATGGAAGGTACGCATCGTCAGCTGTGTACCGGGTTCACCGATGGACTGCGCGGCGATGATACCGACCGCCTCACCGACGGTGACAGGCTGACCGTTCGCAAGGTTCGCGCCGTAGCACTTCTTGCAGATGCCATGCTTGGAGCGGCACGCGAGGATCGAGCGGATCTCGATGCTCTCGACGCCGGAGTTACAGATGATATCCGCCTCACGCTCGCCCATGAGCTGATCCTTGGAGACCAGCACGTTACCGTTCTCGTCGCAGAAATCGCGGACGAGGAAACGACCCATCAGACGCTCGTGCATCTCTTCGATGACCTGCTTGCCCGCCTTGATGTCAAAGACCTCAAGACCTTCGTTGGCATGGCAGTCCTCGTCACGGATGATGACCTCCTGCGATACATCGACCAGACGACGGGTCAGATAACCCGAGTCGGCGGTACGCAGCGCGGTATCAGCCAGACCTTTACGCGCACCACGGGAGGAAATGAAGTATTCCAAGATGTTCAGACCCTCACGATAGTTCGCGCGGATCGGGATCTCGATGGTCTTACCGGAGGTGTTCGCGATCAGTCCGCGCATACCCGCGAGCTGACGGATCTGGCTCATAGAACCACGCGCGCCGGAATCAGCCATCATGTAGATCGGATTATATCTGTCCAGATTATCCTGGAGCTTATCGGTAACATCGTTGGTCGCCTTTTCCCAGATGGAAAGCACCTTTTCGTATCTTTCCTGATCGGAACGCAGACCCATGTTGAACTCTTCGCGGATCGCGTCGACATCAGCCTCTGCCTTTTCGATGATCTCCTTCTTCTCGGGCGGGATGGTCGCGTCGCAGACAGCGACGGTGATCGCGCCGATGGTGGAGTATTTGTAACCCTGCGCCTTGACGTTATCGAGCACATCAGCGGTGACCTCGGTACCGTGGACGCGGATGCAGGCGTCGATGATCTTTCCGAGCTGCTTTTTGCCGACGAGGAAGTCCACCTCGAACTTGCAGACGTTTTCATCCTGCGTTCTGTCAACAAAGCCCAGATCCTGCGGAACGGCGCGGTTGAAGATGATCTTACCGACGGTGGTGTCGATGATCGCGCTCTTCTTCTCGCCGTCTACCTCGACCTCGCGTCTGACCTTGATCTTGCTGTGCAGGGTCAGGATGCCGGTCTGGTACGCCATCAGCGCTTCGTCGATATCCTTGAACGCCTTACCCTCACCGGGCTCGCCGTCCTTATCGAGCGTCAGATAGTAGGAGCCGAGGACCATATCCTGCGTCGGAACGACAACAGGCTTACCGTCGGAGGGCTTCAAGAGGTTGCCGGCAGCCAGCATGAGGAAGCGAGCCTCAGCCTGTGCCTCGGCGGAAAGCGGTACGTGCACCGCCATCTGGTCGCCGTCGAAGTCGGCGTTGTACGCGGTACATACCAGCGGATGGAGCTTTAACGCGCGACCCTCGACCAGTACGGGCTCAAACGCCTGGATACCCAGTCTGTGCAGGGTAGGCGCACGGTTCAGCAGAACCGGATGACCCTTGATGACGACCTCGAGCGCGTCCCAGACCTCGGGCTTCGCTCGCTCGACCGCCTTACGAGCCGCCTTGATATTCTGCGAGACCTTGGTCTCGACCAGACGCTTCATGACGAAGGGCTTGAACAGCTCGAGCGCCATCTCCTTGGGCAGACCGCACTGGTACATCTTCAGCTCAGGGCCGACGACGATAACGGAACGGCCGGAGTAGTCGACACGCTTACCCAGCAGGTTCTGACGGAAACGACCCTGTTTACCCTTGAGCATATCGGACAGGGATTTGAGGGAACGGTTGGAGGGTCCCGTGACGGGACGGCCGCGGCGACCGTTGTCGATCAGCGCGTCTACCGCTTCCTGCAGCATACGTTTCTCGTTGCGGATGATGATATCGGGCGCCTCAAGCTCAAGGAGTCTTGCGAGACGGTTGTTACGGTTGATGACACGGCGATACAGATCGTTCAGATCGGAGGTCGCGAAACGGCCGCCGTCGAGCTGTACCATGGGTCGGATATCCGGCGGAATGACCGGGAGAACCTCCATGATCATCCACTCGGGGCGGTTGCCGGAAAGGCGGAACGCCTCAACGACCTCAAGTCTTTTACTGAGGCGGGCACGCTTCTGAGAGGTGGAGCAGTTATCGAGCTCCTCCTTGATCTCAGCGGAAAGCGCCTCCAGATCGATCTCTGCGAGCAGATCACGGATCGCCTCGGCGCCCATGCCCGCGGAGAAATCATCCTCGTACTTTTCCTTCATATCGCGATACTCCTGCTCGCTGAGGAGCTGGAGCTTGGAGAGCTCGCGCGCGTCGCCGGGATCGGTGACGATGTAAGAGGAGAAGTAGAGAACCTTTTCCAGCGTTCTCGGGGAGATGTCCAGCATCAGAGAGATACGGGACGGAATACCCTTGAAGTACCAGATGTGGGATACGGGAGCGGCGAGCTCGATATGACCCATGCGCTCACGTCTGACCTTGGCGCGAGTGACCTCAACGCCGCAGCGGTCGCAGATCTTGCCCTTGAAGCGGATGCGCTTGTACTTACCGCAGTGGCACTCCCAGTCCTTGGTCGGTCCGAAAATGCGCTCGCAGAAAAGACCGTCGCGCTCCGGCTTTAAGGTTCTGTAGTTGATCGTCTCCGGCTTTTTAACCTCCCCCTAAGACCCTTCTCTTATTTGATCGGGAGAAGCAAGACCGATTTTGATAGAATCAAATACATTATTATCCATGTTAGCCCCTCCTTTTTAAACTTCGTCGGATCCGAAATCGTCATAATCGAGCATGTCGTCCTGATCCTCATAGATGGAATTCTCATCGAACATATTGCCCTCTTCGTCCTGATCCTCATCGAGCAGGAAGCCGTCCATCGAGGTCATGACCTGATCCTCCTCGAGCGTCTCGTCATCGGATGCGACAACGATATCGTCGTCCTCCTCGAAATGCTGTTTGAGGTCGATCTCTTCACCCTCATCGTTGAGTACGCGGACGTCGAGCGACAGGCTCTGCAGCTCTTTGATCAGAACCTTGAAGGACTCGGGGATACCCGGCGTCGGGATGTTCTGACCCTTGACGATGGATTCATACGCCTTGACACGGCCGACAACGTCGTCGGACTTCACGGTCAGGATCTCCTGCAGGGTGTAAGCGGCGCCGTAAGCCTCCAGCGCCCAAACTTCCATCTCACCGAAGCGCTGACCGCCGAACTGCGCCTTACCGCCCAGAGGCTGCTGGGTGACCAAGCTGTACGGGCCGGTGGAACGCGCATGGATCTTATCGTCGACAAGATGATGCAGCTTGAGGTAGTACATGTAACCGACGGTGACGGGGTTATCGAAGAACTCACCGGTTCTGCCGTCACGCAGACGGGTCTTACACTCCATGGAGATACCGTTCTGACGGAAGCATTCGCCGAAGTCGATACCGGTCTCGTCGCGCATATCTTTATAATCTTCTTTATCTCTGATGCGCTCGAACAGTTCAAAGATGTCCTGCTCGTGAGCGCCGTCGAATACGGGAGTCATAATCTTCCAGCCAAGTGCCTTACAAGCGTAGCCGAGGTGAACCTCGAGCACCTGACCGATGTTCATACGGGAAGGTACGCCCAGGGGGTTGAGGACGATATCCAGCGGAGTACCGTCGGGCAGGAAGGGCATATCCTCCTGCGGCAGGATGCGGGATACGACGCCCTTGTTACCGTGGCGACCCGCCATCTTATCGCCGACCGAGATCTTACGCTTCTGCGCCAGATAGCAGCGGACGACCTTGTTCACGCCGGGCTGCAGCTCATCGCGGCTGTCCTCGCGGGTGAACACCTTGACGTCAACAACGATACCGCTCTCGCCGTGGGGTACGCGCAGGGAGGTATCTCTGACCTCACGCGCCTTTTCGCCGAAGATGGCGCGCAGCAGGCGCTCCTCGGCAGTCAGCTCGGTCTCACCCTTGGGAGTGACCTTACCGACCAGGATATCGCCGGCATGGACCTCGGCGCCGATGTGGATGATACCGTTCTCGTCCAGATCCTTGAGCATATCCTCACCGACATTCGGGATGTCGCGGGTGATCTCTTCGGGTCCGAGCTTGGTATCGCGGGCGTCGATCTCATACTCTTCGATATGGATAGAGGTATATACATCGTCGCGGACGATCTTTTCGTTGATCAGTACCGCGTCCTCGTAGTTGTAACCTTCCCAGGTCATGAAGCCGATCAGGGCGTTCTTACCCAGCGAGATCTCGCCGTCCTTGGTAGCGGGGCCGTCGGCGAGGACTTCGCCCTTGACGACGCGCTGTCCGCGCTCGACGATCGGGATCTGGTTGATACAGGTGCCCTGGTTGGAGCGCAGGAACTTGATGACCTCATGCTCCTTGACCTTGCCGTTATCATACTGAACGGTGATATGGTTCGCGTCAACGCTCATGACGGTACCGTCGTCATCTGCCAGTACGCAGACGCCGGAGTCGGTACCCGCCTTGTATTCCATACCGGTGCCGACGATCGGGGACTCGGTCACCATCAGCGGAACAGCCTGACGCTGCATGTTCGCGCCCATCAGCGCACGGTTCGCGTCATCGTTCTCGAGGAACGGGATCATCGCGGTAGCGACGGAGACAACCATGCGGGGGCTGACGTCCATGTAATCGAATCTGGATGCTTTGAGCTCGACGAATCCGTCCTTATGACGGCCGACGACCTTTTTATGGACGAAGCGGCCTTCCTCATCGAGGGGCTCGTTCGCCTGCGCGACATAGAACTCGTCCTCCATGTCAGCGGTCATGTAGACAACTTCCTTGGTGACGATGCCGGTCTCTTTATCGATCTTGCGGAAGGGAGTCTCAACAAAGCCGTACTCGTTGATCTTCGCGAAGGTCGCGAGATAGGAGATCAGACCGATGTTGGGGCCTTCGGGGGTCTCGATCGGGCACATACGTCCGTAGTGGGTATAGTGTACGTCACGTACTTCGAATCCCGCTCTGTCTCGGCTCAGACCGCCGGGACCCAGGGCTGACAGACGTCTTTTATGTGTCAGCTCGGCGAGGGGGTTGTTCTGGTCCATAAACTGGGACAGCGGAGAGGAACCGAAGAATTCCTTGATCGCCGCGGTCACGGGACGGATATTGATCAGTGTCGCGGGAGAGAGCGCCTCGGGATCCTGCGCCTGCAGGGTCATGCGCTCACGGATCACGCGCTCTAAACGGCTGAAGCCGATGCGGAACTGGTTCTGCAGCAGCTCGCCGACGCAGCGGATGCGGCGGTTGCCCAAGTGGTCGATATCATCGGTGGTACCGATATGCTCCGCGAGGCAGTTCATGTAGTTGACGGACGCGAAGATGTCCTCGACCGTGATGTGGTTGGGAACGAGCTCGCCCGCGCGGCGCTCGATCTCTGCCTTGAGCTCATCCTCGTTCTCGCAGGAGTCGAGGATCTCGCACAGTACGTCGAAGCTGACGCGCTCCTTGACGCCCAGCTCGGCGCAGTCGAAATCGACATACGCGTTGATGTCGACCATGCCGTTGGAGAGCACCTTGACCTCATGACCGTCCTCAGCGGCGATGTAGACGAACTTGACGCCCGCGTCATCGATCTCAGCCGCTGTCTCACGGCTGACGGTGTCGCCGCGCTGTGCCAGCACCTCGCCGGTGCGGGGCGCGACAACGGGCTGGGTCAGGGTATGGCCGGTGATACGACCGGCTAAATTCAGCTTTTTATTGTATTTATATCTGCCGACGCGCGACATATCGTAGCGCCTCGGGTCAAAGAAGAGGTTATTGATGTGCGTTTGAGCGCTCTCGATGGTGGGAGGCTCAGAGGGGCGCAGCTTGCGGTAGACTTCGATCAGACCGTCCTCAACGCTCTTGCAGGTATCCTTTTCAAAGGTCGCCTTGATGCGCTTGTCGTCGCCGAACATCTCGACGATATCGCCGTCGGTACCCAGACCTAAGGCGCGCAGGAAGACAGTGATCGGCAGCTTGCGGTTCTTGTCGATACGGACATAGAACACATCGTTGACGTCGTTCTCATACTCCAGCCATGCGCCGCGGTTCGGGATGACGGTGGAGGAGAACAGTTCCTTACCGGTCTTATCGTGGTTCATCTTGAAATAAACGCCCGGAGAACGAACGAGCTGAGATACGATAACACGCTCAGCGCCGTTGATAACGAAGGTACCGGAATCGGTCATCAGCGGGAAGTCGCCCATAAAGACGTTACTTTCCTTGATCTCACCGGTCTCCTTATTCAGCAGACGCGCGGTAACACGCAGCGCCGCGGAATATGTCGCGTCTCTCTCCTTACATTCGATGACCGAATAGTTCGGATGATCCACATCGAGGGAATAATCAATGAAGTCGAGCACAAGGTTGTTCTGGTAGTCGTTGATACCCGATACATCCTTGAATACTTCCTTGAGTCCGTCCTCAAGGAACCACTGATAGGATTTTTTCTGGATCTCGATAAGGTTCGGCATATTGATGACGTCTTCAATCTTACCGAAGCTCTTACGCTCTGCTTTGCCCAATTTTACGTCTTTGACATTGACCAAAAGCACATCACTCCTTCTTTTGATAGTTCACGGAAAACACGGTTTGGATCACATTCTGACATCGATAAAAGAGCGGTATTGACCGCAGCTGCAGCGCACAACTGATACATGCGTTCTCGCTTACGCTCGATCAATGATCCAATCCCTCACCTGCTCACGCAGGAGCTCCCTTTACCAAAGGGAGCCTTGATGACAAGATTGTATCCAAATCACCTCTTGACAAACGCGTTCGACTTTGCTATTATACTTTGTCGAAAATTCCGTTTGACACGCAAGGCGTAAATGTTCCCATAATGATACATTCTAGTAGTTTATATGATTTCGTCAAGAATGTCAATAGATTTTTTAAAAAAGTTTGTTTTTAATTCCTATTTGCAATTATAAATAAAATCCTTTTGTTCTCGAAAGTGTACGGAACACCCGACAGCGTTTAATGTTTTATGACGTGTATCATAAAAGGCGTTTATGGAAACTACACAATTCCGCCGTACTCCCGGCGATTATTATGAAAAAATGTACTAATTAAGCGGGAAAAGCTACCCTCTTCCCTGTAAGGAATGTTACAAATGAAGCTGAATTCCGAAAAAATCCGAGCATATTGTCCCGAGCCGGTCGCCGTCTGTCTGTATGACAGCATCGACTCTACCAATAATGAGGCGAAGCGCAGAGCCGATAACGGTATCTGTCTATACGCTACGACCCATCAGACCGCCGGACGCGGCAGGCGCGGCCACAGCTTTTACTCCCCCAAGGACACCGGGCTGTACATGACCCTCTCCTTTCCCCTTTCCGCATCCACTGCGAACGTGCAAAAGATCACCTGCGCCGCCGCCGTGGCGGTTTGCGAAGCCGTCAGCTCGCTGAGCGGCATCGATCCGCAAATCAAGTGGGTCAACGATATCTATGTAAGCGGCAAAAAAGCGGCGGGCATCCTGACCGAGCTCGTCAGCGACAGCGACAACCGACCCCGTGCCGTGATCATCGGGATCGGGATGAATCTATGTACTGAGAAATTCCCCGAGGAATTCGCCGCGAACGCAGGAAACTTCGGCGATATCGAGGTCAACGCCCTGTGCGGTACCGTCACGGCAAAGCTGATCGACTGTTACGCACATCTCGATGATAATTCTATCATAGAAAAATACAAAGAACGGAGCTTCTGTATCGGCAGAACGGTCTGCTACAGCAAAGACAACGTCACCCACACTGCCAAAGCCGTCGATATCGATGACGACGGCGGGCTGATCGTCGAAGAAAACGGCGAACACACCACCCTCAACTCCGGCGAGATCAGTATTGTCCCTCAATAGCCTTTTCGTACGCGACACACAGAATCATCTTTATTCGGTCAAGAATGCCCTTCGCAATGACATAACAATAAAAAAACGCCCTGTATGCCAAGCACAGCATATAGGGCGATCATTTATTCAGTTGTCACTATCACGGATCATCCGATCAGTCGTTCGGGTCGTGGACATAATAATCGTATACATAGCCTTCCTTGCCGTTATAGCGCACCTTTGCCCATCTGACATGATAGCCGTCGTTGACATAGCCATGATCCTCGTAAGTGCCGAGGAAGGTCATTGACGCGCCGCAGGGTATCTCAGCAAGCTTGGAGCTATTCTCGGAAGAGGAGGATCTCAGCGCCAAAAAGCCGTCGTCGATCCCCTCGTTCACACAGATGGGATCGGTAGTAGACGGAATGTCGGAGGGGTCGGCGGAGAGATATAACGTATAGACGTATCCCGTGACTTTTCCATCGGAAACGCGGTACCATTTCGAAGAAGTGCGTTCGATCAGCTTTACATCGTCGCCTCTCCAGAGCTTACCCAGCTGCTCGCTTCCGTCACTCGGGCTCGCGTGCATTTCCACATAGTTTCTGGCAGTGCTGTAATAGGTCGTAGAGGAAGGCGCGGGATCGGGCGCCGGATCCACTTTTTTCGCTTCGGTCTCCGGCTCGGGCTTCGGCTCTTCTGTCGCGGGAGCCTTCGCAACATACAGCGTGATCTTGGTATCCGAAGAGATCTCGGCGTTTTTACCCGGATCCTGATTAAAAACCTTGCCTGCGGATTGCATTTCCGTTTCTTTTTCGATACAGAAAGTATCGATAGCCGGGTTCATATTCTTCAGTGTATTTTTCGCTTCTTCCTCGGTCATACCGGTCAGATCGGGCATTTTCAGCAGCTGTACGGTTTCTTCCGCAATGACAGAGGAAGAATCGTTGTTGTTGCTCCGGGTGGTGATCACTACTAACGTGATCACGACCGAAAGCACCGCGATAAAGACCAGCAGTCCCGCGATGATCGGCGCGTAAGAGCGCTTTTTCGGTACAGGCTGAGGCTGCTGAGGCGGATACTGCTGAGGCGGATACTGCTGCATGGGAGGACGATAATTCTGTTCCGGCGGACGTCGATAGCCCTGACTGACGCGCGGATCATTATGCTGATATCGCGTTTGATAGGCGTTTGCCGCGACCGTCTGATTCGGATCCATCGTTCGGTTGTCATGCATGAAAACAGCGCCTACGACCGGTACCGACTCGCCTCTGAGCGCCTGTTCAAACATTCCGATCAGCGTCGGCATATCCGGGCAGCGGTTTTCCTTGTGGACCGCCATACCGTACATGAGGGTGTTCTCAACGGCGGGAGAGATGTTCACACCGCAATATGAAGGCGGCTGCAGGGTATCCTGATAGACACGGTCGATCGAATCGACCGGTGTGATACCGGTGATCGCGCGGTAAATGGTCGCGCACATACCGTAAACATCCGTCCAAGGACCCTGTTCCCCGTTGCGGCGATACTGCTCTGCGGGAGCGTATCCCTGCTTGAGCATGATCGACATCGAACGGTTATCCACGTTGTCATAAACACGCGCCGCGCCGAAATCCATGAGCTTCAAGGTACCGTCACGCAGTACCATGATATTGTCGGGGCTGATATCACGATGGATCACGCCCGCGCTATGTATCTTGACCAACGCGCGCATCGCCGGAAGGAGCATCCCGACCGCCTGTTCCGGAGCAAGGGTACCGTACTGCTTGAGGTAGTCACGCAGGGTGATGCCGTCAAGATATTCCATGACGATATAGGCAGTATTATTCTCCTCGAGAAAATCAATGACATTGACGACGCCGGGGGCTTCCTGAAACCTCGCCAGTGTTTTTGCTTCTTGCAAAAAGCGGGAGCGTCCTTTTTCAAAATACTCCTGTTTGTCATCGGAGGTCACCGCTACGGTATTGCTCACCGTCGTATTGCGGTTGCAGTACCCAAACGGATAGTACTCCTTGATCGCCACGGTGATCCCCAAGGTGTTTTCCAACGCGATGTAAGTGATGCCGAAGCCGCCCTCGCCGATAACGTTACCAAGCGTATAGCGATTGCCGATCACGGTACCGGGCGCGATCTGATGCGGCTGCAGCTCCACACTGCCCTGTGCGTGACAGTGAGGACAAACGTCAGCGTCGCCTTTTTCACGCATACAGTGATAACAGAGCATAGTTCCCCTCCAAGTCCATAGATTTACATTTTTCATTATAGAACTTTTGACACCGTTGTCAATAATTTAAAACAATTCTCACAAACTGTTCTTTGTTTTTTAACGATTCATTCACAATTGACGGAGCACCTTATCATTTGATCGGTTTCGAACGCCTGCTTTGAACAGTCAGACGGTCGTCAGCCAGTAGATAAAGCCATAGATCACAGCGGCGGATGTGCCGTATACCAGCACGGGTCCGGCAATAACGAACATCTTTGCCGCCAACCCGGTGATCAACCCTTCCGCCTTGAACTCGATCGCGGGCGAGCTCATCGCGTTCGCGAAGCCCGTGATCGGCACCAGCGTGCCCGCGCCGCCGTGCTTGGCGATCCGCTCATACAAATGCAGCGCCGTCAACAGCACGCCGATGAAGATCAGCATCACCGAGGTGAGGGTCTTTGCGTCGTCCTCCGAAAGCTCCGTCATGAGGAGCAGCTCCAGTATCCCCTGCCCTATCGTACAGATCGCGCCTCCGATCAAAAAAGCCTTCAGACAATCAAGCCCCATGCGGCTGTTGCGGGAGCGCAGCTCGACCAGTTTGGAATAGTTTTCCTTTGTCATATCATCACCGAAGATAGTATCCGCGCGCGTTTACAAATTATTCAACAAAAATTTCATTCTACTTCTTGTTTTTATCCCCATATAGATATATAATTATACTGATTTAATACGATCTATCCGAGGGAGTGCCGACAACGTGTCGAGCGACTGCGGGAATCTCAACCGATTAATATGTCATTCCGAGGGAGCGCCGACACGTGTCGCGCGACTGTGGGAATCTCAACCGATTTATTTGTCATTCCGAGGGAGTGCCGACAACGTGTCGCGCGACTGCGGGAATCTCAACCGATTAATATGTCATTCCGAGGGAGCGCCGGCACACGTGTCGCGCGACTGCGGGAATCTCAACCGAATACTCCAATGAAAGAATCATATTATGAACATCCATTATTTAGATAACAGCGCCACCACACAGGTGTGTCAGGAAGCGGCTGACGCGGCGTACCGCATGATGCGCGAGAACTACGGCAATCCGTCCTCCCTGCACAAGATCGGGATACAGGCGGAGACCGCCGTGGAAGAAGCGCGCGGGATCATCGCCGACGCGCTGAATGTACAACCAAAAACCATCTACTTCACCTCGGGCGGCACCGAAGCGAACAACACCGCGCTGTTCGGCGCGGCACAGGCGCTCAGGCGGCGCGGCGATCGCGTGATCGTCTCCGCGGTCGAGCACAGCTCCGTCTATGAGAGCGCCAAACGGCTCGGCGAACTGGGCTATGACGTACAATTCGCTCCTGTCACCGATCGGGGCACGGTCGATATCGACGCGCTCAAAGCACTGCTCACCGACAAAACCATCCTCGTCAGCGTCATGACGGTCAACAACGAGACAGGCGCCATCCAGCCGATCGAGCGGATCGCGAAGCTGGTGCACAAAAACTGTCCCGAAGCGATGTTCCACTCCGACGCGGTGCAGGCGTTCGGCAAAACACCCGTCAAGCCGAAGAAATGGGGCGTTGACCTGATGAGCATCAGCGCGCACAAGATCCACGGCGCAAAGGGCTGCGGCGCGTTGTACATCCGCGACGGCGCGCGTATCCTGCCGCTCCTTTACGGTGGAGAGCAACAGAAAAAGCTCCGTCCGGGCACCGAAAGCGCCCCGCTGATCGCCGCCTTCGCGACCGCGGTCGGTTTTCTGAATTTATCCCAAAATGCGGATCATATCAGGAAACTGAACTGCTACGCACTGGAAAAACTGCAAGCACTTGAAAGCGTCACCATCAACTCCCCCATCGACGCCCTGCCGTACATCATCAACATCTCTGTCAACGGCATCCGTTCGGAAACCATGCTCCACCATCTGGAGGAAAAGGGCGTATATGTCAGCTCCTCCAGCGCCTGCGCCAAGGGCAAGCGCAGTTATGTGCTTGAGGCGATGGGACTGCCCGATGACCGCATCGACAGCTCACTTCGGATCAGCTTTTCACGCTACAACACCGCCGAAGATATCGACGCGCTGATCGAGGGATTGCAGAGCGGTATCGCCACGTTGCAACGAAAATAAAAGCCTTCCCCTTGAGGTGCCCCCGTTGGGGGAATGTCCGCAAAGCGGAAAAGGGGGGAGCCGCTTCCGGCGAGGAGAAGGTGTCGCCCGAAGGATGACGGATGAGGTGGAAACGTTAATGCCTTATCCCATAAAATGTTGATCCGGTCAGGGTTACACCTCATCCGACCAATTCGCAAGCGAATTGCCCACCTTCCCCTCAAGGGGAAGGCAAATACAGATTAGGAAGAAGTTTATGCAAGAAATCATATTGATCAAGCTCGGCGAAATGGTCCTCAAGGGACTCAACCGCCGCGCGTTTGAAGACGTACTTATCAAAAACATCAAATACCGTCTGCGCGGGCTCGGCAAGTTCACCATCAAGATCGCCCAGTCCACCATCTATGTCATCCCGCAGTCCGAGGACACCGACCTTGACGACGTATGCGAGCGTATCTCAGAGGTGTTCGGCATCGTCACCTTCTCACGTGCCTGCGTATGCGACAAGACGCTCGATGATATCCTCGAAAAAGCGCCCCTCTACTGCAAGGAATACTTAGAGGACGCCAAGACCTTTAAAGTAGAATCCAAGCGCTCCGACAAACGTTTCCCCTATAAATCCCCCGAAATCTCGGCACAGGTCGGCGGCAAGCTGCTCGCAGCCTGTCCCCATCTCAAGGTCGACGTCAAGAATCCCGAGGTCACCGTCACCGTCGAGGTGCGCGACTTCGGCGCCTATATCCGATGCGCGACCATCCGCGGTCAGGGCGGTATGCCCGTCGGCACATCCGGGCTGGCGACCGTCCTCATCAGCGGCGGTATCGACTCCCCCGTCGCCGCCTATATGATGGCGAAACGCGGCCTAAAGCTCAACGCCGTCCACTTTGAATCTCCGCCCTACACCTCGGAGCGCGCGCGATTGAAGGTCGAAAAACTGCTCAAGGAGGTCAGCCGATTCGCGGGCTCCATCGAAATGCACACCGTTCCGCTGACCAAGGTGCAGGAGACCATGCGCGATCGCTGTCCCGAAGAGCTGTTCACCATCCTGCTGAGACGCGTGATGATGAAGATCGCCACCCGCGTCGCCGAACAGACAAAGTCCGGCGCGCTGATCACCGGCGAGAGTCTCGGACAGGTCGCGTCACAGACGATGTACGCGCTGGGCTGCACCAATGCAGCCGCGGGCAAGATCGTGTTCCGTCCGCTGATCGGCATGGACAAGCAGGAGATCATCAACATCTCCCGCCGCATCGGCACCTTTGAGACCTCCATCGAGCCGTACGAGGATTGCTGTACCATCTTCACCCCCAAGCACCCGCGCACCAAGCCCATCCTGCATTTTGTCGAGCAGGCGGAGCGTGAGGCGGAGCTTGATGAGCTGATCGAGGAAGCGATCCAAAACACCACGGTCAAGACGATCGACTTCTAATTATATTTCTTTTACAGAATTAACCATCTATCAGGAACTAACAGAAAAGGCGCTTTTCTGTCAATAAAATGTTTGAAAGGGTCACCTTTCGGAAAGGATTTTGTCATGAAAAAAATATTCACAATCGCAGTATCCGTCGTCCTGATCTGCGCGCTTCTCGCAGGATGCAGCGCAAGCAAGGGATTATCCGCCAACCTGGATTACGCCAAAGGCAAGATCGCAGATTTTGCTCACGATCAAAAACGCAATGAATCCGTTTTTGCCGGCGACGTCTTCAAAACTGCCAATATCGCCGCGATGCTGATCACCAAGGACAGCACCGACGAGGATTATGAGAAGGTCGCCAAGACGCTTTCTCTCGACGGATTGACGGTAGCGGATGAGACCCGTACCGTCGTCGGCTCCTATCCGGCAGGCGACAAGGACAAGAACCTGAAGGATCTCGCCGACAAAAAGGAATTTGCCGGCATCGTCAGAAATACCGCCGACAAGCAAATGACCGACCCGGTCTATCACGCAGAGGACGGCACCTACAGCCTGATGGCCGGCGTCAAGCGCACCGACGGCACCGGTGTTGTCATCATCACCATGACCACCGACGCTTACGGCGATGTTGTCGGCGACAATCTCGCTGAGAAATGCGGCAACAACATGATCATCGTCAAAGGCGATACCGTCGTCAGCTCCACCGTTGACGGCGTTGTCAAGTCCGATACGATCGATATCATCAAGCTCACACAGGACGACCTCAAAAAGGACGCTGTCAGCTTCACCTCCGACGGCACGAGCTACAGCGCGAAAGTCGCGAATGAGAGCGGCTATACCGTTATCTGCGCCGAACCTAAGTAATCAAGGCGCTCCCCTATCCCACCCAGATAAGAAGGATCTTCTATGTTCAAATGTGAATTGTTCTCTATCCAAAAGAATAAAGCCGACGCAAGAGCGTATGCGAACGACGCTGCCGAGATCACCTCTGCTCTCGAAGTGGACGGCGTCGAGCTGCAGCACACTACCGAATGTGCCGCAGACGCCAAAAAGCTGTCAAAGGCGATCACGGAAAAGCTGAACGCAAGCGAAAGCGATCTGTTTTTGTTCGTCAACGCGCTCGATTCGACCGACAACAGTTCATTCCGTAAACTGTTTTACAAGACGATCGAGAATCTCGAAGCCGGCATCCCGCGTGATGAAGCGCACAAAGACCTGACGCCGAAGCTCAAAGTCTCCTCTATCGGCGACCTGGGCAACGGCTATAAGGGCTACTGCTTCTCCTATTCGGGAAAGCGCTTTATCGCGCTGCCCTGCGCTTCACTGACAGGCGCCGCGCTCAAGGATGTGATCCGCGGCGGTATTGCCGGCGCCAACGATGTGTTCGCGAAAAATGCGGCGCTCTACCCCGTCGGTATCGCGTTCTTTGACACGAGCGGTAAAGAAGTCGACGCTGAGCTCAATCAGATCGATCTGTCTAATGATGCCGCGGTGCCGAAGAAAAAGCAAGGCTTTATCCGATCCTTTATCCCTCAGAAAGAGGATACCAAAAAGCAGAAGATCCGCAAGATCGTCGTACTGATCGCGATCGCCGCGTTCATCGGCGCGCTGATCTACGTGCTGGAGTTCTACATCTTCGGACCGATGCGCAACGATGCTGTTACCAGCGAGATCCAGACCATCGCCCATAACAAAAACAACGAAGATGGCGAAGGTGAAGGTCCCGAACAGGATTGGGACGCGCTCAAGGCGATCAACGACGAGATCGTCGGCTGGATCACCATCCCCGACACCAAGATCGATTACCCCGTCCTGTATCACGAGGGCGACGACCGCTATAATCAATATTACCTCAAGCGCACCTACAAAAAGGAGAGCTCCGAATACGGCAGCATCTTCATCGACTACCGATCTACCGAGGGCGAAAAATCGCGCAACGTCATCATGCACGGTCACGATATGCTCGACGGCAGTATGTTCGCCGGACTTCTCGGATACTCGCCGAAGGGTGATCTGAAGGGCGATCTCGAATTCTATCAGGATCATCCCATCGTCAAGTTCAACACCCCCGACGGCGATGCCAAGTATAAGATCATCTCGGTGTTCAAGACCTCGACCCGCTACGAACACGGCGAGTTCTTCAACTATATGCAGGGCGATTTCAACTCCGACGCGGAGTTCATGAACTTTGTCTACAATATGCGCGTGCGCTCATTCTTCGACATTCCCGTCACCTGTAACGAGGGCGACCAGATCATCACCCTGTCCACCTGCTGTTATGAATTCTACCAGTGGCGACTGGTGGTCGTCGCGCGTAAGGTACGCCCCGGAGAGGATCCTAACGTCGACGTCAGCTTGGCGTCGCGCAGCTCCGATCCGCTGTTCCCGGATGTTTACTACAGCCGCTACGGCGGCACCCGTCCCGATCCGCTGACCTTTAAAACGGCAAACGCCAAGGGACTGGTCGACTGGTATGACGGCAAGGGTAATCTGGAGGGCTCGGAGGATCTGACCGCGACCCTCGCCTCCAACCCGACGGAGCCTCCTACCGAGCCGCCACCCACGGAAAAGAAAGGCGCTCCCAAGCCGACAGAACCGCCGGTCATCACCTACTACCCCGTCACCTACCGCAACTTTGACGGCAGCCAGTATGCCGCCTACAACGTCAAGGAGGGTGATCCGGTACCGACGCCGGGCGGTGACCCGGTCATGCCGGAGGATGACTACTACACCTATGTGTTCGAGGGATGGGACAAGGATGTTTCCGGCGTCGACTTCGACCATCTGAACGTCGGTATCGACATTTATCCCAAGTTCACCGCCGTTCCCAAGTAACAATTTATCGGGGGAAGGGGTTCATCCCTATCCCCCGCCAACACAGCAAAGGATCGCCATGAAGTATAATCTGATTTTTTATCTGTCCAGAAAAACCTCATACTGTGAAAAAGCGCTGAAAAAAGCGCTCGCCCCCATCGGCGGCGAAGCGCATCTGATCACCTCGGCGACCACGCCGGTCGAGCTGGGGGCGCAGGTCAGCCGCAGCTTGAAGCTCTGCCCGCTGACCGTCATCATCGGCGGCTTTGACTCCTTTGAGGACGACAACCTGCGCGTCGTGCTGTCGCGCGTGTTCTCCAACTCCGCGCTCACGCTTGATAATATGCGCAAGTTAAGCGCCGAGAGCGGCAGCGAGGGCTATATCGTCAGGGACAAAAATCAGATCTTGCTTTCCTTCCCCGACTCCCCCGAGGATATCGCGGAGATGTGCGGTGAAGAACTGTTGGAGTATATCGATAGTAAGTTATCATCGGTTAACGGATAACGGAGAACGGAGAACGGTAAAGGGAGGGCTCCGCCCTCACCTGATTATAAATTGTCATTGCGAAGCTCGTAAGAGCTGTGGCAATCTCAACCGAATAAAAAAACAACGCTCATGGCTTTTCATCAAAGAGTCATGAGCGTTATTGTTATCTATCAGTAATATCTTTCAAAACGCGTCAGCGTTTCCCAACACCGTTCTCCGTTCTCTGTTCTCCGTTCTCCAACACTACACCATCAGATCGCATACCAGATCGCTGATCTCGGCGGGGGTGTCGAGGTTCAGACCGTTGATCAGTCTTGCCTGGGCGTACAGGATCTTGCTGTAGTCGGCGAGCTTCTCTTTATCGTTGCCGAAGAGATACAGCAGCTTGTCCTTGATCGGATGATCCTTGTTGATCTCAAGCACGGTCTCTGCCTTGATATTTTGACCCTCGGTGCCGGGCATCTTGTTGAGGATCTGCTCCATACCGACGGACACATTGCCCTCGCTGGAGAGGCATACGGCGTGGTTCTTCAGGGTGTTGGTGTAGCGCACCTTTGCCACCTTATCGCCGATACTCTCCTTCATGAATTTGAAGAGCTCCTCGGACTTGTCGTTCTCTTCCTTGAGCTGTGCCTTTTCTTCCTCATCGCCGAGATCAAGGTTATCGGTGCAGACATTCAGGAAGTCCTTGTTATCATAATTGCGCAGGATCTGAACGCAGAATTCGTCGATGTCCTCGGTCAGGTAGAGCACCTCATAGCCTTTGGCGAGTACGCTCTCCACCTGCGGGAGCATGGCGATCTTCTCGACGGTCTCTCCGACCGCATAATAGATCTTGTCCTGATTCTCTCTTGCACGGTCGATATATTCTTTTAAAGAAGTATACTTACCTTCGTCGGACGTCTTAAAGAGCAGGAGATCCTGCAATTCCTCACGGTTCACGCCAAAAGAGGAATAAATGCCCCACTTGAGCTGTGCGCCGAACTCACGGAAGAACTGCTCGTACTTCTCACGGTCGGTTTTCAGCATTTTGCCGAGCTCCGAGGCGATCTTTTTCTCAAGCGCCTTGGCGATGATCTTGAGCTGACGGTCATGCTGGAGCATCTCACGAGAGATGTTCAGGCTCAGGTCGGCGCTGTCCACCAGACCCTTGACAAAGCTGAAATGATCGGGCAAAAGATCCTTGCACTTCTCCATGATCATCACGGAGCTGGAATAGAGCTGCAAGCCCTTCTCATAATCGCGGCTGTAATAATCATACGGCGCGTGAGACGGGATGAACAGCAGCGCGGTATAGGTCGCGTTGCCCTCGGTGGACTGGCGGATCACCTTGAGGGGCGCCTCATAATCGTTGAACTTGCCCTTGTAATACTCGGCATACTCCTCATCGGTGACCTTGCTCTGCGGCTTCTTCCAGATGGGGGTCATGCTGTTGAGGGTCTCATCCTCGTAAACGTCCTCATACTCGTTCTCGGTGCCCTCTTTGAGCTGTTTATGCGAGGTCTCCATGCGGATCGGGTAGCGGATGTAGTCGCTGTATTTCTTGATCAGCTCACGGATACGATAGACCTCGAGGAACTCACCGTACTTTTCTTCCTCGGTATCCTCCTTGATGTGCAGGGTGATGACCGTACCGGCTTTGTCCTTCTCACACTTCTTGATGGTGTAGCCGTCCGCGCCGGAGGACTCCCAGACAAAGGCTTCGTCACTGCCGAACGCCTTGCTCTCAACCTTAATGTTATCGGCGACCATGAACGCGGAGTAAAAGCCTACGCCGAACTGGCCGATGATGTCGATGTTCTCGCTTTGATTCTCTTCATCGGTCTTGAAGTCGAGCGAACCGGACTTTGCGATCGTGCCGAGGTTATTCTCGAGCTCCTCCTTGGTCATGCCGATACCGTTATCGGTGACGGTCAGGATTCGGTTGTCCTTGTCCGCGGTGAGACGGATCTCAAAATCATCGTGATCCATGCCCACGCTGTCGTCGGTCAAGGAGCGGAAATAGAGCTTGTCGATCGCGTCGGACGCGTTAGAGATCAGCTCACGCAGGAAGATCTCCTTATGGGTATAGATGGAGTTGACCATCATATCCAGCAGTTTTTTGGATTCTGTTTTGAATTGCTTTTTCGCCATGTTCATACCTTCTTTGTTGTATTTGTCATAGTAAAGCCTCCCTTTCCTAAGGTGCCCCCGTTGGGGGAATGTCCGCAAAGCGGAAAAGGGGGGAGCCGCTTCCGGCGAGGAGATGGCGCAAAGCGCCGGAGGGTTGATTCTCCGTGCCATATGACATTTATATTACAATTCTATTATACTTCCAATCATTAGCACTGTCAAGTCGAGAGTGCTAATTCTTTTTAAACTTTATGTGAACATCTGCGATACGCTGCCTTTCCGATATATGTCGCCCAAACGTGGAGCAAATCGATTTCTGTAGGGCGGGGGCTTGCTCCCGCTGAAACCTATCCGATACATCTCACATAACCGCGGAGCAGATAAAGCGTTTACTGTAGGGTACGGCGCTCGCGACGTACCGCTTCGTCGTTGAGCCGACTATTGGTCGTCTGTTTGGGAGAAGCGTTTCTCTCCTATCTTACGCTTTCGATTAGAAATACGCCCGTCATTCTGCGGATGACCAATGGTCATCACTACGGAAAAGCTGATATGCTACTTATTTAGGTGACATATATTGGAAAGGTTGCGGTACGTCGACAAGCGCCGTACCCTACGGAAAACTTGATACGCTTCGCCTTGGGTGACATTTATCGGATAGGTGTCGGGAGGAGCATTCCTCGGCGGAGACGCCTTTCTCTAAGCGAGAACGGCAACCCTTTTGTCCGCTTCGCGGACATTTCCCCTATCAGGGGAATCTCC